>CAZLDK010000057.1:0-14935 GCA_964558285.1 uncultured Spirochaetaceae bacterium | reverse complement strand
GGTGGGATAGCGGCGGGAGTGGAGTGCCTAAGAAACACAATCTTGGGAGCACTCCCAACGAATTGCGTTATTAGGCTTTTTCGGGTAAATTAACCTTGATGATGTTTTCAGTAAAAAACCCGGGGGCCGGTTTCGATCCGCCTCTCGAGCGGCGCTTTCGGGCGGCTCAGTACCGCCGGTACCAACGGGACACTCGCCGGGTAATTCTCCTGGGTACCCTCTTCTTTGTTGCCTACGGGGTGGTCGACTGGGTGCTCTTCCCGGCGGCTCGGTCAACCCTCCTTGCATTGCGCTTTGGAGTCTTTACGCCTCTGGCAATCGGCGCCTACGTTATGTCGGCGCATCGGCGTTTCGCCCGGGTCCGGGAACCGATTCTCGGGGGCCTTATCGTACTGTCGGGTTTCTCGATTGCCACCATGGCCGCCATTGCACCGCACCCATACAACTACGCCTACATCCCCGGCCTCATCGTCGTCTTTCTCTTCGGCTATATTCTCGCGAACCTGCCTTTTCGGCTTGCGACCGCAACCGGCTGGGGCGTATTGGCCTACTTCAACGTCGCTGCGCTTCTCTGGGGCCATAGCGAGACGCTCGTGCTACTAAGCAGCAACGTCACCTACGTGATGTCGAACCTCGCGGGGATGGTCGCCTGCTACTCCCTCGAGGTATTCGCCCGAAAGGACTTTCTCAAGACCCGAGCGCTGCGGGAAGAGCAGCGGCGGGTGGAGCAGATCAATCGCACTCTCGACGACCGGGTGCGGCAGCGGACAGAGGCATTGACGAGGGCGAACGAGGCGCTTCAGAGGGAAGCGGGGGAACGGGAAGAGGTCCAACGACAGCTCAGGTACGTAGCGGATCACGATCCGCTTACCGGAGTCTTCAACCGTCGCTACGGCCAAGAGGTCCTCGAGCGATTCGCCGAAGCCGAGAGTTCCGGAGACGAGGTTGTCGCCGTCCTCTTTCTCGACCTCGACCACTTCAAGAAGGTTAACGACCGTCTTGGGCACCACGTCGGAGATCTTCTCCTTAAGAAGGTCGCCGTACGCCTCCAGACCTGCCTCCGAGCCGGGGACGTCGTCGCTCGCTTCGGCGGAGACGAGTTCATCGCCATTCTTCCCCAGGTTGTCGACGTCGCACTCGTCGAGAGGATAATGGCCCGCCTTCTCAAGGAGATCGCAAAGCCGTTTCGAGCATCCGACCAGGAGGTTCAGTTGACCGCGAGTGTAGGGGCAAGCTTTTCTCCGACCGATGGCACCGACGCGGTAGCGCTTATCCAGAGCGCCAACAGCGCGATGTATCTGGCGAAGCAGGAAGGCCGCAATCGTCACCGCGTCTTTACCCAAGCTATCTTCGAGCAGATGCAATGGCGGATCCGCCTGGAAGGGGATCTCCGCCGAGCAATCGCCGAGGAGGAGCTGTTCGTCCACTACCAACCCAAGGTCCGCCTCGCCGACCGCCGAGTTACGGGAGTCGAGGCCCTCGCCCGATGGGATCATCCGAGTCATGGACCTGTGTCGCCCTCTCTCTTCGTCTCAGTCGCCGAGGAATCGGGTCTGGTGTTCGGTCTGGGGGATCTCGTATTGCGAAAGAGCCTCGAAGACCTCTCTCGGCTGGGCGTGTTCGAAACGGAGAAGCTCTGCCTCAACGTCAACATCTCGGCATCGCAGTTTGCCGAGAGCTCTACAGTCTTCCGCATCGCCGAGCTTCTGGAGACCTGCCGGGTTCAACCCGAACAGCTGTGCGTTGAGGTAACCGAGAGTGCGATCATGAGCGATATTTCCGAGGCGCAGAAGCTCTTGGAGAGCCTTAGGATACTCGGTGTCCAAATCTCGGTAGACGACTTTGGAATCGGCTATTCGAGCCTCGCCTATCTGAGCCGCCTGCCCCTGAACGAGCTCAAGATCGACCGCTCCTTCGTCGGAAACATCGGCTACGTAGCCGGAGACGAGAGCATCGTCTCGTCGACGATCCGCTTGGGTCACAGCTTGGGTCTCCGGGTCGTATCGGAAGGCGTAGAAACCGAATCTCAGGTCAGCTTCCTGGAAGCCGAAGGATGCGACGAAGTCCAGGGCTACCTCTTCGGACGCCCGGCGCCGGCATCCCAGATTCCACGCCGGCTAAGCGGCTCAGCCGGCCAACGCGACGTCGAGGGCCCGCCGGGTAACGGGTTTATGAAGATAGCGAATCGAGCAGTCGGCTAGTGTGGGGGGGACATCCCCTTCGAAATCGTAGGCGCTGGCGAAGATGATGCATGGGGCGCAATCGGGACAGCACCCTTGGCAGATCTTGTTGGCCGCTTCGATTCCCGTTATGGTGCCGGCGAGGCGAATATCCATCACGATAAGGTCCGGCTTGAGGCTTTCTGCCAGCTCGACGGCTTCTTCCCCGGTGCCGGTTTCTCCGGCGACGGTGTAACCCATCTTTCGCATCATCACGCCAAGATGACGCCGAATGAGTACCTCGTCCTCTACGAGCAATACTCTCTTATCCATATCTCTATCTCCATTCTACCCCGTCAGAGGCAATTTCACTCGAATGTGAGCTCCATCATCGTTCCAGGTTGATAACTCCGCCCCGAGCTCCTCGCACAAGGCGTGGACGACGAAGTACCCCAGGGAGCGCTCCGGATCAGGTACCGGCTCTGCTGCAAAGCCGGGTCCGTGGTCACGAACCTCGAGGGCACATCTCCCGTCCTCGTCGGGCCCAAAGGAGACCCTAAGGTGCAGGGAGTCAGAGGTGGACTGGGCGTACTTTACGGCGTTTGCAACGAGCTCGTGGAGGATAAGCCCGAGAGGTTTTACGATGTCGATATCGAGCTCGATGTTGGCAATGTCCAAGCTCAGGTCCGTCTCTCCGGCACCCATCGGTTCGATGGTCTGTAGGATGTAGTCGATAAGCTCTTCGCTATACTCCCGAAAAGGAACGCTCGTAAGGTTCTCCGACTTGTAAAGCCGTTTGTGAATAAGGGCGATCGCCTGAATGCGGCTTCGCACCCCTGTCAGAATCTCCGTCGCCGGACGGGGTGTCGCCTTTTCCTGCTCGAAGGAGAGGAGGCTATCGATAACCGCCAAGTTGTTCTTGACGCGGTGATGGATCTCCCTAAGGAGCAGCTCCTTGTCCTCCAGGGCCCTCTTAAGCTCGCGTTGGGTTTGTTGCTTATCCGTGATGTCGATGCCGACCCCGCCGGTAAAGGAACGCCCGCCACTGTCCCGAAACGGAAAGGTGCGCGTCGAATAGAATCGTGTTTCTCCGTCTATGGCAACCTCGAGCTCCCGAACAACGACCTCCCTTCCCTCGTCTTCCGGCTCCACAGTCCCGCCGATCAACTCCTCGAGCTGCTTTTGAGGCTCCCCGAAGACTCGACGAAACTCTGGGTTCGCGTAGATGAAGGTTCCCGAGGCGTCCCGGACGTAGTTTATACTCGGGCTGTTGTTCATAAAGGCGGATAGTCGAGCCTCAGTATCCCGAAGTCGGCTCTCGATACGGTTACGAAGAAGAGCCCCTCCGACTACGGTCAGAGCCTGCTCGGCAACCTGGGAGTGCCAGTCCGTCGGCTCCTTGGCGAGGTCGAATTCGACCTCACCGACGTTTCTGCTGCCGACCCGGATAGGAAGCCTGAAGTGGTGCACCTGGGTGTCGTGGGGTCGGTATGTGCCCTCGCCTCCGCCATCCCCCTCAAGACTCAGATCCAGCGGCGGCAGCTCGCCGTCGCCGTGGGAGTGAATCAGTGCCGTTGTCGCTCCAAGAAAAGTGGAAAGCACCCGAATCGACGCTTTGAGTATTCCGGCTTCGTCGTCCGCGCTAAGGGACTCTTCCCGCACCCGGCGAATCAATTCGGTAATCCTCCGGCTCTCCCGTTCCTGGACGAGTTCTTCCCGAACCGCAGCTTGTCGTTCTTGGAGACGCCGAACGTAGCGGTAGGCAACGAGCCCGGCGACGAGAAAGAGAGCCAGAATGATCAGCGTGTAGTCCAGCTGCCGCTCCCACTCCGCCATCAGCACGCCCCTATCGAAGTAGAGGGTTATCCGGAGAGGGAAGGAGCGAAGCTGGGTAGTGCCTCCGAGGTACCGGGGAGAGCTCGCGACGAAAACGCCTCCTGGGCCTCTGATCCCCTCGGGCCCTTCGAAGCCCTCAAATCGGGTCGGAACCTCATCGTGGTCCACCGGTCCCCAGTGTAGGAGAAACTCGCCGTCGGAGCTTACCAGGGCAACGTGCGCCACCGCCGTCGGAATGTGGAGCGGGATCGCCTGGTAGAAGTAGACCTGAGGGACGGTAGCGATTACGACGCCCCGGAACTCGCCATCTGTGACGATACTCCGAGTAACCCGAATACGACCCGAAGCCTCGGCAAGGGAAACCGACGATTCGACCCAGGCGTCCCGATGGAGTCCCAAAAGGTCCGGTGAAAGGCTGCCTCCCATCTCTACCGCCGTTTCCGGGACACCGACGAGAAAGCGGCCCTCTGCGTTGTAGTACTCGAGGCTCTCGATATGGGGAACAAAGAGTGCTTGGTGTCTCATATAGCGCCGAAGCTCTTCGCGGTTTGCTCCCTCAATCACCCGCCGGACAACCACGTCGGCCGATATGTCGAGGGCGCCGAGGACGCCGTGAACGTACTCGCCGTAGGACTGGGCGGATACGACGACCCGCTCTCGAGCGGAGCGGGAAGCCGATCTGTACCCTACGAACAAGCCGAAGGCAGCGACGACAACGATGCACAGAACGAGGACGAAGAAGAGAACTCGACTCTGGCGTAGCTGTCGGCCGACCCTTGGCTTCTTCATACTCCTACCGCGCAGGGTCCAAGAGTCGGACGATGTTCGGCGGAATCCCGAGGGTTCTAGCCATCTCGTCTTGGTTTCTCAAGAGGAGCTCTCGAGTCTGGTTGAGCTCTTGTTCCTCCGGCACCACTACTTCGACGCCCTCGCGTTGTAGAACGAGGCGCGCTTCCTCCTGAGCTCGGAGAGCACTCCGCCGTTGCCCTTCGACGACAGACTCCCAGACCTCCTGAATCGACCGCCTATCCTCTGGAGTCAGCCGGTTCCAAAAGGTGCGGCGCATCAGCGGCACGTACTGACCAAAGTATTGGTAGTCCTCGAAGGCGTAGCGAATTCCGTGCTCCCAGAGTCGACCACTTCGGGCCGTCTCGTGGGTCGTTAGCAGCCCATCGATACGCCGCTGCTGCAAGTAAAAGGGCAGGTCGTTCCAGGGAATAACCACGGGTAGGGCTCCGAGAGTTTCGATCCTTAGCTCGTTGCCGAGTCCTCCGGCTACGCGTATCCGAAGGTTCTGAAGCTGTTGATGGGAGGTTACCCGTAGGCCGGAGAAATAGAGGTGGGCGTGACCGAGATCCAGCCACCTACCGAGGACGACGACGTTCAGGCTGGCCTCCATCCGTCGGTTTATCTCTGCCCCGAGAGCGCCGTCGGCAAGGCGGTGAAAGAAATCGGCGCTCCGGCCGAAACACGCCGGCAAGAGAAAGGCGGCCACGGACCGCTCGAAGCGATCGATCTGCCAGGTGCCGGGGACCGCAATCTCTACGTTTCCCGCAGACATCGCCGCCAAAACGTCACGGTCCCGATAAAGCTCCCCGGAGTGAAAGAACTCGATCTCGTACCGATCTCCGAGGCGCCCTCGGAGCAATTCGGAGAAACGGCGTACCGCCTCCGTTTGGACGTGACCCTGGTAGTTTTCGACGGAAATTCGGATTCTCGGCCTATCCGCGGCAGCCGCCTCTTCTGAAAACAAAAGGAGCAACGGAAGGAGGGTGAAAAGCAGAAGATAGGCGCGAATCGGACCTTTTGGCGACAACATCTCTAATAAACTAGATTAAAGTGTAAATACCAAAAAGTCAATTAGCCCGGCTCTTTGTCGATCGCGTTAGGCCTCCGGCGCAGCCTCCCAGGTATCGCCGAGACAGGTTCCGACGAGACGGGCAGACCGGACCCAGGGGTGCTCCATCGGTACAAGCTTCTTCTTCCCGGCAACTTCTTCCAAAGGTACGGTTTCGGTGCCGTCTCCCCGGGCGGCCACGAGGACACCGTAGTCCTCCCGGTGGAGCACGTCGGCACAGGCGGTCCCGAGTCGGGTCGCAAGGACCCGGTCAGCCGCCGACGGCGTTCCCCCTCTCTGCAGATGCCCGAGAATCGTCAGTCGCGACTCGAGACCCGTCAGCTCTTCGAGCTGCTCGGTCAACCGTACGGTATTGTTTACGTGATGTTGATGGAAGGCGTCCAATTCGGCCGAGGCTTTCTTCCGGTCGGATTTCTTGGTCGCGTCTGTCTTCGCTTGGACCAACTCGGCGACCTTCGCCGCCTGGCTCTTCGACATGGCACCCTCTGCCACCGCAACGATGCTGAAATACTTCCCGGCCCGGGTCCGGGACAGGAGCGCCTCAGCAATCACGTCCAGATCGTAGGGAATCTCGGGGATGAGAATAACGTCGGCGCCACCGGCAATCCCTGCACCGAGAGCAAGCCACCCGGCTCTGTGCCCCATCATCTCGACGACGATAACCCGGTGGTGACTCGTGGCCGTAGAGTGCAGCCGGTCCACCGCTTCGGTGGCAATGGTCAACGCGGTGTCGAACCCAAAGGTGATGTCCGTACCGGCTACGTCGTTGTCGATGGTCTTCGGCAGGGTTACGACGTTGAGCCCCGCTTCCTTCAGGTGGAGTGCGTTCTTCTGCGTTCCCCCGCCGCCGATACAGACCAGGGCGTCGAGGTGATGCTTCTCGTAGTTCTCGACGGCGGCCTCGGTCATGTCCCGGACCTTACCTCCGAGGTTCATCTTGTGCGGCTTCTCCCGGCTCGTTCCGAGAATGGTACCGCCGTCGGTCAGTATCCCAGACAGAACCCGGCTCTCGAGAAGCATCGTTCTGTCCTGGACCAGGCCCTTGAAACCATCCCGAAAGCCGACGAAGTTCATGTCGAAATAGGCATGCCCTGCGCGACCTACTCCCCGGATCGCCGCGTTCAGTCCCGGGCAATCGCCCCCGCTGGTTAAAATACCGATCTGTCGTTTCATCAGGTCCCCCGAAAACGATTATACCGGGGCCCTCCGGTAGTATCATAGCCGGGGCGTTCCGGTTTACCATGCGCTCCATGAACGCGCATCGCTTTTACGCCGTAATGGCGACTTTTCTGCTTGTGGCAGGCGTCGCGGTGGGCCAAACGCGGTTTTCGACAATCCGCGAAGCGGCTACCGAGATCGACTTCGTAGGTGGACGGGGCATCGGAGAGGGATCCGTCGCCCGGGGTTTCGAAGCCTTCTGGTTCGAGGTGGAAGAAGACACACGAGTCTCGATGGAGATCCTGGTTACCGACGAGCGCGAGGGAGTTCGATTCACCGACGAGGACTCGATGCTCTTTCTCTTCGACTCTCGGGGAATGCTTCTCGCCTCCGACGACGACGGAGGCCCCGGGTCGACGTCCCGCATCGACGAGATTCTCTTGGAGGGCGGGGACCGCTACTACGCCGTCGTGACGACCTTTCCGAACGAGCCGGAAACTACCGCCGGTGGCGTCTTCGACAGCCTCGGCGAACTCGGCAGCAGCGACATCTCCTTCGAGCTCCAGATCCGAAAACTCAGGGACGGAGAGACGGGAAAACGCCTGATGGGGATGCTCACCACTGGAGCCCGCGGAACGGCGATCCTCCAGGAAGCCCGGCCTTTCGAAATGGACGGCAGTCGAGGCGTCGCCGAAGGCATCGTCGGCGCGGGTCACGAGATCTTTGCCTTCGACCTAGCGGAGGCCTCCACCGTATCCCTGGAGGTTATCGTTACCGACGTCTACCAAGGGAGCGCATACCGGGACGACGACTCGATGCTCTTTCTCTTCGACCGCCGAGGCAACTTGATCGCCAAAGACGACGACGGCGGTGAGGGTAGCGCTTCGGCCCTCCGGGTGAGCCTCGACAGGCCAGGGCGCTACTATGCCGCCGTAACTACCTACGATAACTCACCGGAGCTCGACGAGTCGGATAGACTCATCCGGTTCCCCGGGACCGGGGAGAGCAGCATCCGCTTTCTCCTAGATCTGCGCATTAGATAATCGGGTGATAACGAGCCACCGGACTATAACCGGCCTCTCCTTCGGGTCGATGTTCTTTCTCGGGGTCTCCTTGACCCTGGTCGGAGCGACGGCCCGGGCCAGCGGCCTCTCCCCGTATCAGGTTGGCGTTCTCTTCTCGGTCCAGAACGTAATGAACACCGTCTCGATCCTCCTCTTCGCCTCCTTGGCGGACAGCTTTCCGAAGCGAATTATTCTCGCTGCCGGAGGCGCGCTTACCGGTATCGCGATCTTCTTCTACTTCGCCCGCCCGGACTTCGTGTTTAACCTTATTGTTATGGCCCTCGTCGGGTTCGGCATCGGAAGTTTCGACGCCGGAACAGACCCCCTGCTCTTGGACATTCACAAGACCCGTCCGGAGTTCTTCCTGGCGGCCAACCACTTCTTCGTCACTCTCGGCCAGCTGGCGTTGACCGTCGCCATGGTTTTTCTGGCGCTCCGGTGGAGAAGTACCGTGTTGGTTTCCGGGGTGCTACTCCTGCTCTTTGCCTTCGGCTTCGCCTTCTCTCGCCCCCCGGCACCGACGAACGCCCCGGTCTCCTTCAAGGAACGCCTCCACATGCTGACCCGGGAGAGTACGTTGGCGGTGCTCTTTCTTCTGATGGTATTGACGATGGGGATGCAGCTCGGGGCGACGGGCGTCCTTACGAGTTTCCTCGGAGCCGAGCGAGGCTTCTCCTCGGACGAGGCAAGTCTCGCCCTTGTGCTCTACATTCTCGGCGTTGCGATCGGCCGCCTTAGCCTCGGCAGCCTCGTCCGTGTAGGGACCCTCACGAAGACCGCGACCGCTCTCTTTGCCGCCTCGGTGGTGGTGTCGATCGGCCTCTTTACCGTCGACAACCGGGGCGTTATCTGGCCGATGATCTTCGCGATGGGATTTTCCCTCTCGGCGCTACTTCCTATCATCGTGACGATCGCCGGCCTCTCGTACCCCGAAGCACCGGGAACGGCGATGGGGGTGGTAAAGTCTGCGATTCCCGTCGGCGGCGTGGTGGTCCCCTTTCTCTTTGCTCTGATCACTCGATACGCCCCGGAGGCGAATCCGGGGCTCATCTTTCCGGTCATCGCTGTCATCGGACTTCTGGTAACGACGGCTCGACGCAACACCCTCGAACCGGAATCCACGGGAGGATAGCCTTCGACTCTCCCCTTCTCCCCTATTCTCCTACTCCATGCTTCCCCGGGGGATAATCTCGTCGGAAAAGGGTCCGCGCCTCTTTATCCCCATCCTCGGATGTAGCGCCAAAGAGCCGTGGGTCGTTGCGAGGGCGAGGGCCAGGTGAATGACGAAGGCCGGCAGGAAGGAGCCGCTGTAGAGCGTTAGACCGCAGAGGAGAATCCCGAAGGGAAAGGAAGCAACCCCTTCTTGCAGGTTCTTCACCAGGTGTGTAGTGACGTAGAGACTCACGTTGACCGCAACCGCCAACGTTACGCCAAGGGGTACGAAGGCATAGAGCAAAAGCCCCCGAAACATGAACTCGTAGGCCAAAAGATACAGCACCCACGACACGGTATTCGCGAGCACCGTCGTCCCGGACCATTGGGCAAGACGGATCATCGGGTACTCCCCGGTAACCAGCCTTCGCCGTGGGTTGGTCAGCGCCACCAAGACGGCCACTCCGGTCAACCCGATCGTCGCTCCGTAGGAGAACCAGCCCCGGGGAAGAACGCCTCCGAAGGCCGAGAGGGGTACGCCGAAGTAACGGGGCACGACGAAGGCAGGGATTACCCCGTAGAGCAGCACCAGGACAAGCCGGTTCGACACTACACGAAAGGTTTCCGCATGGCGTGGGGTCGCGTTTCGTCGCCAGATCCTTCCGAGTATCCGGGTCTCCATGACGGCGACAACCACGACGAAGGAGAGGGTGAAGTAGAAAAGCAAAAAACTGGCAAGGGCGACGCGGTCTTCCGTTCCCATCGGTTCTAATCCTCCATATAGCCGTTATCTGTAAGCCAGGCAAAGGAGTCGGCGAGGGCCCGCCGGACGTCGGTCTTCGGAAGCCCGAGGACCGCTTCCGCTGTTGTCGCATCGTAGAAGTTCTCGTCGCAGGCAATCTTTGCCATGGTATACGAGACTCCCGGAGGCCGCCGGAGTAGGGCGCCAAAGGCGCTGTTAAGGGCACCGAACGCCAGAATACCGACCTTCGGAACCCGATGTCCAAAGCCCTTCTTCCCGACCACCTCGGCGATGGCCTGGAAGAGGGGTCCGTAGTGCATGTTCTCCCCGGCGAGGAGGTAACTCTCCCCGACCTTCCCGTCGGAGAGGGCGTTGGCCGCCGCCACGGCGACGTTCCGGACATCGACGATGTTTCGGCCCCCCGGCGGGAGCGGCGGAATCCCCTTCCTAGCGACTTGGAGAATCATCTGCCCGGGTCCGGGACGCGAGTCGAAGGGCCCCATCATAAAGGTCGGACAGAGAACCACCGCCGGAAGGCCATTCTCGGCGACCGCTTTCAAGACCCTCCGATGAGCCCTCCGCTTACTGTCGATGTAGCCGAGGCCGTAGTCGGTGCCTTCGAAGAGCCCCTCTTCCCTTCGGGGATGCTCGCCGCTTCCCGGGGGGAAACTGTTGGCCGTTCCGATGTGTACAAGACGCGTGACGCCGGCCTCGAGGGCACCGGCTATCATGTTTTGCGTCGACACGATGTTAAAGGCGTCCCGGCGAGGAAGCCGCGAGGGCCAGGTGGAGGTGTCGGCGGCGGTATGAATGGCAGCATCGACCCCGTCGAACGCCGCAACCGTTGCCCCGCGGTAGCGTAGGTCGACATCCCGTCGCTCGAGGGGGAGACCGTCGATGGTGCCGACCTGGCGTCCCGGCTGGAGGGCTGCGACGACCTCGTGTTTGCGTGCTATCAATTCTCTGACAAGGTTGGACCCAAGGAACCCGTCCGCCCCGGTAACCAAGACTTTCACCCGCACTGACCATCCTTCTGTGAAATGAGTAGCCAGGATATACCAGAGTGAAAGAAAACCCAAGATGGAGCGGAAGGATCGAAACTGCCATGGTATACTCGGGATCAAGATGATGAGGACGATTAGATCGGTAGCTCTCTTTGGTCTCCTGGTGCTGGGTTTAGTGAGAATCGCGGCTGTTGGCGCCGCGGAAGAGCCCCTTGGCGCGCCGGGAAACGGTGCCTCCCTGACCCTCTCTTCGGTCGACCTCTACACCGGTGGCGTCGGCCTCTTTTCCTTCGAAGGGAGCATCGATGCCGGCGAGACCGTGGAAATCCGGCTCCCCCGGGAACGCGTCCCCGATGTTCTCAAGAGCCTCCTCGTCCGAAGCGCCGACGGGAGCGCCGTCCCGGTACTCTCCTTTGACGCAACCGACCGGATCGAGCGCCGGCTCCAGGGAAGCTACGTCGACCTTACGGGAAACCCTGACAGGGCCGCAATTCTTCGGAGGCTCCGAGGAGAGTTAGTTTCGCTCTACGGGGAGACGAACGCCGCAGGGCGAATCGTGGCCCTCGAGGAGCGGCCGGTCGAAGACGGGAGACAAGGCCTCTTTTTGACCCTCTTTGGCGACGACGGGTTAAAGGAGGTTTCCCTGGCCAACGTCGACCGAATCGTATTCGTAGACGATAATCTGAACTCGGAGTTCGAGGGCCTTCTTCGGGTCCTCCGGAACTCCCGGATCGAGCAAGAGAGCATTCTGCGTCTCCGCCTCGGATCCAGCTACGCCGGCCCGCTGTTCGTTAGCTATCTCCACGGCGTACCGGTCTGGAAGACCTCCTACCGACTGGTTCTTGGAAGCGCCGGGGAATACCGTCTCCAAGCCTGGGGCCACGTCGACAACACGACGGCAATCCCCTGGAGGGACATCGCCGTTACCCTCGTGTCCAGTCGGCCGGTTGCCTTTCGGATGGATCTTCTTACCCCCCTCTACGTCCAGCGACCGAGCCTTCCGCCACCTCAAGCCACCTCGATAACTCCCCGGACCTTCGAGCGGAGCACCCGGGGCTTTGGGGCAATGGAGCAGGACGCGCCGGCCCCCGCCGCGGAATCTCTCGGTAGCAGACGCGCCTTCGACGATGCCCAACCGGGAGAGCAAACGCCGGGAGCAGCCGGCGCGACGACATCTGCCATTCCAACGGCGGTGCGCTATAGGATCGACGCCGAGGTCGATCTGCTTCCGGGTTCCGGGGCGATGTTGCCGATTCTCGACACGCTTATTCCGGGCCGCCGGGTCTCCCTCTACCGGAGCGAAGACGGCACGAGGCCCCGAGCCGGTGTCGAGGTCACCAACGAAACGGGGACCGCCCTTTTGGCGGGGCCGATCACGGTCCTCGAAGACGGCTCCTTCGTCGGAGACTCCCTCGTCGCGGACCTTGCCCCAGGAGAGCGGACCATCCTGACCTACGCCCTCGACACCGACACCACGGTTATCACCGACACCCAAAGCGAGCCAGAAACAATCTCCTCCCTCCGGATCGCGAACGGAGTGCTCATCGCGAGTCGTATTCGCTCTTTGAGGACGGTCTACCGATACGAGCACCACGCAAGCCGGATCGGGACCCTCGTTATCGAGCACCCGAAGCGGTCGGGGTGGGAAGTAGTCGGAGGGCTCCAACCGGCATCGGAGAGCGATTCGTTCCTTCGCTTCGAGGTGCCCCTCGCCGGCGGTTCGGACCGGTTAGAGGTCGTCGAGGAGCAACCGGTCTCTTCTTCTGTAGCCCTGGAGCGCCTTACCACCGACCAGATCGCCTTCTACCTGAGCCGCCCGGTTATCGACCCCGAAACCGCCGAAATGCTACGTGGCCTCCAGATCGTTCTGGCCCGTCTGGCGGAAGTCGACAGGGATCTTCTAGCGACCAACCGCCGGGTCGACGAGCTCTTTCGGGATCAGCAGCGGATTCGGAGCAACTTGGAAGCCGTTCCAGAAGGGTCGGACCTTGCCCGTCGCTACCTGTCAACGCTACGGAGCCAAGAGGACGATCTACAGAGCCTCCGGGAGCGCTTGGCCGCCTTGGAAGAGAGTCGAGGAAGCCTGGAGACCCGGCTGGCCCGGCTTATTTCGGAGACCGAAGAATAACCGGCACAGGCCATTTTCGGAGTCCCATTGCTTCTGTGCATTTCTCACCTTTTTTGCCTACAATAGAGGAGTAATATGGGTGTTCAGGCGATCAAAGATGTAAAGCACGTTTCCGGTAGCGCCGTCGAATTACCTCGCGGCGGTTTCGTCGTTACTACACCGGCGGGTCGCATGCAGGTTGGCTCACCCCCGGCGACGATTAAGGACACTATCGTCACCGAAGAGTCGGTGCCGCGGATGTTTATTCTCCCCCTGGAGCTCTTCAACTGGCAGAAGGGAATAAACGTTGCGGACATGGAATTTCCCATCTACTTCAATTTTTTCATAAAGCAGCAGAAGACTACCGTCATCTGTACCGAAGAGCAGGGCCGCCGCCTGGCCGTCGCCATGACCGAAGCCGTGTTCGGCCCGAGGAGCGTCGACCTCAAAAACGACGCCTTCCAAGCCGACGACGATGTTTTCGTCCCCGATATCCGGGGAGAGCTCGCCTTTTTCCGCCGGGGCCTCAAGCTCTCGGACATGATGGAGATAAAGACCTTTGACAAGAGACACCGGATAAGCATCGACGGGGTAACCATTTCCAGAACGGACGAAGATAGCTTTCGCTTTTCCGCCGAAGGAAAGACCTTCGCCGAGGTACCGGCGAAGGTGCAGTACACACCTCACTACGACATCGGCGAGCAGCTTCCGGAACCCTTTATCCCACCCCGCTTCGGGGTTACCTGTCTCGGCCCAAGCAACGGCTTCGACCCGAAGGACAACACGTCGGGGTTTATCATCTGGCTGAACGGCAACGGGATCATGATCGACCCTCCGGTCAATTCGACCGAATGGCTGGTCCGGTCCAACGTCAACCCGAAGTTCATCGACAGCATCATCCTTACCCACTGCCACGCGGACCACGACGCCGGGACCTTTCAGAAGATTCTGGAAGAATCCCGGGTCACCATCTACACGACGCCGACGATAATGCGGAGCTTTCTGACCAAGTACTCGGCGTTCTCCGGAGAGTCCTTCGAATACCTGCAAAAGCTCTTTACCTTTCACCCCGTCTACATCGGCCGCTCCTTCTACCTCCACGGGGGTCAGTTCTACATCAACTACGCTGTCCACTCGATTCCTACGATGGGGTTCCGCCTCACCTTCCAGGACAAGACCTTCGTCTATTCCTCGGACCATCAGGGGGATCCGGCGGTACAGCAGGAGCTCCGGGAGAAGGACCTCATTTCCCAAGAGCGCCTCGAGGAACTCCAAAGATTCCCCTGGGACTCGGATGTTATCTACCACGAGGCCGGCATCCCTCCACTTCATACGCCGGTTTCCTATCTGAACTCTCTCCCAAAATCGGTGCAGAAGAAAATCGTCGTCTACCACATCGCCGACAAGGACTTTCCGTCGAAGAAAGAGACCGCCCTCTCCCGGGCGACCTTCGGCATCGAGAATACCCTCTACTTCAACGTAAAAGCGCCGGCCTACGAGGAGGCGTACCGGTCTCTCGATGTGCTCAAGCATCTGGATTTTTTTACCTCGATCCCTGTTGCCAAGGTCCAACAGTTCTTGACCATCGTCGAGAGCAAGCACTTCAAGCGTGGCGAGAAGATCATCGAAAAGGGACACAGGGGTGAGTACTTCTTTATCATTCGGTCGGGAAACGCGCGGGTCGACACAGACCAGCTCTTGAGAAGCAAGTACCTCGGGGCCTACGAGTACTTCGGTGAAGTTGCTCTCCTGACCGGGGCCCTTCGAAGCGCCGATATCGTTGCCGTTACCGACGTAGATGTTCAATTGTAACTATCATCTTGCTTTTTTTAATCCAATTGAATAAACATCCTTT
>CAZLDK010000056.1:0-15314 GCA_964558285.1 uncultured Spirochaetaceae bacterium | reverse complement strand
CGACTTGAACTACCATGCGGTCACCGCAGTCGCCCGTACAGAAAAACGAGTCGTGGAGGAAATCCGGTTCGTCGTCGCCTTCGGACGGTCCTCGGTCATTCGAAATCGGGAGCTCGAAGCCGAGTACGTCGGCCGCCGTCTGCCCCTCACCGCGAAGGAGCAGGCGGGTCTCCGGCGGGGGATAGAGAACCTGCTCTACGCCGGAGCCGAAACAGCGCTACCCCTCCAGCGTTTCCGGATTGTTCGCTTGATCCAGCGCTTTATGGGCTATCTTGGGGCCGTCGATCCGACGGCCAAAACTTGAATGAGACGGCCCCTGAAGATATAGTGAGGCCGGGAGGGCTCCGGTGGACTTTGTCCATCTCCATACGCATTCAGATTACAGCCTGCTGCGATCCGCGGCAAAAATATCGTCTCTCGTCGCCCGAGCCAAGGAGCTCGGTATGTCCCACCTCGCCCTCACCGACGAGGGCAGCATGTTCGGGGCCCTGGAGTTCTACAAGGCGTGTAGGGACGCCGATATCGTCCCGATCGTCGGGTGCGACTTCTTCTTGGCGCCGGGCTCCCGGCATGAGAAGTCGAGCCAGGAAAGCGGCAACCGGTACACCCGAATCGTGCTTCTGGCCCGAAACGCCGAGGGGTATCGTAACCTTCTCATCCTCTCTTCCAAGGGGTATACGGAAGGGTTCTACTACCGTCCGCGAATCGACCGAGAGCTCCTCGAAACACACGCCGGAGGTCTCATTGCTCTGACCGGCGGTATTTCCGGGGAGATTCCGCTATTGATTCGGCATAACCGCCTCGAAGAAGCGGAAGAGCTCGCCCGGCACTACCAAACGCTCTACGGCCCCGGTGGCTTTTATCTAGAGCTGCAGGACCACGGGCTCGTCGAAGAGAGGACAGTGAACGAAGGCCTCCGGGCTATCCACGAGGCCACGGCTATTCCCCTCGTCGCCGCCAACGAGCTCTTCTACGTCCACCGGGAGGACGCCCCGGCTCAAGACGTCCTTATGTGCATCGGCTCCAACCGGAAGCGAGACGAAACGGACCGGTTTCGCTTCTCGACGGACGAGTTCTACCTAAAAACCGGGGAAGAGATGGCTGCTTTGTTCCGTGATACTCCGGAAGCACTCGCCAACACCCGGGTCATCGCCGAGAACTGCGCCCTCGAGATAGACCTTCCGGGCCCCCGGTTCCCGGACTATCAGATACCCGAAGAGTTCGATTCTCCCGACAGCTACCTCCGGCATATTGCCCGGGACGGGCTTGAGAATCGCTATTCCGAGGTTACTCCGGAACTCGAAGAGCGCCTTACCTACGAGCTGGACACCATCATCTCAATGGGTTTTACCGGCTACTTCCTGATCGTTTGGGACTTTATCGCCTTCGCCCGGTCTCGAGATATTCCTGTGGGGCCCGGACGAGGGTCGGGTGCGGGCTCCTTGGTAGCCTACTCACTGAAGATTACCGATATCGATCCCCTCAAGTACGGCCTGCTCTTCGAGCGCTTCCTCAACCCCGACCGAGTATCGATGCCCGACTTCGACATCGACTTCTGCTTCGAGCGCCGGGGAGAGGTCATCGACTACGTGACCCGGAAGTACGGCGACGATCGAGTCGGGCAGATCATCACCTTTGGAACCCTCAAGGCCAAGGCGGTCATTCGGGACGTCGCGAGGGTACTCGACATTCCCTACGCCGAGGCGGACACCATCGCGAAGCTGGTGCCCCTGGGGGCGAAAACCCTCGAGGACGCGGTTGCCGCCGAGCCGGAGCTGAGGGAAACGTACGAGAAGGGCGGAATCTACGCCGAGCTCATCGACATAAGCAAAAAGCTCGAAGGGCTCCACCGCCACGCCTCCACCCACGCCGCGGGTATCGTTATCGGGCAGAAACCGCTCGTCGAATACGTTCCCCTCTACAGAGACCCGAAGACCGGCTCTATCTCGACCCAATACACCATGGACCAGCTCGAGGACTGCGGACTGGTCAAGATGGACTTTCTCGGACTCAAGACCCTGACCCTCATCGAGAACACCGAGAAGCTGATTCGCCGACGGGATGACGGGTTTCGGATCGACACGGTCTCCGAGGAGGACAGATCGACCTTCGATCTGCTGGGACAGGGCAAGAGCGCGGCCATTTTTCAGTTCGAGAGCCAGGGGATGCAGGGCATCCTGACCCGGGCACGGCCCGCCCGAGTCGAAGACCTCATCGCCCTGAACGCCCTCTACCGACCGGGGCCGATGGAGAATATCGATCAGTTCGTCGACTCAAAGCAGGGACGTATCGCGATTCGCTACCCCCTCCCGGCCCTCGAGAAAGTCCTCCAGGAAACCTACGGCGTCATCGTCTACCAGGAGCAGGTCATGGAGATCGTCCGGATCGTGGCCGGCTTCTCCCTCGGACAGGCGGACATCCTTCGGCGGGCTATGGGGAAGAAAAAGATCGACGCCATGGCCAAGATGAAAGAGGACTTTCTCGACGGCGCCCGGAACAACGGCTACACGGCGAGGCAGGCAGAGGAGATTTTCGAGCTGCTACTGCCCTTCGCCGGCTACGGGTTTAACAAATCCCACGCTGCAGCGTATTCGATTCTCGCGTACAAGACCGCGTATCTGAAGGCAAACTTCCCCGTCGAGTTCATGGCCGCCAACCTAACCAACGAAATCAACGACCCGAAAAAGTTTGCCGCCTACATGGAAGAGGCGCGGTCCATGGGTATCCGTATCCTACCCCCGGACATCAACCTGAGCGATCGGGCGTTCAGCGTCGCCGACGGCGCCATCGTCTACGGCCTTATCGGTATCCGAAACGTCGGCTCCGCCGCCGTCGACGAAATTCTTCGGGTCCGGCAGGAGGTCGGGGAGTACGTCTCCTTCCAGCACTTTCTCGAATCGATCGATCTCCGGGTCTTAAACCGAAAGGTCGTCGAAGTGCTGATCCATTCGGGGCTCTTCGACCGCTTTGGTCGGAACCGTGGCACCCTGGCGCACAATCTCGACTCCTTCTTGGAAATCGCCCTCCGGCGACGAGAGAACAAGCGTGTCGGCCAGGTCTCGCTCTTCGGCCGGCAGGAAGAAGACGCGATGGTTTCGGTGGTAATCGAAGAGGTTCCGGACCTTCCGGCCATCGAGCGGCTCCAGCTCGAGCGCGAAAACCTCGGCTTCTACTTCTCCGGCCACCCCTTGGACGACTACCGGAAGAGCTGGGAAAACTCCGTCACACTGAACCTCGAGCACCTCGAAAGCGCCCTGCCGGAAAAGAGCTACACCCTTCTCGGGCTTTTGAAGTCGATTCGCGTCATCCAGACGCGAAAGGGTGGAAACATGGCTTTCGGTGTCCTCGAAGACTTCCGCGGCTCGGTAGAGCTGGTGTTCTTCGACGAGGCCTACCAAGCAAACCGGGAGACCTTGGTAGAGGACGCAATCGTCGGCATAATTGGGAACCTAGAGGAGCGTCGGGGACGACGGCAGATAATCGTCCAGGAGGTAAGGCCGCCGAATCAACTCGACGAGAGAGAGGCCAGGGAAGTTCACATCCGGCTTCGGGGCTCCCTTACCGAAGGCGAAGATCTCTACCAACTTCGGGCCCTCCTCTTTGACCGGCAGGGGCCCTGTCCGGTATACCTACATGTCGGCACCAACGGCGGTGAGTCGATTATCGAAGCCTCGTCGCAGATTCGGGTTTCTTCCCGGAAGGAGACCCTCGAGGAAATTCGACGCCACGCTGCCGTCTCCGACGTCTGGCGAAGCTAATCAACGGAGGAACATAGATGCTACAGCCGGTAATGCGCTTTCTTGGCGCTGCCATATCGATTTACATGATGATTATTCTGGTCCGGATAGTGATGACATGGTTCCCCGGCGCCGTCTACGGCCGAACCTTCGAGATTCTCCGGCAGATTACCGATCCCTACCTGAACCTCTTTCGGGGGGCCCGATTCCTCCGGATCGGTTACGTCGACTTCAGCCCCTTGGCGGCGATCATCCTTCTGTCGGTGCTCAATAACGTAGTCACAACGATCGGCTACACCGGGGCGGTCTCCCTTGGGTTCGTTCTGGCGACGGCGGTTTCGGCGATTGCTTCGGCGGCCTCCTTCTTTTTGGTGCTCTTTCTTATCCTGACCATTGTTCGGCTTATCGGCACCTTCGTGCACAGTGACTCCTTCCGGCAGTTGTGGATGACTCTCGACCGCCTTCTCGAACCGATGAGCTACCGCGTTTCCCGGTATCTCGTTCGCTCTCGAGAGCTCTCGTACCAGATGGCTCTGGCGACCCTGGCTGCGTCGATTCTTGCCGTCCTGTTCCTCGGCAATCTTGTCCTCGACATTCTCATACCCGCCCTCGCAGCCCTTCCGCTTTAGGGAACCGCCGTGCCGTGTATCTTTCGGAGCTGACGGAGCCACTATCTACCCTCCCCGGAATCGGAAAGCGGGGAGCCGAACTCTTCGCAAGCCTCGGCGTTCGGACCGTCGGGGAGCTTCTTACCCACGTTCCCCGCGGCTACGAAGACCGCCTGACCCCCCGAAGCTTCTCCGAGGCCGTGCCGGAGGGGTGGGTCAACACCGTGGCCGATGTGGTGGCCCACGACTTTGTCGGTCGAAAAGGTATTCTCAAGATTTACGTCCGGGACTCGACGGGTGTGGCCGCGCTGATGTGCTTCAACCGCAACTTTCTCGAGTCGAAGCTTCCGACGGGTATTCGGGTACGGATCGCCGGGCGCTTTTCCTACCGTTACGGCGATCTGCAGAGCAGTAGCTTCGATTTCGAACCGGTGGACGCTGCGACAGGGCGCTTCGAGCGACTGGTACCGCTTTATCCCCTTACCGAGGGGCTGACCAACGCGAAGGTAGTCACCGCGACCGCTTCCGCGCTGCAGACCTACGGTTCGCAGATCGATGACGAGCTCCCCCCGGAGCTCGTCGAATCCCGGGGACTACTACCCAAGGCCGAGGCCCTAGGATGGCTCCACGCGCCGCCGACCCTCGGGGAAGCCGAAGCCGCCCGCCGCCGTCTGGCATACGACGAGCTACTGCTCTTGCAATTGGGTCTGGCTCGGCATCGCCTGAACCGGGGCAGCGACGGAACCAAAAGGAACCAACGTCTCCCCCGGTCGCTGATGGGGCGCCTCCTCTCGGAGCTCCCCTTTCGTCTGACCCCGGACCAAGCAACCACCCTCGAGGAGATTATCAGCGATCTACAGGAGCCCCTTCCCATGTCCCGATTGCTTCAAGGGGATGTCGGTTCCGGTAAGACGATCGTCGCCCTCCTCTCGGCCCTCCCCTACATCGAGCTCGGCTACCAGACCGTGCTGATGGCCCCAACAGAGCTTCTCGCCCGGCAGCACGCAGAGAAAGCCGCCGAGCTCTTCGGGCCCCTCGGCCTCGAGGTCGCGTTCTTGACCGGCAGCGTCGAATCGGCGAGTCGCCCGGGGCTCCTCGAAGCGATCGCCGGGGGCCGGGCGCAGTTGGTAGTCGGTACCCATGCCCTCTTTTCCGAAGGGGTCGAGTACAAACAGCTGCGGTATGTAATCGTCGACGAGCAACAGCGATTTGGAGTAATGCAACGGCGAGCCCTGGTGTCCAAGGCCGCGGAACCGGACCTCTTGATGATGACGGCAACCCCGATTCCCCGAACCCTCGCGATGACCGTCTTCGGCGACATGAACGTATCGGCTATACGGTCGATGCCTCCGGGACGCAGGCCGGTTGAGACGCACCTGACTCGCCTCGGGAACGAAAAGAAGGTCTACGACCGGGTTCGCCGGGAGATCGAGGCCGGGAGGCAAGCCTACTTCGTCTATCCCCTTATCGACCACTCGGAGCAGTCTGGCTTGCGAAACGCCGAGGAGATGGCGGTTCTTCTTTCGAAGGAGGTCTATCCCGATTACACGGTCGCCTTGATCCACTCCCGGATAGACGAGGCCGACAAAGAACGGGCGATGCAGGCGTTCTACCGTGGAGACGTCGATATCCTTGTCGCAACGAGCGTGGTCGAAGTCGGCGTCGACGTCCCGAATGCCACCTGTATGGTCGTCGAGCACGCCGAGCGGTTCGGGCTCTCGGCCCTCCACCAGCTTCGAGGACGCGTCGGCCGGGGGCCCGAGCAGTCCTACGCCTTTTTGATCTACGCCGAGCCCCTAACTCCGGAGGCCAAGGAGCGCCTTAAGGTGATGCACCAGGAGAACGACGGATACGTAATCGCAGAAGAGGACCTTCGGATCCGGGGTCCCGGAGACGTCGCTGGTCTTCGGCAGTCGGGATTCCTAAGATTTCGGGTCGCCGACGTCGCCACCGATCTCGAGTTGATGAACCAGTCGAGAGAAGACGCCTTTGCGGTCCTGGAAACCGACCCCGGCCTCGTCGGTCTCTCGCACCAGGGCCTCAGAAGGATGCTTCTGTCCGCCGAAGGCGAGAACCCCGGCACCGGAGAAAAACACAACTCTGGGAGCACATCGTGAGGATTACCGGAGGCCGCTACGCGGGCATAACCTTCACCGTACCCCCCGGAGAAATTCGCCCGGCGATGGACCGCATGAGGGAGTCGCTCTTCGGTTCTCTCGGAAACCTGGCGGACGCCGCGGTTCTGGACCTCTTCTCCGGATCCGGCTCCATGTCGCTCGAAGCGGCGTCCCGGGGCGCCGCTTCGATTACGGCGGTCGAACGAGACCCGAAGAAGATTTCGATTCTCAAGAAGAACCTATCCCTCGTCGACACACCCTCGGTGGTCGTCCCATGGCCCGCCGAGCGGTTTATTCTCCGGGGTCAGGGTAGTTTCGACATCGTCTTTCTAGACCCACCCTTCCGCTACCCCCACAAGGCGGATCTTCTGCGACGCCTGGACAAGTCTACACTTCTCAAACCGGGATCCTTGGTGGTGCTCCACTGTCCCCGAGAGGATCGTCTCGAAGAGCTGCCCCAAGCTCTTCCCGAGACCGGGTATGCCCGATACGGACGGTCGGTCGTCCATCGCTTCACGAAGGAGGGGTGATTCTGCTACATTCACGAGGTTTAAGGAATACTGATGAAAAATGATATCCGTGCGCGACTCCAGATTCCTCAAGGTACCGAGGCCTTCTACCTCGAGGAAGCGCGTAGACACCATACGCTCCGGGACCGCCTCGCCGAGCGCTTTCGCCTCTGGGGCTACCTTCCGGTTCAGACGCCGGTAATGGACTTCTACGACGTCTACCGCGAACTCCTCGGCGACCGGGACGCCCGCGGCGTCTACCGCCTCGTCGACCGAGAGGGAGACCTCCTGATGCTCCGGTCCGATGTCACTCTCTTTTTGGCCAAGCAGATGGGCTTGATTCTCCGTCCCGACGACCTCCCGATCCGTGTCTGGTACTCCGACACCATTCTCCGGCACCAAGATCCGGACGACATCAGCAGGAACGAGTTTCATCAGAGCGGCGCCGAGCTCATCGGACTTAAGGGACCCGAGGCCGATCTGGAAGCAATGGCCCTGCTTTCGGAGATTCTCCGGGATCTAAGCCCATCGGCGTCCTTTCTCCACGTCGGGAGTAGGCGCCTTATCGACCTTCTCTGCCCCCCGGAGGAACCGCGCCGGTCTCTTATCCGTGCCTTGGCCTTCCGCGATGTCCCAAAGATCGTCGCCGGCCTCAAGCAAGGCGGTCACGACGCCTCAGAGGCCGACCGGCTGGCCCGGCTTCTTCTCTTTATCGGTTCCCCTGAGGAAGCCCGGGGTCTCCGGAAGGAACTGCGTCTTCCCGACCCCCGGTACGACGACGCCTTCGCCGAAGTCGAGTCGGTTTCCGCGGCGGTGTCCTCTCTCCACGCGGTGGACCATCGGCAGGGACGTGTCGATTTTTCCGAAGTGGCTTCCCAGCCCTACTACTCCGGTATCGTCTTTCAGGTCTACCTCGACGGCCTCGACGCCCCGGTCGCTTCCGGAGGCCGCTACGACGGGCTCCTTGGCTTCTTCGGATTCGACGCCCCGAGCGTCGGTTTCTCCATCATGCTACGAAAGCTCGAGGCTCGCATCGCAGCGGATGAAACGCCGAAGCCACCCAAGCCCCCCCAAAGGGCCGCGGGAGAGGACTTCGCGGCTCGATATCGCGATGCGATCCGAAAACGAGAAGCCGGCGAGGTAACCACACTATGAGCACCCTCTTGAGCGTTGCCCTACCGAAGGGCCGGCTCCTCGAGTCGATTTCGGAAGCCTTTAAGCAGGTTTCGGTGAACGTCTCCTTCGACGATCGAAAACTGGTCAGTCGAGACGCCGATCAGGGGCTCGAGTTCTTCCTGGTCAAGAACTCGGATCTTCCGGTCTACGTCAACTTCGGAATCGCCGGGCTCGGCATCTGCGGCGGCGACGTCCTCTACGAATCCTCCTTCCCTCTGGTCCGTCTTGCGACCTTTCCCTTCGGGAGTACCAGGATGTGCCTCGCACACCGCAGCGACCACGACCCGGAGACTGACATCGGAACCTTAAGCGTCGCGACCAAGTTTATTCGTTTCGCCCGGGACTACTTCCACGAGCTGGGAATACCGGTACAAGTTATTCGCCTGAACGGCTCAGTGGAGCTCGCGCCGGTCCTGGGTCTCTGCCCGTACATCGTGGACCTGGTGGAAACGGGGTCGACCCTCAAGGCGAACAACCTGGTCGTAGCGAAGGAACTTGCCGTTATGAAGGTTCATCTTGTGGCAAATCCCGCGTACTATAAATTTCATTACCGGCGAGTTAACAGCTTTGTAGAGCGGCTTCTCGACAGCGGAATCGCGGAGCCGGTGTCTGCATCGTGGTCTTGACTTTAAGGGCGTAGTCAAATTGAATTTGCCGATAAACTCGCATATACTCGGAAACAAGGCATTTTGAGCCCAGGAATACGCTTCGAGCACCCTCCGGACCCCGGATTTCAAAAAGTCACCCAGGCGCCGGTAACTCCGCAGGATCGCGCGGCGCTCATACGCAAGGGCAACCAGCTGTTCAACGAGGGGAGAATCGACGACGCAAAGCGGATATTCTTGACCGTGGGTTATGGCGATGGGTTGATTCGCCTCGGAGAATGGTATGATAAGAGAAAGCGCCCTTTGGAGGCCTTTCGAATGTATTGGCTGGCCTCGGAACCGGGAAAGACCCAAGCGATGATAGAGAAGATGGCGGCTGTTATCAGAATGTGGCTGAAGGAGTCCGAAGAATAGTGGCAGAGAAAGACGAGTCGACGCGATCGCCGGGTGACCTCGCCGAGCTCTCACAGCAGGGATACCAGTTTCTCAGGGAGAATCTTCTCTCCGAGGCGGAAGCGCGGTTCTCCGAGATTCTCGAGATGGATTCGGAGAACAACTACGCCCTGGTCGGACTCGGAGACGCGTCGCGGAAACGGCGGCAGTACGAGAAGGCCATCGGCTTCTACGAACGCTGTCTCGAGATCCACCCGGACAACAACTACGCTCTCTTTGGCCTCGCTGACTGTTACCGATCGTTAAAGCACTTCAATAAGGCGCTTCGGGTCTGGGAGCGCTATCTGCAGCACGACGACGAGAACGTCACGGTATTGACCCGGGTCGCCGATGCCCATCGAAAGGTCCGCAACTTCGACCGATCGAAGGAGCTCTACGAACGGGTCCTCGAGAAGGAATCGGACAACGCCTATGCGTTGATCGGCCTCGGCCACCTCCACTACGACTTCCGGGATTTCGAAGGCGCCCTCCACTACTGGGAACGAATGTACGAGATCAGCGGTCCGAAGGTTGATATCCGGGTCCTCACTTCCCTCGGAAACTGCCACCGAAAGCAGAAGACCTTCGCGGAAGGAGTGCGTTACTTCGAAGAGGCTCTCAAGAAAGAGCCGAACAATTTCTACGCGCTTTTCGGTATGGCCGATTGCTGCCGGGGGATGGGGAAACCGGCAGAGTCCCTGACCTATTGGAACCGCATCCTCGAGGGGGATCCGGAGAACAAGGTCATCTTGACCCGGGCCGGGGATGCCTACCAAAGCCTCGGGGACACGGCTGCCGCACGGAGCTACTACGAGCGGGCCCTCGACATCGAGTTCGACGCCTACGCGGTGCTCGGCCTCGCAGTGATCAACCGCATCTCGGGGAACATCGAAGACTCGATCGTGTCTATCGAGGGGCTTATCAAGAACGATTCGAAGAATCCCCGCTTCTACCAGGAACTCGCCGAATCCTACCTAGAGCAGGGCAACCGAGAACGCGCTCTGGATACCCTCAAGCGGGCTCTCGCCGAGAACGCCGTCAACCGCCAAATCTCCGCGCTCCACGACCGCCTCGAAGCCAACCGGTAGAAAGCCCCTCGGGCCGACTCCGACGCTTACTCGAGAACGGCTTTGATCCGCCGAACCCCCTGAGAAGAGGACTGCTCTTTTAGGATTTTGAATCTCCCGAGCTCCCGGGTGTTCTCGACGTGGGGACCGCCGCACACTTCCATCGAGTAGTCCCCGATCTTGTAGACTTTGACGACTTCTCCGTATCGCTCGCCGAAGAGCGCCCTCGCACCCCGGTCCTTCGCTTCTTCGATCGGCATCGTCTCGATTTCCACCGGCAGGTTGCCGTCTATCTTCTCGTTGACGATCTCCTGTACCTTCTGAATCTCTTCCGGCGACATCTTCTGGCTATGCGAAAAGTCGAACCGGAGTCGTTCCGGGGTAATGTTACTCCCCTTCTGGCCGACGTGGTCTCCCAGGACGTCTCGGAGCGCTTGATGCAAGAGATGAGTCGCCGTGTGGAGCCGAGTGGTCATCTCGGAGTGGTCGGCGAGGCCGCCTCTAAAGGTGGCGCTTGTGTCCGACTTGCTCTTCTCCTGATGCTCGGCGAAGGCGGCTTCGAAGCCCTCCCGGTCGACGACGAGACCGTGCTCCTTTCCGAGCTCCTCGGTAATCTCCACCGGAAAGCCGAAGGTGTCGTAGAGATGAAATGCAAGGGTACCGGGGATGATGTTTTTCCCCTGGGAGCGAATCTCCGGGAGAAGCTTCTCGAACTCTCGTTCCCCCTTTTGAAGGGTAGAGAAGAACTTCTCCTCCTCGGCGACGATCTCAGTTTCGATTCGGTCGTAGTTTTCTTTAAGCTCCGGGTAGGCATCCCGATACATCTCTACGACCAGACCCGCCGGCTGCCGGAGAAACTCCGCGCTCAGGCCGAGCTTCCGGCCGTGACGGACGGCCCTCCGAATGAGGCGACGCAAAATGTAGCCCTGTCCGACGTTCGACGGCACGACACCCCGCTCGTCCCCGAGAATAAAGGTGGCCGCCTTGACGTGGTCGCAGATGATGCGGAAAGAGGTATCACCCTCCGGATCGCCGCCGTACCCGGCGCCGGAAATCTCTTCCATCTTCTCGATGAGGGGCGTGAAAAGCTCCGTCTCGTAGACCGAGTTCTTTCCCTGAAGGATAGCGATCGTCCGCTCGATTCCCATCCCGGTGTCGACGCATTTCCGGGAAAGCTCGGAAAAGGTTCCGTCTGGGCTTTTGTTGTACTGCATAAAGACGTCGTTCCAGACTTCCATGAACTTGCCGTCCGAAACTCCCGGACGACTCCGGTCGGTTCCCGGAATGCCGGTGTCCACGAACATCTCGCTGTCCGGTCCGCAGGGTCCGGTCGCTCCGGCGGGCCCCCACCAGTTGTCCTTCCGGCCTAAAAAGTAGATGCGGTCGTCGGGGATGCCGAGGGAACGCCAGACCTTCGCCGACTCGTCGTCCCGGGGAACACTCTCGTCCCCGGCGAATACGGTAACCGAGATCGCGTCGGGGGAGATGCCAAGCCAGTCGGCGCCGGTCAAGAACTCGTAGCTCATCCGGATGGCCTCTTCCTTGAAGTAGTCGCCGAGGGACCAGTTCCCGAGCATTTCGAAGAAGGTCAGGTGGCTAAAGTCACCGACGTCGTCTATGTCGCCGGTACGAATACACTTCTGATGGTTGACCAGACGGTTTCCCGCCGGATGCTGCTCGCCGAGAATGTAGGGCACCAGGGGGTGCATTCCCGCTGTCGTAAAGAGAACCGTCGGGTCGTTTTCGGGAATCAGAGACTTTCCGGAGATAACGGCATGGCCGTGCTTGGAAAAGAACTCCAGATACTTGGATCGAAGCTCGTTCGCTTTCATTGAGATACCTCTTGTACGTTTTGGTGCAAACCGGTCAAAGGTCCTCTAGTTCGGACTCCCGATCCTCCCGCATAAACTCCGGAAAGGCGTAGACGATCATACCCGTCTTTGTGACCCGGTGTTCGGCGTATCCCTTGGACACCATCTCCTCCAGACGTGCTTTCGCCTGGTCCGGCGACTTCTTCGCCTCGAGGGCGATTTCCGACGGGGTGACGTACCCACCGTTGTCCCGGGCGGTCTTGAGAATCCGGTATTCCAGACTCTCCTCCGGCGCCTTCGGCATCCTAAACACCTCGGAATAGTCCGTGATCAATCGATCCCGCAGCGAGGCGTCGCGCACTTGGTTCGGTAGGGTAAAGAGGTCGTAGAGCGTTCCAAGGCCGAAGAGTCCCCCGGTCAGGAGAAAGAGAATCCCCGTCCCTACCTTACCGATGTAGAAACGTTGGAGCCCCGCTACTCCGAAGAGAGAGGGAATCCAGAACAGATAGGCCAAGCGGACCGAATACAACCAAGAACCTCCTCTGTGTTCGCAGTGGCTAAGGTACTCCGGCTTGGCGGCGGGCGACAAGAGGCTCCCTGCTCCTTCGGACTCCCTTGCACTCCCGTTCCCAGGGCCGTACAGTGGGACGAACCGACCCATATGATAGCCACAACCAATGTTTCACTAGCTTTTGGAGCCCAAAGAGTCCTCGACAACGTCTCTCTGACCCTCGACACGAAGAGCCGCGCGGGGCTTGTCGGGGCGAATGGAAGCGGAAAAACGACCCTCCTACGCATTCTTGCCGGTCGGGAGGCGCCGGAGAGCGGCCAGGTAAGCGTCTCGCGGGACCTCGTCCTATCCTACTTGCCTCAACGCTTCGAGTTATCCCTCGACACCACGGTCTACGAGGCCGCCGAAGGGGGCTTCCGCCGGGAGTTTGCCCTTCTCGAGCGCCGGGAAGAGGTGGCCGGGGTGCTCCAGAACGGCGGCGAGGTGAACCACGACTCCCTTCTGGCGGAGCTGGCGCAACTGGACCACGACCTCGAGGAAAGCGGCTTCTATCTCCGGGAACCGGAGATCGCCAAGGTGCTCAAGGGCCTCGGCTTCGAACAGAGCGACCACGAACGGGCTCTGAGCGAGTTCAGCGGTGGGTGGCGGATGCGCGCCGCCCTCGCGCGAACGCTGTTGAGTCACCCGGATTTCTTGCTCCTCGACGAGCCGACGAACTACCTGGACCTCGAAGCCCGCCTCTGGCTTTCCGGATTCCTCAAGAGCTTCTCAGGGGGCGTCTTGATCGTTTCCCACGACCGTGCTTTTCTCGACGACACCGTCACCGAGATTCTCGAGCTCTTCCTCGGAAAGGTCCGGCGGTACAAGGGGGATTACTCCTCCTACGAGCGGCAGAGAAATGCGGAGCTCGAGCAGCTGATGGCCTCCTGGGAGAACCAACAGCGGGAGATAGCCAAGCAGGAAGAGTTCATCCGGCGTTTCCGGGCAAAGGCCACCAAGGCGAAACAGGTGCAGAGCCGAGTGAAGATGCTCGAGAAGCAGGAGCGGATCGAGATTCCGGAACACCTGCGTCCCATCAACCTTCGGCTGCCCCGGGCCACTCATAGCGGGAATATCGTCATCGACGTCGAGAACCTATCGAAGTCCTACGATTCCGACGGCAGCGCCCCGGTCCTGGACTCTTTGAACTTTACCCTCGAACGGGAAAGCAGGCTCGCCGTCCTGGGCCGAAACGGCGCCGGAAAGTCGACACTCCTGCGAATTCTCGCCGGACACGACGACGCGACCTCCGGGACCCTCTCCCTCGGCCAGAACGTCGAGGTTGCCTATTTTGGCCAGGATACCCCCGACACGCTCCCCGGGGAGCTCACCATTCTCGAGTACGCGACCTCTCGTGCCGCCGGCACCGCCCAACCGATGGTCCGGGATGTCCTCGGGGCCTTTCTTTTCGGTGGTGACGCCGTAGAAAAGCAGCTGCAGGTGCTCTCGGGCGGCGAACGGAGTCGTCTGGCGATGGCCACCCTCTTGTTGAGACCCGCCAACCTGCTGATCCTCGACGAGCCGACGAACCACCTCGACATGACAAGCCAGGAAGTCCTCGCCGGAGCTCTCGCCGGCTACTCGGGAACGGTCGTCTTCGTATCCCACGACCGCTTCTTTATCCGGGAGGTAGCAACCGAGGTTCTGGCCCTCTGGCCCCGGGAGCAGCGTCCCGAGAAGAGCGGCGCCGACTCCGTGCCGCCGTCTGGGTGGCAACGCTACCCGGGGAGCTACCGCGAGTTCGAGAAGAGCGGGATCGGCCGGGTCTTCGAGGACGCCGGAGAGCCTGGGAGTCCCGGGCCCGCCCCGTCCCCTAGCACCTCAAATCGTAATTCCCCGCCCTTCGGTGGCGGCGCTGGGACCGCCGGAGATTTCCAGGCTCAGAAGGCCCGGAAGGCCGAGCTTCGACGGCTCCGAAAACGCGAGGAGGAGCTTCTTCTTCGTATCGAGACCCTCGAGGACGATCACCACCGCATCCAGGAGGCGATGGCCTCCCCGGATGTCTATCTCGACCCCGGGGATCTCAAGAGGAAGCAGCGCGCCTTGACGGAGAACGAAGCCGCGCAGCAGGCGGCACATCAGGAGTGGGAGGAAGTAGCGGAGGTCCTTGAAGGTTTTCCAGAGTAGCTCCCGTCGAGGGGCCGTCGCTTGACCGCTGCCGAGCCCCGGCCTATCCTTCGAGGATGGAGCTAACCTTCGCAACCCCGGCTCTTCTGTTTCCCGCTGTCTCGCTCCTCTTTATCTCGTACACGAACCGCTTCTTGGCCTACGCCGACCTCGTTCGAAACCTCCACCGCCGGTGGGAAGAGGACCCTTCGAGCGTCCTGACGGCCCAAATCGGGAACCTGCGTCTCCGGATCGAGCTTATCCGGAACATGCAGATTGCCGGAGCCCTTTCGCTGCTTTGTGCGGTCGTCTGCATGATCTTTCTCTATCTCGGGTGGCACCCCGCCGCGGAGATCTCCTTCGGAGGGGCCCTCGTCGGACTCTCCGTCTCTCTTGTTCTTCTAGTTGGGGAGCTAACGATCTCGGTTCGAGCGCTAAAAATCCAGCTTCAGGATATTGAAGGGTGACGGGGCCACGCCTTCTTGATCTGAGTCTTGACAATTATTTCGTGCCCAGGCACACTAACGGCTCCATCTAACATGCCGCTGTAGCTCAGTCGGTAGAGCAGTGGACTGAAAATCCACGTGTCGACAGTT
>CAZLDK010000055.1:0-15382 GCA_964558285.1 uncultured Spirochaetaceae bacterium | reverse complement strand
GGGCCGCATCTACGTCTCCCTCATGACCAGCAGCGACGGCCGCAACTGGGCGTCGCGCCGCCGGGTCGCAGGGCCTATTCCCTTCGAGCGCGAGTCTGCTCCCGTCGTTTTCTCGTCCCAGCTGACGGAAGACAACCGGATCGTTCTCGCCGTAACCGATTCGGCCACCGACACCCGGGTACTGGTATCCGAGAACCGAGGCATCAGCTTCCGTGAGGTAGCTACTCTAAGTAACGATACCACCTCGGTGGCGCCTCGTTTGTTCCGGCGAAGCGATGGGGGTATGCTGCTCTTCGTCAGCCGGAGTGTCGAGGGAGTTCAGAGTATCCTCTATTCGGTAAGCGAAGATGTGGAGAACTGGAGCGACTTCGAGCTCCTTGAGGAGGATCCTAATCTCGGGCTCAACTTTCTGCCCTTTCACGCCGGCCACCAGGGGCAGGAATACGTTGTCTTCCAGAGCTTCGACCCAACCGCCGCTCTCGGTGGCGGCACGGCGACGTATCAACTCTACCTAAAGTCCAGCGATGACGGTGGGCGCTCCTGGTCTCCGGCCCGTCGGGTGACGACCTTCACACTCTTTGGTGAAGACGACCCCGCCGAGAGCTACGATAACCAGCGGCCCTTTCTCGCTTCGATCGGAGGCCGGCTCCTCCTTGCCTGGGAGCGTCGGGGTACCTTGGGGGAAACTCAAGTAATCTACGCCGAGATCGACGAGGAAGGTGGTACTGTGAGCCCCCCGGAGCGGGTCAGCGACAGTGCCGCCGGGGCGAGCTATCCCCAGATTGTCGGCCACGCCGGCGAAGTGTTTCTCTTCTGGTTCAACGATCCGACGGGTCGATCGAACGTTTCCGTCGCCGCCCGGCGCGGTGGGCTCTGGCCGGCTCGGCGCCTGAGCCGGGAAGGCGGTTCATCGACCTTCGTCTCTCCGATCGAGATGGCCGGACGCCTTCACGTCTTTTGGCAGAATCGAATCTCCGACGACAACGCGGGAATCGTCTATCTTGAACCGGATCAACGGGTTGCCCAGGTCCCGGTCACACCGGCGAGCTACCAAGTAGGGCGTCGTTCGGCGGAGCGGGAGGTCGTCTACCGGTGGCAAACGCCGGAAGACGCCTCGGGAATCATCGGCTACAACTATGTTTTTTCCCGGAATCCGAACGCATCGGTGCCGCAGAGGGTGCGGTACTCCGCCGGAACCCGGGAAGCCGAGGTAGAGGCGGCGGACGACGGTGAGTGGTTCTTTAGGATAATTGCTCGTGACCGGGCGGGTAACTGGTCGCCACCGACTACGCTTCCCTATTTCCGCGACTTGACGCCACCACCGGCGGTCACCTTCCGTCCGCCGCCGACGGACGAGGACGGTTACCTATCGTCGAATAGCTTTACCATCGGCTGGAACGAACCCGACGCCCCCGACGTCGCTGGGTACAGCTACACCCTGCAACGGGTCGGGCCGGCGAACCGGCTCCCGGAGGCGGTCGACGTCTCGGTGTCCGTTCCGTCGGTCGTCCTGACCGAATCGCCGCGGATAAGTCGCAACAATATCGACAACGGTCTTTACGCCTTGAGCGTCGCGGCGATCGATACCGTGGGAAACGTCAGCGAGGTTGAGACTCTGCTCTTCCGGTTGAACAAATACGTGCCGGTGACGGAAATCTACAACGTAGCCGCGGGGTCTCGGGACATTCTCGGACGACAGCCTATCGAGGTAGTCGGCCGGGGGTTCACGGCAAACGGTACCGTCAATCGGGTTATTCTTGACGCCGACGGGAGCCCGCCCTATGACCACGTATTCGAGGGCGGAGAGGGCGACTTCGAGGTAATCGACAACCGTTTGATTCGTGGGCCCCTCGTTTCCAGCGTCCCGACCGGGGACTATCTTCTCGGGCTGAATCATCCAGAGCGGGGGCTCTACTTTACCACCCAACGGGTTTCCCTTATCGAGGCGGGGCACGTATCCTTTGGGGATTACCGCCTGGCGTCCGGGCCTCGGGTCCAATGGCGTCCACGTAACGGCGTGTTTCTCGAGGGGCCTTCGGTTCTGGTGTGGATAACCGTGCTCCTTCTTGCGGTAGCAGCCGTCTTTTCGACTCGACGCCTGGTCGGGGTGGTGCAGGAAGGACGTATGCTCCAACTCGAGGTCCGGGCTATCGTCACCGGAGGGCTGCTCCCCCAAGAGGAGCGCGAAAGGAGGATTCAGGAAATGAAACGCCGCGGAATTGGCCTCCGGGTCAAATTTACCGTGTTCATCGTCATACTCTTAGTGTCTGTTATCCTCGCTCTCGCCCTTATTCTCGGGAACGCCGCGCTGCAGCGGCAGGAGGAGACTCTCGGACGGGCCCTCGCGGAACGGGTTCAGGTACTGCTGCAGAGCGTCTCGAGCCAGGCAGAAGCGCCGCTGTTGAACCCGGCACAGAACCGGGCGACATTGGCGAGCCTTACCGACCAACGTCAGGTTATGGACGAGGCGCTCTACGTGACGATTACCGGGCAGGGTACCGGGACGAGCGATTTCGGCTACGTCTGGGCCACCAACGATCCCGCGCTTCTTCCCGACGAGTCGGTCGAAAGCGAGTTCCAGGTTTCCCGCTCCATCGACGCGCCGACAATCGGGGACGGAGGGGAGGCCGAGCTGATCGACCCTGTTGTTCCCCGGGCGGAAGAGCTTGCGGTGCAACTCGACGAGGAAGCCCTGGGGGCGGTGGGGAACATCCCTCAGGAGATCGTCAACATCACCAACCAGACGGTGCAACTTATCTTGAACGAGGGCCGCTCGGAGAACGACCCGGAGGTACGGCGCCTGGACAACGCGCGGTCCGAGCTCTTGCAACGCCTCAACGCGACCTTGAACCAGATCGGGGCCGTCTACGAAAGCTATCCCGAGTTCGACCCCGAAAACCTCGGGACTGAACAGACGGAGTTTGTCTTCTATCAGCCGGTCCTCGCGTACCGTCAGGGTGACGCTCAACCGGAAGGGTTTTTCCGGGGAATGGTCCGTATCGGCATCTCTACCGAGATAATCCTGGAGCAGATCGCCGACGTCCGACGGGAGCTCATCATAAGCACCTCCCTCGTCGCCGCGGGGGCCCTGGTGGCTGGTATCGTCGGGGCACTCCTCCTTGCGACCATCGTCGTTATTCCCATCAACAAGTTGGTGGCCGGAGTCGAGAGGATTCGCGACACCGAGGACAAGGAGAAGCTCTCGGACCACGTCATCCAGTTGAAGACGCGAGACGAGCTGACGGTTCTCGCGGATACCGTCAACTCGATGACCCAGGGGCTCGTAGAAGCCGCAAAGTCGAGCAAGGAGCTGACCCTCGGTAAGGAAATCCAGAAGATGTTCCTTCCCCTGGACACCGACGGCGGACGGAAGCTGACGACCGGAACCTACCAGAACGATCACATCGAGGTGTTCGGGTACTACGAAGGTGCCGACGCCCTCTCCGGGGACTATTTCGACCAGATCGACCTTCAGAACGGCTACCAAGCCTTTATCAAGGGGGACGTCTCGGGGCACGGTGCATCCGCTGCGCTGATTATGGTAGAAGGTGCTACCATCTTTACCAGCCACTTCCGGCAGCGGATCGGTAAGAAGCCGGACCTGAACGTCGCGTCACTGGCCTCAGACATAAACGAGCTTCTTTCGGAGCGGAAGTTTCAAGGCCGCTTCTTCGCTCTGACCATCGTCCTCCTCGAAGAAGCGACGGGAAAGATGTTCGTGACCCACGCCGGCGATAACCTCTTTCACACGTGGAACAGTCGCGAAGGGCGCCTGGAAGTCGACACCCTCGAAATGGCACCGGCGACGGGGAGCGTGGACCCGGAAATGATGGCCACCATGGGGGTCTCCTACCAGCAGGTCATGAAGCAGCTCCACTCCGGAGACCTCGTGCTGCTCTTTACCGACGGCATCGAGGAGAGCCACCACAGCTTCCGGAACAGCAAGTACGAGGAAATTGCCTTTAAGGATCTTCCGGAGCAAAAGAAGCGAGAGGCAGCGGAGTTCGAGGCCGCGGGGTTCAAGAGTGTAGAGCCGGAAGAGAGACAGGAGGAGTTCGACAACCAGCGAGTCCACGGTGTTATCTCGGCGGCCCAACGCAGGGAGATCTACGAACTGAGGCGGAGGGGGGACCTCGTAATCGAGGAGCCCCTCGTTTTCGATTTTACGAACCTCTCGGGGACCGCCGAAGAGGTAGTTCTGGCGCTGATGGCGGTCGAAAAGGTTTACCGTTTGGTACCGGACCCCGGGGCGACCGCCTCGGATCGAGTCCAGGTTGACCGAAAGATTGCGGATTTTCTCAAGGATCACTTCGAGCAGTACAATCGGTACTTCAAGCACCGAAGCGACGATAAGGAGTTCTCGGAGTACGTCTGGTTCTCCCATCTAAAGGAGGACGTGCAGGATGACGACCTTACCTTCCTCGCTATCCGAAAGAAGTAGCCGCACTTTCCCTGCAGCCTGGCGGCGCCATCGCCGATAGTAGAGATATGAGACGGCTCGTGCTCTTTCTATGTGTTGCCGGTTCCCTGTCGGCGCAGACGACTATTCAGAACAACGAGGAGTACCTGGCGTACTACGCCGGAACTCAGTTTTCGGAAACCGCGGTCCGGGAGGCACTCAGCGCCTCCGAGGGGGATCTGGAGTCTTTCGGCCACTACCTCTCGGCGGAGCGATATCTGCCGCCTCTAGGCGCCGTGGTCGACCAGGATTTCGGTCCCCAGTTCCGGACGGTAGTCGGCGTCTTCGTTCGTCCGGAGAGCGATCGGTATCGCGTATTCCTGGTCCCGGTTGCCGGAGACTTCGTCACGATCGGCGAAGAGGACGTTCTGCGTCTTTCGAACGGAACAGCGATGACCGTTTCGCCCTTGGACCTTCAGGTCCAATCGGAGCGCATCGTCATAGACAACCGCTATCTCGACTGGGAAACGATACCAGACCAGCTTCGATCCGGGCCCGCGACAACCCCCCGGCGGGTCCGGAGGGTTGTCGACGCCGGGGAACGGACACTGCCCCTCGAAGACTCACTTTACTGGCAAAAGGGCGGGACCGAGTTAGAGGGCCTCAAGATGGCTTTGACCGATAGCAGTCTCTATCTGGGTTTTGACTCTTCCCGACCGATGGCCGAAGGGCTCTCCCTGTTTATCTACATCTACACCGGCCGGCCGAGGGGCGTCGCGGCGACGACAGTGGAAATTCCCGTCGCCCACCCTTCAGGGCCTATTCTGGTGTGGCGCCGGGGCAACGACCTGCCTCGCGTGTCCGGCTACTTTACGGTCGCGGATTTCTTTCTGGAAGGGAGGCTCTTTCGCGAGGACCTCGGATTGCCGGAAAACATCGACCAGGTCTCCTTAGACGTCTCAACCGCCTTCTTCGGCCCCGGAGTCCTGGAAGAGTTCGAGTACGGCACGGTCTACCTTAGGGAAGCTGCGGAATTCTAGTACAATGGCCAAATGAAACGCGGCAAGTTCTTCTGCGAGAACTGCGGGACTGAGGTGCGTCCCAACGCCAAAGTGTGTCCCCATTGTGGGCGCTTCTTCCGGGCGGTGCGGTGCCCGGTCTGCTCCTTTACCGGCGAGTCGATGCTCTTTCTAAAGGGCTGTCCAAACTGTGGCTACGCCGGTGGTCAACGGCCCGGCGTACCCGCCGATTCCGGTTTCGAGGTGTACACCCCCGAAGAGGTCGAGGGTGTTGGCGCTAAAGGATCGGGTAGGCGTCTTTCCTCCGGGTATCCCCCCAAAGGCGATCCACCGCCGCCGTGGCTCTATTGGCTAATCTTCGGAATGCTTCTCGCGGCCTTCGGCATACTGGTCGTCATCTACCTAAATCTCTAACGATCGCCGACCATCACCCAAAAGCCGACCAAGGCTCTCATGTCGTCGTAGGGCCCGGCGAGGGCAAAGAAGGGGGAGATCGAAGCGGCCCATCGGGGGACGACGAGGCGAGTTTCGGCTCCGAGTTGGGCGGTCGGGCCCCGGTCGTTTTCCTGCCTTGGAAGGCCCCAGGCGATTCGCCCGGATAATCCCAGGACGAGGAACCCAACCGTTCCGTGGACTCCGGCCCGTGTTCCTATAATCGCTAGCGGGTCGATGCTGTCCTCGCCGTCCGTTCTCCAGCCGGCGGCCCTCCAACTAAACCCGGCTTCCGGCGCGGCTGTGAGAGTAATCGGCCCAAGATCGACGGACCCCGGCAGATGAAGGAACAGGCCTTCCGGGGTGCCGAAATAGTCCGGACGGTAGCTCCTCTCCGAGCCGACCGGAGCGTCCACCGTAGCTCTGCCGCCGAGGCCGAGGGCGGCGTCGTCGGTTTCCCAGAATCGCCAGAGCCCTGCCAGGGAAAACCCGAGTCGGTTGCGCTCAGGGGTCTCGAAGAGCAGGGCGGTCGCCCCGAGATAGACCGCGACGTTTTCCCGGACACCGAGAGACGCCGAGAGCGAAAAGCCGGATGCCGGGGAGCCGGTGTCGTCGGCATCCGGTACGTAGGCCCATCCACTACCGATAGTTGGATTCCCGGAAGAGACCGACGCCGGAAGCGGGGCGTAGAGAAGACCGGAAACCGGTCCGGCCTCGCCGACGGTGAGGTCTCGAGAGAGAACCACGGCGGTGGTCCCCGACGCGGCCTCGGCGGTTACCGTCACCCGGTACTTGCCCGGAGGGAGCTCCCCGGCCGAGAGCACCGGCGTCGCCGGAGAATCGAGGGCGAGGGGGCGCCGGATGGCTTGGGTGCCGTCGGGGTTTCGGATAGTGGCAATAGCCGAGCCGGGAGCCGTCGCGGTAAGGACGAGGCGTGACGAGCCCCCGATCTGACGGAGGTCTATGGCAAAAGGCGCCGCCTCGAGGGCTAGCTGCAGGTAGAGCGTCTCCCGGGCCTCGACAACGACGGGAACTTCTTCTTCCCGGTAGCCGAATCGCCGCACCCGGAGGAGGTGTGTTCCCGTCGGAAGCTCCACCGGTTCCCCGGTCGACAGAGGTTCTCCCGAGAGAAAGGCTTCGGCGTCGGAGGGTTCGACGTCGAGTCGAAGGAGCCCCGTCTCCCGGCGAAGCGGTACCGAGAGTACCGCCGACTCGTTGCTCTGGAGCCGGAGCCGAAGACGCGTTGTCTCGTATCCCGGGGCCGCAACCTCGACGACCGATAGACCCGGCGGCAGATTGGTAAGCCGAACCGGGGTGACTCCCCGGGGCCGCCCGTTCAGAGATAGCTCTGCGCCCGATGGCGTGCTGATAACCTCGAGGTCGACGAGGCGCTCTTCCTGCGGTTCACCCGAGATTACCGCGACTGGGTTGTTCGAGGTGATTATCTCCGCCGCCGCCACGGAAAGGGGGAGCCATACAAGGATGAGGGCGCAAAAGGCCACTCGAAGAAGGCGGCGACGCGACATAAGAACAGTATATCCCGGCTTCCGGGAGGCTTCACATCCCCGGCGATGAGGCCGATATTTAACAAGATGAAGCATCTTTCTTCAGCCCTCCTTATCGCTCTCTCTTTGGCTATCTCAGTGCTTACACCGGTGGCCGGACAGGAAGCGGCGCCCGAGGCGACCGAAATCCCGAACGGCTTCGGCTCGGTCCGCTTGGGAATGACCCTCGACGAAACGAGGGCCGCCTTAGAAGAGGAGCTGAGCTTCGACTACCGGGGAGAGCCGGAGGTGAGCTTTCTTCCGCAGCAAGAACGCCGGCTCTTGGAAGTGCAGGGCCGGAGCTTTGTGCGCCGTGGATTCTTTCAGTTTATAGACGGCCGACTCTACAGCATCATTCTGGACTTGAACGACGACGTCTTGGACCACTACGGCGTCTTTACCCAACTGACGGACAAGTACGGAGAATCGACCCGGCTGAACCCCCGAGAAATAGTGTGGCTTTTCGACGAGGTACGGATGACCCTCGAGCGGCCGCTGACGGTAAAATATGTAGACGAAGCGGTCTATCAACGGCTGTTGCGAGAAGGAGCGGAGACCGAGTCGCTCCGGGAGATCGTGCGAGATGAGTTTCTCCGACGTTTTTAGAGGAAAGAGCGTCCTCGCTGCGACGCTGATCCTCCTTACGGGGCCGATCGTTTCCGGCTGTGGTGCCGCCGAGGGGCCCTACGTCGAGGCCCGGGGACACCGGATATTTGTCGAAATTGCCGACACACCGGAGGAGCGAGCCGAGGGGTTGATGTTTCGCTCGAGTCTTCCAGAGGACCAGGGAATGCTGTTCGTCTTTCCGAGACCTCGGCTTCTTGGATTCTGGATGAAAAACACCTCGATTCCTCTTTCGATTGCCTATTTGGACGACGACGGGACGGTTCTCGAGATACACGACATGGAGCCGCACTCCCTGGAATCGGTGTCTTCCCGCCAACCGGCCAGATACGCCCTCGAGGTAAACCAAGGCACCTTCGAGCGTCTCGGAATAACCCTCGGCGATCGTCTGGTTCTTCCGGAGAACCTTTCGGCCGAGCGGTAGCGCCTAGTGGCTCTCGCTCCCGGGAAAGAGCTCCAGCTCCGGCGTGTCCTGCTCTCCCTCCGGCTCGTTCATCAGAATCTCGACCCGGCGCTCTACCTTCTCGAGCTCTTTCTCGAGCCCTTTGGAGAGACGCATTCCCTCCTCGAAGATCGATAGTGCCTCGTCGAGACCGGCCTCGCCGCTGCGGAGCTCGTCGACGATCTCTTCTAAACGCGCCAAGCGCTCTTCAAAACTCTGTTTCTTTGCCATGCTCTCTCACTTCTGCAGAAAATGATCCGTCGGAGAAGGCGACCCGTACTTCCTCCCCCGGGGATACCTCGGTCGATTCCGTCACGAGGCGGTGGTCCTTCAACGAGCGTACGATCGCGTAGCCCCGGCGGAGCACCTCCCTTGGGCCGAGGGCGTCGAGGCTACGTGCCGCCAGGGTAAGGCGATTCCGCTCTCCCTGGAGCCGTTCTCGAAAGCCCCGCAGAAGCGATTCCTTCGCATCGTCGAGCCGTAGGAGGCTCGGCTGTAAGGCGCTCCGCAAGAGCCGCTCGAGCTCCTCCGGGGTGGTTCGGGCAACCGATTGGCTAAGCCTCTCTGTTCTTCGGGTCAAAGATTCTTCGAGGGATCGCCGGAGGACCACGAGATGCTGCACCAGATTCTCTCTGTTCTCCGAGACCAACTCGGCCGCAGCCGATGGGGTCGGGGCCCGGAGGTCCGCCGCAAGGTCGGAAAGGGAGACGTCCACCTCGTGTCCCACCGCCGAGACGACGGGTGTTCGTACCTCGGCGATCGCCCGAACGACCGATTCTTCGCTAAAGGGCAGCAGGTCCTCGAGGGAGCCACCCCCACGCCCGACGATTATCACATCCCCAAGGTTGTACCGGTCGGCCCGGAGGATCTGATTCGCGATCCTAGGGCCCGCTTCTCTGCCCTGGACGGCCGTGGGAAGGATAACGACGTCGATGCCGGCGTTTCGCCGTCCGAGGACGTTCAGAATGTCCCGGATCGCCGCCCCCGTCGGGGATGTAACAACGGCGATACGCTTCGGAAACGGTGGAAGGGGTTGCTTTCTCTCGCCGTCGAAGAGGCCCTCGGCGGCCAGGCGTCGCTTTCGCTCCTCGAGCATCGCAAGAATCGCACCGGTGCCCGCCGGGGAGAGGTTCTCACAGATCAGTTGATAGTTGCCCCTCCGAGCGTAGACGGAGATTCGCCCTGATGCGTGGACGAGCATCCCGTCTCCGGGCTCGAAGGCCAGGGAGTGCGCCCGATTTCGGAAAAGCACGCAGGAGAGGAGGGCGTCTTCGTCCTTCAGCGTGAAGTAGATGTGGCCGCTACTCGCCGGGCGGACATTCGAAAGCTCGCCCTCGACGGTGACGTCGGGGAACTCTCCTTCGAGGCGGAGGCGAATGCGCGTCGTCAATTCTCCGACCGACAGGACCGGTGACCCGCCGACTTGTTCCATGGGAGCAGCATATCCGCTATTTGAGGAAGCGCTCAAGATGACGATAAGATAGTAGAGCCATGCGGATATCTCTTTGTCTAAACGCCACTGGGCTGACCGAAGAAGCCTTCATCTCCCTTGCCGACGGCGCCGACGCCTCCACCCGTGCCCTCGAAAGGATAATCTCTTTCCGGGAGGCCGAGGGGTATTCGCCGGTCTCCCTAACCGTCGTCGCCGACCCGGGCGCCCCGCTGCCTGACGCTGCCTCCGGGGTAACGACGGTGCACCCTCGGGATGCCTCCCTCCCGGCCTTTATCGAGACCCTCGAAGCGCTGTCGGAGGGCTCCGACGCTCTTCTGCTCGTCCCCGGCGACGCTCCCTTTTGGGACCAGGCCCTCGGCCGGCGACTCCTGGAGGTTCATCGCAAGTACGTCGCGGAGTACACTTTTGCCGACGGTTTTCCCGAGGGGCTTGCTCCGGAAGTCGTGTCGAGGAGCGTCTTGCCGGCTCTTCTCGAGCTCGCCCGGCGGCATCCCGAGGTAACCGATCGCCGAAACCTCTTCGAGATCCTACAGAAAGACATCAACGCCTTCGACGTCGAGACCGAGTTGTCCGTCGAAGACATGCGGATGCTGAGAGTTCAGCTTCGGTGCGACACTCGACGGAATCGACTTCTCTGCAACGGGGTCGCCCAAGCCCTCGGCGAATCGGGAAGCAAAGCCGGCGCCGACGAGATATCGCGTTTCCTGCTGACGAATCAACATCACCTCCGAACCCTCCCGGCGTTTTTGACCCTACAGGTTACGACTGAGGTGTCTCAGAAACCGTTCTACCTGCCGCACCCGTTTCCCTTCGAAGGGGAAAAGCGGGAGATGTCCCCCGGAGATTTCGAGTCCCTGGTCCGGGCCTTTAATCAATTCGCGCCGGAGAGCGTGGTTCACCTCTCCACCTGGGGCGAGGTCGCCTGCCACACCGAGGTGGCCGCCCTCTTGAATGTGACCAACCGGGTAGACGGCCCACGGTTTTTAGTGGAAACAAGCGGGGTAGGTTGGAAAAGCGAGGACCTGGAGGGCATTCTCTCGGGGGGCTACCCGAAGATTACGTGGATCGTCTGTCTCGACGCCTACGGCGAAGATGTCTACCGACGGATTCGGGGGGAAGGCTACTCCGAGGCGGTCGGTTTTGCCTCGAGCCTCCTCGAACAGTTCCCGGACTCGGTCTATGTTCAGAGCACCCGGATGGAGGAGAACGAGGAGGATCTCGAATCCTTCTACCGGGAGTGGAAGAAGAAAACCCAGAACGTGATCATCCAAAAGTACGACCATTTTTCCCGGCGACTCCCGGATCGTCGGGTCGTCGACAACGCCCCGGTGGTGCGGCTCCCCTGCTGGCACCTTAAGCGGGACCTATCCGTATTGGTCGACGGGAGCGTCCCTCTCTGCCGGGAAGACCTGCATAACGAGCACAGTCTCGGAAACGCCCTTGAAGAGCCTCTAGAGGCCATCTGGTTGCGTGGGGAGTCCTACTATCATCTCCATGTCAATGCCGACTATCCGGCAATCTGCAAAAAGTGCGATGAATACTACACCTTCAACTTCTAACATCGACTACACGGTGGTCGGGGGGCGTCCCTCGGACCGGGATTCCCGGGGTAGCTTGAGCCTCTCCATTCTGGTCCTTCACCGTGCGGGTTCCCTCCCTCGGCCGGATCTCTACGAAGAGCTTCAACGGTGGGGCGGGCAAGAGATTCTCTCGGTGGCTTCCGCCGGTGGAAAGGCGGAAGTGGAGCGTCTCTCCCAGCGGTTTCCTTCGGTGCGGTTCATCATTCCCGGTCGGGAGCTCGGGGTTGGCGCCAGAATCAACCTGGCGATGGAGGAGGCCCGGGGGCGTATGGTCTGCGTAACCTGGAACCAGGTGAGCTTCGAACCTTTTTCGCCGCGGCTTATCGACGCCATGCTTACCGGCGGCCGGCTCTGCTACGCGCCGACTCTCCGGACCCGAAAGGGCGAAGTCGTGCCGACGGTGGTTGCTCCGGCCCTCTTTAAGTCGACCCTCAAAGTACTCTTCCTCCCACCAATGGGGGACGAGCGGGCGACTCTCTTCCCCTACGACTATTTGGGAGTCTACGATCGGGAACGGTTTCGGCTCCTTGGGGGATACGACACCACCATCCAGTCGTCATATTGGCAGAAGATGGACTTCGGCTTTCGAAGCTATCTCTGGGGGGAGGAGACGACGGTGCGCAGCGACCTCCGGGCCCAGAGCGACGTCGAGCTCCCGACCGAAGACACGACACCGAACCACGCCTACCGACGCTTCTTTTTAAAGAACCTCGCCATTCGATTCGACGGATCCGGCGCGACCTTGCCGAAGAGCAAGCTCTTTCCGCTTCTCTTCCGCGGAGGAGTCGGCATTGGAGAGGCGACCCGGCTGATAAAGGAGATTCGCGCCTGGGTGTACGAGAACCGGTTTCGGTTCATCCAAGACGCCAAAAGGGTTACCGAGCTATGGGAAACGAACGAATGACGGAGAAGGTCGGCATCTTCCTGCAGGCGCGTCTGGACTCGACACGCCTTCCGGAAAAGGCCCTTTTGAATCTCGGAGGAATAACCGTCGTCGAGCACGCGATGCGGGCCCTCACCTCGGTCGAAGCGGATCACCATGTTCTTCTAACCGACGACCGAAGCGCCAATCGGCTCCGCCCCCTTTCCCGGCTCTGTGGCTTCGATCTCTTCGTCGGCGACCCGGCGGACGTCCTCGACCGCTTCTACCGGGCGGCTCAACGCTACGGCGTCGACACCATCGTCAGGGCGACCGGGGACAACCCCTTTGTCTCTCCGGAGGCCACCGACCTCGCGGTGTCGTTGCGCTACGAAAAGGACGCCGACTTCGCTGCGCTTATGGGGCTTCCCCTGGGGACCGGGGTGGAGGTGGTCCGGAGTCGAGCCTTGGGCGTTGCCTGGAAGAAGGCGTCGAAGCCTTACGACCGCGAGCACGTTACCCCGTTTCTGTACAACCACCCGGAGCTCTTCTCGATAGTACGAGCGCCGGCTCCCGAGGGACTGCACTTCCCCGACGCCCGGGTAACCCTCGATACCTGGGAAGACTACCGCCATATCCAGGGAATCGTAGAAGACCTCGACTACCTGTTTCCCATCGAGATAAGGGACATCGTTCGCTGGTATCACCGTTCCTTCGTGCCGGTGTCCCGGGTGGCGGGTGCCGGCCACCGCCGATGATTCTCTTTCTTCCCGAGTCTCGCCCCGGTTTCGGAAGCGGTCACGCCCGGCGCAGCTTCGAGGCTGCAGAGGCGCTGGAATCCCTCGGCCTTCCGGCGGTCCTCGGTGCCGTCGACATCGACCGACACCGGGGCTTGCGACAACTCCTTTCCCGGGCCTTCGGCGATGACCGGATTTCCCGGCTTGTACCGTCGGACCCGATCTTTCTCGAGTCCACCGCTCTATCGGCTCTATCGGCGGTTGTTTTCGATTCCCCGAAGGTCGACCGACACCTGGTTCTTTCGGTACGGGGAAAGAGCTTGACCCTTGGTCTAGACGCCGGAGGTCCGGGACGCCGGGAGTGCGACTACCTCATCGACGCCTTACCCCGCCTCGCCGAGAAGGTCTCTCCGAACGTCGCCTCGACGGGCTTTTTGAAGATGCCAACCCGGCGGAAGAGGGTCCCCGGGGTAGGAGCGGCGGAGAGAACAGGAGAGGAGAGCGCCGGGGCACGGCGGATCCTTGTCAGCTTCGGTGGGGAGGATTCCCGGGGGCTTACGGCGACTTGTGTAGACTACCTGGTGTCGCAGGGCATCGATCAGGAGAGGATAGCGATTACCCTCCCGGGAAAGGGGGCACCCCCCATGCCGGCGGTCGAGGTGCTCTCCTCTCCCGTTGCGCTCCGGGAAGAGCTCTTTCGATTCGACATCGTGATTACCGCGTTCGGCCTTACGGCCTTCGAGGCCCTCGGTGCCGGTGCCGAAGTTCTCTTGATGCACCCCACGCGCTACCATCGGCGCCTCGCTTTCCGCCACGGGTTCGTCTCTTTGCGCTCGACCGCGGGACGCGAGGCGCTTCGCCGCGGAGCCGCGGCACCCGAAGTCGACTCCAGGGAAGAAGTTGCCCTGGAAGCCGCAGAGTGGCCCCTTCCGGCACAGCTCGCCCGGATCTGCTCCCAGGGTCCGGTGGCGGTCCCGGCGGCCGGTCCGACGACCGGCCCCGTCGCCTGTCCGGTATGCGGAAACAGCCAAAGCCCGGTGATCGCGCGTTCGCCGGACCGGACACACTACCGGTGTAGAGAGTGCACCATGGTCTTTGCCCGCCGGTTTTCGGAGTCCGGAATCGACTACGATGGTTCCTACTTCTTCGAGGAGTATCGGGCCCAGTACGGGCGTTCCTACGTCGAGGACCTTCCGGCGATTACCGCGCGGGGTCACGATCGGCTGAACTTTCTCGAAAGAAGGGCAGGGCTCCGGCCGCCGAAGGGTGTCCTCGATCTCGGGTGTGCCTTCGGCGCGTTTCTGAAGGCCCTCGACGACCGGGGGTACCTCCCCTACGGTGTCGACGTATCGCCGGAGGCAATCGCTTATTGCCGGCAGCAGGGATTCGACGGCGTCTGGTCCGGGGATCTGAGAGTTCTGGCCGAGGCACGTCCCTTCGATCGAGCCACCTTTGACCTTGTCAGCCTCTGGTTCGTCATCGAGCACTTTCCGGACCTCGGCGGTGTCCTGGAGCTTCTCGCAGGGCTGGTGACGCCTCCGACAGCGAAACCGGGGGGCCTCCTTGCGTTTTCGACACCGAACCTCACCGGCATCTCCGGCGTTCAACGCCGGAAGCGGTTTTTGACCGCGAGTCCGGCGGACCACGCGACCGTCTGGTCTCCGAGAATCGCCCGACGGGTGCTCCGGCGCTTCGGTTTTGCGGTTGTTGCCGTACGGGTGACCGGCCACCATCCCGAGCGCTTCCCCGGGGCCTCCTCGGTTCGAGAAGGGGGCCTCCGGTGGAGGTTTCTCCTTGTGGTCAGCAGGCTCCTAGGCCTCGGAGACACCTTCGAGGTAGTGGCGCGGCGGAAGCGGGGGGTAGAGGATGGCCGCTAAAGGCTGGATTCTGGTCCTCGGCGCCGGTGTCATGCAGCTTCCTGCTCTCAGGGCGGCCCGGAAGCTCGGTCTGGACCTCGCCGTCGCCGACGGAAACGAAAAGGCTCCCGGTGTGCCCCTGGCAGACCGGTTCTTTTGCACAGACCTTAAAGACCGAGAAGCGCTTCTTACCGACGCTCGGTCCCTCGCCGAGGGCCCGGAGGGTCTCCGGGGCGTCTTTACCGCCGGAACCGACTTCGCCTACGTCGTGGCCTGGTTGACCGAACGCCTTGGGTTGCCGGGCCACCGCTACGACGCGGCGCTCCGGGCCACCGAAAAGCACCGGATGCGCCGGGCCCTTTCCGAAGCCGGGGTTCCGGTCCCCCGGTTCATCTCGGTCCAAGGACCGGGAGACGACACGGATCACCGGGCAAAGG
>CAZLDK010000054.1:0-15452 GCA_964558285.1 uncultured Spirochaetaceae bacterium | reverse complement strand
CGGCGTCGACTGTGGCGGCTCCAACGTCCAGTTTGCCCTCGACCCGGAGTCCCGCCGGCAGATCGTCATCGAGATGAACCCCCGGGTCTCCCGGTCGAGCGCCCTGGCGAGTAAGGCCACCGGCTTTCCGATTGCCCGGTGCGCGGCCCGGCTCGCCGTCGGCTTCTCCCTCGACGAGGTCATAAACGACATTACCGGGAAGACGGTCTCCTGCTTCGAGCCGGCGTTGGACTACTGCGCCGTGAAGGTGCCCCGCTTCGAGACGGACAAGTTCCAAGAGCGCCACGGGAGCCTCGGAACCCAGATGAAGTCGGTCGGCGAGTCACTGGCGATCGGCCGCTCCTTTCTCGAGGCGCTCAATAAGGCTATCCGGGCCGGTGAGTTCGGTTTCGAGGGCCTCGAGCCCTTGGACCTGGTTTCCTCGGCGGTCGACGACGTTATCGACTCCCTCCATCCCCGGCGGATATTCGCGATCTACACGCTCCTCTTGGAGCGGGGCCCCGAGGCGATCGAAGAGCTATCGGCCCGGACGGCGTACCATCCCTGGGTCTTGGAACAGATGGCCCGTCAGGCCGCGGTGGAGCAGATCCTCACCGCCGAGGGGCGTCGGCCGGCCGGGGCCTCGGGAGGGGCTCCCGGAACCGGGAAACCGGACCTGCTCATGGAAGCAAAGCGACTTGGTTACAGCGACCTCCGGCTGGCGACCCTCTTCGGTGTGGAGGTCCGGGAGATCGAAAAGATGCGAAAGGAGCGGGGGATCCGCCGGGGGTATCACATCGTCGACACCTGCGCCGGGGAGTTCGAAGCCGAGACGCCCTATTTCTACTCGACCTTTGGAGAGACCGACGAGCGCGGTTCGCTTGGGGAGGAGTCCGTCGTCATCGTGGGTTCCGGGCCGAACCGAATCGGACAGGGGCTCGAGTTCGACACCTGTTGTACGATGGCTTCGCTCTCCTTTCGCAAGCGAGGTCTTCCGAGCATCATGGTCAACTCCAATCCCGAGACGGTCTCCACCGACTTCAACGTCTCACGGCGTCTCTACCTCGAGCCTGTTACCTACGAAGAGGTGCAAGAAGTCCTCGAAAAGGAGGGCACAAAGAAGGTCGTGGTGCAGCTCGGTGGTCAAACCGCGCTGAACATGGCCAAACGCCTCGAGGAGCAGGGGGCGGAAATTCTCGGAACGCCCCTGGAGGCGATTCTCGGAGCCGAGGACCGCTCCCTCTTTACCGAGACGGTGGCAAGCCTAGGCCTTAAGCAGCCGGCGAACCGGGTCGCCCGGTCGGTGGAGGAGGCCATCCGGTCGGTGGAAGAGATCGGTTTTCCGGTGCTCTTGCGGCCCTCCTTCGTCCTCGGGGGACGGAGCATGGCCGTCGTCTACACCCGGGACGAGCTGACCGCCTTTCTGAATCGAGGTATCCTCGTTACCCCCGAAAGCCCCCTCCTGGTGGATCAGTTCCTCGAGGATGCCTTCGAGTACGACGTCGACGCCCTCTGCGACGGAGAGAACGTCTACATCGCCGGCATTCTCCAGCACATCGAGGCTGCAGGGGTCCACTCCGGGGACTCCGCAGCGGTGTATCCCCCCTACAAGGGGGACGCCGAGGCGCTTACCCGAATCCGGGAGGCCACCGCGACCATCGGACGGCGGTTGGGCATAAAGGGGTTTCTCAATCTGCAGTTCGCGGTCAAGGGGTCCGACGTCTACGTCCTGGAGGTGAATCCCCGGGCGTCGAGGACTGTGCCCTTTCTCGCCAAGGCCTCCGGGGTGGACCTGGTCAACCTAGCGGTTGGCGTCTGGTCCGGAGAGTCGCTCTCGGATCAGGGGGTCATGGCGGAGGAGATTCCCGGGCTTCCCGGCGTTTCTGAAGGACGGTGCGTCTTTGGCTGGGCCGTCAAGGAAGCGGTGTTCTCCTTCGACCGCTTTACCGCGGTGGACCCGATTCTCGGACCGGAGATGCGCTCCACCGGGGAGTCGATCGGTCTCGGCAAGAGCTTCGGAGAGGCCTTCGCAAAGGCGACCCTCGCCGCCGGAAGCACGCTCCCAACCCGAGGAAGCGTCTTTGTCTCGGTCCACGACGCGGACAAGGAGACGATTCTCCCGGTGGTTCGGAGTCTCTCCGACATGGGTTTCCATATCGCCGCGACCCGGGGCACCGCCGATTTTCTCTTTCGGAACGGGATGTTCCCGGATGTCATCCTAAAGATCCACGAAGGACACCCGAACATCGTCGATCACCTCAAAGAGGGCAAGGTCGCCCTGGTCATCAACACGCCCCTCGGGCGCTACACCCAGAAGGACGACGACTACCTTCGGATCGAGGCGATCAAGGCGAAGGTGCCCTACACGACGACCACAAGCGCAGCCGAAGCGGCCCTCGAAGGAATTCGCTACTTCCGGAACCAGAGCGCCGATCCCCAGGTGCTCCCGGGATCGCTGCGCTTCGGCCTCTCCTAAGACGAGGCGGCGTTCTCTTCGATGACGAAGTTGTTGTAGTAGTACTCCATACTGTCGACCAGGGCCTCCCAGGACGCTTCGACGATGTTCTCGTGGACGCCAACGGTATCCCAGGACTCTGCGCCGTCGCTCGAGGTTATAAAGACCCGAACCTTTGCCGCGGCGTGCGACTCCGGGTTGAGCACCCGAACCCGGTAGTCGATAAGGCTAATCGTTTCCAGAAACGGGTAGAGCGGTTGCAAGGCGTCTCGTAGCGCGTGGTCGAGGGTCTCGACGGGTCCGATTCCCACCGCGGCTCCCATCAGATCCTGTCCCTCGGAGGCGGTCATAAAAATTCGACCGACGGTTTTCGACGGCGTACGGTTGCTCTTGTAGGATTCCAGGTGATAATTCTTTAGCTCCATCAGGGGCTTGTATCGCCCGAGGCTACGGCGCATCAGCAGGTCGAAGGACGCCTCCGCCGCCTCGTACTCGTAGCCGTCGTTCTCCCGAGACTTCAAGGTTTGAATCAGCTCCCCGACGACGGGGGATGCTTTCTCGTACTCGCCGTACTTTCGGATCTTTTCGAGAATCGTCGATTTGCCCGCGAGCTCGCTCAGGAGTATTCGCCGTTTGTTGCCGACGAGGGCGGCGTCGGTGTGCTCCATCAGGTAGTCGGCCTTCGCGAGGACGTCGGCGTGCTGCCCCGCCTTGTGGCTGAACGCCGCCTCGCCGACGTAGGGCTGTCGCTTGTCCGGGATCATGTTTGCCTTCTCGGCTACGTATCGAGACAGCATTGTCAAATGCTCTAGTTGGTCGGCGACTGCCGGCTTGAGACCCATCTTGATGACGGCGTTGGGCACGAAGACGCAGAGGTTGGCGTTCCCCGACCGTTCTCCCCACCCGTTGATGGTGCCCTGAATATGCACCGCCCCGGCGTCGACGGCGGCGAGGGAGTTGGCCACCGCGGTGCCGCAGTCGTTATGGAAATGCCCGCCGAGAGGCGCGAGGTCCGGTTGGGGGAGGGCATTCATGATGGAGGTTACCTCCGCAGGGAGGGTTCCCCCGTTGGTGTCGCAGAGGACCAGAACGTCGGCACCGGCCTCGCTTCCCCGGCGGAGCACCTCCAAGGCGTAATCCGGGTCGTCCTTGTAGCCGTCGAAGAAATGCTCCAGGTCGAAGACCACCTCCCGGCCTTCGTTTTTGAGAAAGTTGATCGAGTCGTAGACCATATTGAGGTTTTCTTCGTAGCTGGTCTGGAGCACCTTGTCGACGTGGGCCTTCCACGTTTTTCCGACGACGACGACCGCCGGGGTTTGGGCCTCCAGGATCGCCCGGATATTCGGGTCGGCTTCCGCCTTGATGTTTGGTTTACGAGTCGATCCGAAGGCCGCCACCCGGGCATGGTCGAAGCGCTCGCGACGGACCCTCTCGAAAAACGCCGCTTCCTTGTCGTTCGACGCCGGAAAGCCCCCCTCGATGTAGTCGATCTTCATGTCGTCGAGCTTGTGGGCAATCTGGATCTTGTCTTCCAGCGAATAGCTTATGCCCGTGCCTTGCATGCCGTCCCGAAGGGTCGTGTCAAAAACGAATAGCTGTTTCTCCACCGTTCTCTCCTCTTGCACGCTTCACCCGTCCCGGTTGGGAGGACCTAAAAAAAGGCCGCCCCTGCAGGAAGGACGGCCTGATAGTCGCGCTACGTTCGGCGCTAAGCCCGCTGCACTTCCTGCCTGGTGCCTCCAGGCGGAATAATGAGACCGATAATCTCGATAGCAGCAAGAAGGCTCGGAGCCTTGATTGTTTTCACCGAGTAGAGATTAGTCAAACTCGTCGCCCGGTGTCAACGCAGGTCGTCAAACTTGAGTGGTAATCTCGTCTTGTGGTAAGCTTGAAGGAAGAAGAATGGGAGATTCTGAACTTTTTGACAGCCTTGTGCGGCAACTGACTCAGCAAGAGCGACGCGATATGCTCGATCAGCTTGCCCTCGAGGACCTCGACGACATCGCGCCCCTCGAAGAAGACGAGCAGCCGCCGGGAAACGTCGATCCCCAGAAGGAGCTCGAGAGCTTCGGTCTCTTTCGTCGTCTGATGGTCTTTCTTCAGGCCATTCTCGCCGGGCGCCCTCGGGAGGAGGTGGTCGTCGATCTTCTTTTGAAGGATCTCTCCAAGGAGATTCAGGCCGAGCGTCGTGACATCGTCGATTTTCGCCGAAGCGTTGCCCTGCGCCCTTTTGCCCAGGAGCTCGACGACATCCAGGACGTCGCCGCTCGTCTCGGCCGTGCCCTGACGGGTCTCGAGTCCGTGAACATCGGGGTTCTGTCGGCCATCATTCTCGGAATAACTTCCCCGGACGTCTACTCCCGGTTGCTCATGGAAACCGACCCCTTCGTCGTCCGAAACGACGAACCGGATCTACCCCCCTTTCAGATAAAGAAGCGCTGCCTTCGAAACTTGGACGACGCGCTCCTCCTGCTTCCGACGGAACTCCAGGACCGGATGTCCGACGACGCGGTTTCTCTTTCGGCGCTTAAACGACTCGCCGGCCTCGACCTCTCGGAAGCCCTCGATCCCTTCGAACAAGGCGAGAGCACCGATGCTCCCCTCCACACCCTCAAGCAGCCGATCGTCGAGATCGCCGAGCTATTCTACCGTCGGCGCTTCGTGCCGTCGGATAGGCTTCTCAAGGCTCTCTACTTGATCTTAAAGCGCACCGATTCTCAGGACGATCAAATAACTCCGGAAGAATGGATCGCTCACGTCACCGCGCTGCTCCGACGGCTGGTTGGCCTCAAGGAGTCGGTTCCCTTCGTCCCCCTCGCTCGGTACCTCCGGAGAGACCTCGGCTACCTGCCGCGGGGACCAGAGTCCCCAGGGGAGTGGACGTCGTATCTAAAACGGTTCTGGACCGGCCGTCTGGAAAAGCAGTATCAGGCCTTCGTCGCGGAAGAGAAGAAGCGGGCGATTCTCGTGGAGGCTTCCGAGTGGATTACCACCCACAAGTTTCCCGGCTATCCCGCCGTCGACCCCGGGGAGACGGGGACTCACGCCTTCTCCTTAGCGGTTCTCCAGGCGGTGCTTCGTAGGCTCGCCACCGGAGAGGACGCCGCAGCGCTCAAGGCGCTCCTTATCGAGGGCGATTTCTACAAAGACCAGAACCGAAGCGACTTCACCGACGCCCACACCGGGGTCCTTCGCTGTCTCGAGGAAATCTCGGATCTCGAGGGGCGGGTCTCCCCGGAGGGAGACCTAAATCGGCGCCTCGAAGGAATCGCCCGGCAGCAGAGCTCCCAGGCGATCCGACGAGCCCAGCGGCGGAACATCGTTCGAGAGTTCGACGCCGATGTCGATGCTCTCCTGCGAAAGGGTCTCGACGATATCCGGATGCTCCACGACGTCGTCAGCGGTATCCTCTACGGGGAAATCGGAGGGCAGTACGACACCCTCGCTAACCTCTCGGACATCGCCGGTCGGGGAAACAAGGAGCTGATGGGGAAGCTGGCCCACCTCGTTGTTTTCCTAAAAAGATCGAGAGACGTGATCGGAGAGGTCTACGATGTTGAACGGGGCGCCGCCCGACGCCTCGAGAGTCTGGAAACCCGGCTTGGTTGACCTGTCGGGCCCCTTGGTCTACCATCTCGCCGCGTGAGCGAAAATCCCCTCATCGAAGCGGAGTGGTTCGACTTCCCGGTACCCTTCGCTCTTTCCAATCGGTCTGCGGGAGATATGGGACCGACGAGTCGGCCGAATCATCCGGTACGGGAGGCTCTGGTGGGAAGCCTCGGGTTCGGCACCAAGCGCCTGCGAATGGTGCGGCAAATCCATTCGCGTATCGTCCGTCCCGCCGCGTCTTCGGTCCGGGTGGGGGACGGTTTGACGACCGACGATCCGAGGGACGTGTTGGCGATTACCGTCGCGGACTGCATGCCCATCTGCCTCTACGACGGAGCACGCGGCGTTTTGGCTCTCCTCCACTCCGGGTGGCGAGGGACCGGCATAGTCCGGAACGCCCTCGCGGCGATGGAAGGGTTGTACGGTTCGAGACCCGGGGATATCGTCGCCGCCCTCGGGCCCTCTATCGGGTCCTGTTGCTACCGCGTCGACGAGGAACGGTTCGCCCTCTTCGCCCGGCGCTTCGGCGAGACGGCGGTAGTCCGGCGAGACGACGGGCCCTACCTAGACCTTCCGGCGGCGAATCGTCGGCTATTGGAAGCCGCCGGGGTTGGTGAGGTACGAGACCTACACCGGTGTACCGCCTGTGACCGTTCGCTCGGATCCTTCCGTCGGGAAGGCCCCGAGCGCTTTACCCGAATGCTTGCCCTGGCCACCCTGGGACCACGGAGATAGACGAATGCGAAGAGAGAGAGACTACTGGAAGAACAGCATCGCCGCCGCCGTCGCCACGGTGGCGCAAAGCCGGGGGATTGAGCTACCGGAAGACTATCGTGACTTGGTATCCCTGGAGGTACCCCCCCGGGCCGAGCTCGGAGACCTGGCGGTGCCGATGTTTCCCTTCGCCAAAATACTCCGGGATGCTCCGCCTAGGATTGCCGCAGCCGTGGTCGAGGCATTCTCCGGAGAAGCCGACCCTGGAAGCAGAGGAGCCCTGGAAACCGCAGGCCCCTACGTCAATGTCCGCCTCTCGAGGCCGGCGTACACCGCCACGGTTCTGAAGGCTCTCTTCGACGGGGCGGCCCTTAAGACCGATTCCCGATCAGGGCGCAGAGTCATGGTCGAGTTCTCCGCGCCGAACACCAACAAGCCCCTCCACCTGGGCCATCTTCGGAACGACGCCCTCGGGGAGAGCATCTCCCGGATCCTCGATGCCGCGGGAGCCGAGGTTCGAAAGGTCAACCTTATCAACGACCGGGGGATCCACATCTGTAAGTCGATGCTTGCCTACGAGAAGTTCGCCGGCGGTTCGACTCCCGAAGCGGCGGGAACCAAGCCCGATCACTTTGTCGGAGACTACTACGTCAGGTTCAACCAGTGGGCCAAGGAGGAACCGGAGGCCGAGGAGCGAGCCCGGGAGCTTCTCCAGCGGTGGGAAGAGGGGGACGAGAAGGTCGTTTCTCTCTGGCGGACGATGAACGGCTGGACCATGGAAGGGATCCTCGCAACTTACGAACGCACGGGAATTTCCTTCGACAAGATCTACTACGAAAGCGACCTCTACCAAGCCGGGCGGACCGAGGTTCTCCGGGGTCTCGATGAGGGTGTCTTCTACCGAGACGAAAAGGGGACCATCTGGGTCGACCTGGAGGACATCGGCCTCGACAAGAAGGTTCTCCTCCGGGGCGATGGAACCTCCCTCTACCTGACCCAGGATATCGGAACGGCAATGACTCGCTACCGAGAGTGGCCCTTCGACCAGTTGGTCTACGTCGTCGGATCGGAGCAGCGCTACCACTTCACTGTTCTCTTTAGCGTTCTGCAACGCCTCGGAATGGAGTGGGCCGATTCCCTCTATCATCTCGCCTACGGCATGGTGAACCTCCCGGAGGGGAAGATGAAGTCCCGGGAAGGGACCGTCGTCGACGCCGACGACCTCCTGGATCGCCTTAGGGACCTCGCGCTGGAAGAAATCCGAGAAAAGGAACGGGAATCGCTTATCGCGAACCCGGAAGCGACCGCCGAAGCGATCGCCCTTGGGGCCTTGCACTACTACGTTCTCCAGACCAGTCCCGGAAAGGACATGATCTTCGACCCCAAGGAGTCGCTTTCCTTCACCGGGAACACCGGTCCCTATCTTCAGTACACAGGGGCACGCATTTCCAGCATGATGCGCAAACACGGCGAAGAGATTCCCGCTCCCGGCGCCATCGACCCGGCTGTCCTGAAAGAGGACGACGAATGGGAGCTCGTTAAGCTGATCGGGGATTTTCCGGATGTTCTCGATCAAGCCGCAGAAGGCTTGAACCCGTCCGTCGTGGTCAACTATCTTTACGAAGTCGGAAGGGTCTTTTCCAAGTACTATCACGACCATCCGATCGTTACCCAGGAGGACCCTTCGTTGAGAGACGCCCGGGTCGTCCTTGCAGAGGCCGTTCGTCGCACCCTTCGGCGGGGTCTGGAGCTCTCCGTCATCCCCTTTCTGGAGATTATGTAGCACTCCCGGCGGCCGAGCTACCGAAATGTAGGATTTCCCGCCGTTCGAGTTACATTGGGGTAGGACATTTCCTACGTAGACGTCGTTTTTTGCTCTATAAACCTCTAACATGTCCAGAAAACCCCGCGAATTATGGATGGCACGTAATTTGCTTTCTTGTCCTACTGAGGTTTCAGGAGAGTAGACAATGAGTTATCGACAACGCCCGGGCCAACAGGCCCTTTATCACCCCGACTTCGAGCACGACGCCTGCGGCGTCGGTTTCGTAGCGGATATCAAAGGACGCCGGAGCCACGACATCGTGGAGAAGGCGAAGACCGTTCTAGTCAACATGACGCATCGTGGGGCCGTCGGGAGCGACAAGAACTCCGGCGACGGGGCCGGAATTCTCACGGCATTGCCCCACGAGTTTCTCGAAAAGGTGATGGCTACCGAGCTCGACGTCACTCTCCCGGACCGGGGGCGCTTTTCCGCCGGCCTGGTGTTTTTGCCGACGGACCCGGGGCTCGAAAAGCTCTGCATGGAGCGGACCGCGGAGATCGTAACTAGGGAGGGGCAGAAGCTCCTCGGATGGCGGGACGTGCCCCGGGACAATAGCATGATCGGCCCCACTGCTCTGGCCGCCGAGCCGACGATGAAGCAACTCTTCGTCGTCGCCGGGGACGGCCTCGCCGACGACGCCTTCGAGCGGAAGCTCTACGTTATCCGGAAGCAGATGCAGAATCTTATTCGGGGGAGCGAGATCGACCCTGAATCCTTCTTCTACGTCTGCAGCCTCTCGACGAAGGTCATCGTCTACAAAGGCATGTTGATGCCCGAGCAGCTCTTCGACTACTTCCGGGACCTCGGCGACCCGGCCTACGAGACTCATCTCGCAATGATCCACTCCCGGTTTTCGACGAACACCTTTCCGAGTTGGGACCGGGCGCAGCCTATGCGCTTTATGAGCCACAACGGCGAGATAAACACCCTCCGGGGAAACGTCAACAAGATGCGCGCCCGGGAAGGCACCCTGGCGACCGAGCTCTTCGGCGACGATTTGCAGAAGGCCTTCCCGATTATCGAAGACGACAGCTCCGACTCCGGAAACTTCGACAACACCCTCGAGCTCTTGCTGCTCTCCGGACGGGAGCTTCCGGAAGCCGTCATGATGATGGTTCCTGAGGCCTGGCAGCACCACGAGCACATGCCCCAACACGGGAAGGACGTCTACGAGTACATGAGCTGTGTGATGGAGCCCTGGGACGGCCCGGCTTCGATCTCCTTTACCGACGGCAAGGTTATCGGGGCGCTTCTCGACCGGAACGGGCTCCGTCCGAGCCGATTCTACGTAACCAAGGAGGACCTGGTCGTAATGGCGAGCGAGGTCGGCGTCCTCGACATTCCGCCGGAGGAGATCAAGCTGAAGGGACGGCTGCAACCCGGGCGAATGTTCCTCGTCGACTTCGAAGAGGGGCGGATTATCGACGACGAAGAGCTCAAGGACGGTATCGCCCTCTCCCGACCCTACGGGCAGTGGCTGAAGGACGAGCGTATCCGCCTCGACGAGCTCCCGGACGTAAGCCACAACGGTCAACGGGAGAGCACCGATTTGCTGCCCCTCCTGCGGACCTTTGGCTACACCCTGGAGCATCTGAACATCCTACTTAAGCCGATGGCGGAAGCGGGCAAGGAGCCTCTCGGCTCGATGGGAAACGACTCTCCCCTCGCGGTGCTCTCCGAGCGGCCCCGGCTCCTCTACGACTACTTCAAGCAGCTCTTCGCCCAAGTGACAAACCCTCCCATCGACTCGATTCGGGAGGACATTATCATGAGCCTCGGCTCCTACATCGGCCCGGAGCAGAACCTCCTCGACACCTCTCCTGCCCACTGCCACCGCCTCTGGATCGATCACCCCGTGCTCCGGGACTCGGAGCTTGCGAAGCTCAAGGCCTTGAGCTACCGGGGATGGAAGGCAAAGACCATAGACATCACCTTCCCGGTGGAGAAGGCGGAGGCCGGTCTGGAGCCCTGTTTGACGCGAATCTCCCGGGAGGCGGAAGAGGCGATCGCCGAGGGGTACAGCCTGGTGATTCTTTCGGACCGGGCAGCCGGGGAAGAGAGGGTGCCGGTGCCGGCTCTCATGGCCACCGGGGCGGTCCACCACCATCTGGTGCGCCGGGCCAAGCGGACCCAGATCGGGCTGGTGGTCGAAAGCGGCGAGCCGAGGGAAGTGCATCACTTCTGCACCCTGGTCGGGTACGGCGCCGACGCCATCAACCCCTACGGAGCCCTCGACGCCATGCGGATGCTTCGCCGAGACGGGGTCATTTCGCCTGATCTTACCACCGAGCAGATCGAGGAAAACTATTTCCGAGCCCTGGCCTACGGCATGCGGAAGGTCTTCGGAAAGATGGGCATCTCGACCATCGATAGCTACAAGGGTGCCCAGATCTTCGAGATCGTCGGCCTCCACCAAGACGTGGTAGACCTCTGTTTTGCCGGGACCGCGAGCCGCATCTCCGGCGCCGGCTTCAATACCGTTGCCAAAGAGGCCATCCTTCGCCACGACATGGGCTTTCCCAAGGGGAACGAACCGATCGGTGCCGAATACTACAATCCGGGTGACTACCAGTGGCGTTTCGGCGGCGAGAAGCACATGTGGGACCCAGAATCCGTCGCCGATCTCCAGGTCGCGGCTCGAAACGAGGACCGAGAGGCCTTTAAGCGGTTTACCGCCCGGCAGAACCAGCGCTCGAAGCAACAGGCGACCATTCGAGGCCTCTTGAAGCTCAAACCCGGAAATCCGATTCCGCTCTCCGAAGTGGAACCCGCGGCGAATATCGTGCGCCGCTTCGTAACCGGGGCGATGAGCTTCGGCTCCATCTCTCAGGAGGCCCACGAGACTCTGGCTCTGGCGATGAACCGCCTCGGCGGCAAGTCGAACACCGGAGAGGGGGGTGAGATGCCCGAGCGCTACCGGAAGCTTCCGAACGGCGATTCGAAGCGTTCGGCCATCAAGCAGGTCGCCTCGGGGCGTTTCGGTGTCACCATCGAGTACCTCTCGGAGAGCGACGAGCTCCAGATAAAGATGGCCCAGGGTGCGAAGCCCGGGGAGGGCGGCGAGCTACCGGGGCACAAGGTCTTCGACATTATCGCGAAGACTCGCTACTCGACCCCCGGCGTCGGGCTCATAAGCCCGCCACCGCACCACGATATCTACTCCATCGAAGACCTCGCCCAGCTGATCTTCGATTTGAAGAACGCAAACCCAAAGGCCCGGGTCAGCGTCAAGCTGGTATCCGAGGTCGGCGTAGGTACCGTCGCGGCCGGCGTAGCGAAGGCCCACGCGGACCACATCCTAATCTCCGGGCAAGACGGAGGTACCGGAGCCTCTCCCCTTACCGGCATCAAGCACGCGGGGCTTCCCTGGGAGCTTGGGCTCTCGGAAACCCACCAGACCCTAGTGATGAACGACCTCCGGACCCGGGTCGTCGTCCAAACCGACGGCCAGATAAAGACCGGCCGGGATGTCGTCATCGCCGCAATGCTCGGCGCCGAGGAGATGGGTTTCTCCACCTCTGCCCTGGTCAGTGTCGGTTGCATCATGATGCGGGTCTGCCACAAGAACACCTGCCCCGTCGGTGTCGCGACCCAAGACGAAAGCCTTCGGAAGAAGTTCGCCGGCAAGCCGGAGCACGTGGTCACCTTTATGACCTTTCTCGCCGAGGAAGTCCGGGAGATAATGGCGGAGCTCGGTTTTAGGACCTTCGACGAGATGGTAGGCCGGGTGGATATGCTCGAGGAGGACCCGGAGGTCCGCCACTGGAAGAGCGCCGGCCTCGACCTCTCTGCCTTACTCACACCGGCGGTTCCCCAGCCCGGAGCGACCGACCGTGTCATTTGCTGTGTTCCCCAGGACCACGGCATCGAGACGGTTCTGGACCGGCAGCTTATCAAGCTTGCGGAGAAGGTGCTCCTCCATCGGGAACCGTTGCGGCTGGACCTTCCCATCCGGAACACCGACCGAGCCACGGGAACGATGCTCAGCCATCATCTGACCACCCGGTGGGGACCGAAGGGGCTTCCCCCGGATACGCTCTGGATTAAGCTGACCGGTTCCGCCGGACAGAGCTTCGGTGCCTGGATGACTAACGGCGTCACGCTGGAGCTGGAGGGGGACGCGAACGACTACTGCGGCAAAGGGCTCTCCGGCGGAAAGCTTATCGTCTATCCTCCGAAGAACGCAGGCTTCGTTCCGGAGGAGAACATCATTATCGGAAACGTCGCCCTCTACGGCGCCACGATGGGCCGGGCCTACTTCCGGGGTCAGGCGGCGGAGCGCTTCTGTGTGCGAAACTCCGGCGCCCACGTGGTGGTCGAGGGAGTGGGAGACCACGGCTGCGAGTACATGACCGGGGGCCGAGCGGTCATCATCGGTCCGACGGGGCGAAACTTCGCGGCGGGTATGTCCGGCGGCATCGCCTACGTCTGGGATCCCCAGGGGAGGCTGGCTTCTCGGGTAAACAGGGGCATGGTAGAGGTCCTCGAGCCTTCCGACAGAGACTTCGAGGAAGTGCTGGCCCTGCTCCGGGAGCACCGCTTTCACACCGGATCTACCGTCGCCGCCGGCATCATGGATAGCTGGGACGATCGGAAAGGGGAGTTCCGTAAGGTCATCTCTCCGGCGTATCGACGGATCCTGGAGCTGCAAGAGCTCAACAAAGAACAGGAGGTGGCTCATGGGTAAGCCCACCGGATTCATGGAATACCAGCGCAAGGGGGTCCAGGACCGGGAGCCCTTGGAGCGCATAAAAGACTTCAAAGAGTTCCACAAAGAGATCGACGAGCCCGAGCGGCAGGACCAGGGCGCCAGATGCATGGACTGCGGTATTCCCTTCTGCCAGTCGAATTACGGATGCCCCGTGGACAACCTGATCCCAGAGTGGAACGACCTGGTCTACCACGGTCGATGGGAAGAGGCCTGGAAGCGGTTGATGAAGACCAACAACTTCCCGGAGTACACCGGGAGGGTCTGTCCCGCCCCCTGCGAGAGCGCCTGCGTCCTGGGTATCAACGAGCCACCGGTAACCATAAAGGACAACGAGTGCGCGATAATCGACAAGGCCTACGACTCCGGATTGATGGTACCGCGCATTCCCGAGGTCCGTACCGGAAAGCGTGTGGCCATCGTCGGGTCCGGACCCGCGGGGCTCGCGGCGGCGGATCAGTTGAACCAGGCCGGCCACCTCGTAACCGTCTTCGAACGGGACGATCGTATCGGCGGCCTGCTGATGTACGGCATCCCCAACATGAAGCTCGACAAGAACCTGGTCGAGAAGCGCAATTCCTTGATGCGGGAAGAGGGGATCGAGTTTCGTCCCAGCGTAGAGGTCGGTAGGGATATCGATCCTGCACAGCTCGTGGAGGAGTACGATGCGGTGCTCCTCGCCTGCGGAGCCACCAACCCCCGGGACCTCCCGGCTCCCGGGCGGGAGAAGTCCGGTATCCACTTCGCGATGGAGTTCTTGCGGGCCAACACCAAGAGTCTTTTGGACTCCAACTTTGCCGACGGCAACTACATCTCCGCTGAAGGCAAGCACGTCATCGTGATCGGTGGGGGGGACACCGGGAACGACTGCATCGGCACCTCGGTGCGTCACGGCGCCGCGAGCATCACCAACTTCGAGCTCCTCCCGGAGCCGGCACCACACCGGACCGCCGAGTACCCCTGGCCGACGTATCCCCGTCTGAAGAAGATGGATTACGGCCACGAGGAAGTGAACGCCCGAGACGGGTCGGACCCCCGGGTCTACAGCATCCTTACCAAGGAGTTTCTCGGGAACGGCAAGGTCGAAGGGATCCGGACGGTCCGGGTGGAGTGGAAGAAGGAGCCCGGCGAACGGCCGACCTTCGAAGAGATCCCCGGCAGCGAAGAGGAGTGGAAGGCGGACCTGGTGCTCTTGGCGATGGGTTTTCTCGGTCCCGAGGCGCCGATAGGCGAGGCCCTCGGCGTCGCAACCGATCCCCGGTCCAATTTCCAGGCGGAGTACGAGCGGTTCTCCACGAGCGTTCCGAAGGTCTTCGCCGCCGGAGACGCCCGGAGGGGACAGTCGCTGGTTGTCTGGGCCATCAAGGAAGGCCGGGGCGCCGCCCGGGAGATCGACCGATACCTGATGGGGCGGACGCTGTTGCCCTAGGGCCGTCGAACAGGGCGAGCCGTTACGCGAGCTCTGTGCTAAAGGTAACCCGGTCCCCTCTTATCACACTTCGTCGAAACTCTATGACCTCTCCTTCGGTGGTTCTGGTTACCCGTTCGGTCTGGAACACCGGGGAGTGGAGGGGTATCCGGAGGATCTCGGACTCGTAAGCGTCGGAGATTCTTGGGTAGAGGAACTCCTTGGCCCGCTCGATCGAGCAGTCGCACTTGCTCTCGAGGAGATCGTAGAGCGATTGGCCTTCGAGGTCGTCCTCGGTTATGGAAGCCACGATGGCTTGCGGAACGTAGGAGAACTCGAGAATCAAAGGCTGCTGTTTGTAGTAGCGTAGCCGGACGATTTCGTGGGTGCGGCCATCCCCCGGGAGCCCGAGCTTCTTCTGCACCTGGGTCGGCGCGACTATCCGGCGTATCGCAATGATGCTTGAGGTAGCCGCGCTGCCGGTGGACCCGATTTCCCGGCCGAAGCTGTAGAACTGGAGCAAGCTCTGTTCGATTCGGGAATTGGCTATGATCGAGCCCTTTCCCCGTTCGGTCTTGATTGCGCCTTCCCGACGAAGCTCGTCCAAGGCCTTGCGAACCGTGGCCCGGGTTACGTCGAACTCCGTCGCCAGGGATTGCTCCGAAGGAAGCGCCATTCCCGGCGTATACTGGTCGTTCCGCATCGCCTCGAGGAGCGCTTCCTTTACCTGGACGTAGTAGGGGATGTAGCTTTC
>CAZLDK010000053.1:0-15645 GCA_964558285.1 uncultured Spirochaetaceae bacterium | reverse complement strand
GCTTGCCGCTGCATGTTCGAGCCCATCAGCGCCCGGTTCGCGTCGTCGTGCTCCAGAAAGGGAATCAAGGACGCCGACACCGAAATAATCTGCTTCGGAGAGACGTCCATGTACTGGATGTCCTCCGGCGGCCGGGTCGTGTAGTCACCGGATCGGCGGACCGACACGGTCTTGGTCTGGAAGGTACCCTTCGCGTCGACCTGAGCGTTCGCCTGGGCGATGTAGTACTTCTCCTCGTCCATCGCGGAGAGATAGTAGATATCGTCGGAAACCCGGCCGTCCTTTACCTTGCGGTACGGGGCCTCGAGAAAGCCGTAGTCGTTGACCCGGGTGTAGTTCGCCAAGGAGACGATAAGACCGATATTCGGCCCCTCCGGCGTCTCGATGGGACACATCCTCCCGTAGTGGGTGTAGTGGACGTCTCGAACCTCGAACCCGGCTCGGTCTCGGGAGAGCCCCCCGGGCCCGAGGGCGTTCAATCGGCGCTTGTGGGTAAGCTCTGAGAGCGGGTTGACCTGGTCCATAAACTGGGAGAGCTGACTCGACCCGAAGAACTCCTTGATCGCCGCTACGATCGGCTTGATCGAAATAAGGTCCTGGGGCTTGATGGTGTCGGTCTCTTTGAGGGACATCCGCTCCTTGGCGATGCGCTCCATCCGGGAGAAGGCGGTCTTGAGCTGATTCGTCAACAGCTCTCCGACGCTCCGGATTCGGCGGTTACCGAGGTGGTCGATGTCGTCGACGTTCGCCTCGCCGATGTAGACCCGGATGAGGTAGAGCATCGTGTTGATGATGTCTTCCTTCATCAATACGTAGTCCTCAATAGGACTCTCGTAGTCGAACTTCTTGTTCAGCTTGTAGCGGCCTACTCGACCGAGGTCGTACCGACGCTCGGAAAAGAACATCGAGGTAAAGTCCTTTTCGGCGCTTTCTACGGTGATTGGCTCCCCAGGCATAATGACCGCGTAGATCGCCGCCAGGGCGTCCTCCTTGGTCGGCTCGTCGTACTCCGACTCGTCCCGGGTGTACTTCGCCTCTTCTCTCTCGAAACAGTTCAAAATAATCTCGGAGTGGAGCGATTCGGGGTTCGCCATGTCGATGACGGTAATCTTCGTTACCCCGGAGTGAAGCAACTCGTCGACGTCGTGGGGATGCAGCTTTTCGCCGGCCCGATAGAGCTTCCGTTGCTCACCCGGCGCGTTTTCGTCGTCGATAAAGACCGCCCGAGCGAGCACCTCGCCTACGAGCTGCTCCCGGGTCTCCCGGTCGTCGGCGATCGTCAGCTCCTTGGTCTTGTAGCAGACGTCGATGATCTTTTCCCGGGTATCGTATCCGAGGGCCCGGAGAAAGAGGGTCCCGAGGATCCTCTTCTTGCGGTCGATTTTTGCGTAGACCAGCTCTTTCTTCTGGTCGATCTCGAACTCGAGCCAGGAGCCGCGGTAGGGTATAATCCTCGAGGAATAGACGCCCTTCTCGTGGGAAAAAATGACACCGGGGCTTCTGTGAATCTGACTTACGACGACCCGTTCGGCGCCGTTTATGATAAAGGTGCCCCGGTCGGTCATCAGGGGCAGGTCCCCCATGTAGATGTCCTTCTGCCGGATCTCACCGGTATCGAGAAAGACGAGGTTTATGCGTGCTTTGATGGGGATAGCGAAGGTATGCCCCTTCTGCTTGCACTCGAGCTCCCCCATCTTGATGTTCTCTTCGTCGAGAATATAGTGGTCGTATTCGAGGCGCATGTCCCCGTTCTGGCTTTCTATCGGAAAGGTCGTCAGAAAGACCTCTTCTACACCCTGAACTCCCAGAGGCTCCCCGTTGAGGAGCGTCTGCCGCTGCAGAAAGCGCTCGTAGGATGAGAGTTGAATGTCTATCAGGTTCGGAAGCCCCATTATTTCCTTGGACTCCGTACCTACGACGACTCGCTTAATTGTCTTTATGGACACCAGATACCTCCCGTTGTCGAGCACGAAACCGTCTTCGAACCCGCCTCTGTCCACGGCCCCGGGAAAGGATTTCCCGGCTTAGTAACACTACCGTGGACAGAGGCCCACTCAAAGCACAAGCGCACAAAGCCACCCGCCCCCGGAACACGGCTCCTTCGAGCCGCGCGATTCCAGGCGCTGCGAGTGGCTTTTCTAGCGTAGAATTGCTGGCAAATAGCTCTATTGCAGTTCAATAACCGCGCCGGCTGCCTCCAACTTTTCTTTCATCTGAGCTGCTTCGTCTTTGGACACGCCCTCTTTCACGGCGCGTCCCCCGGCCTCGACAAGCTCCTTGGCCTCCTTGAGACCAAGGCCCGTGGCGGCCCGAACTTCCTTGATGACCGGAATCTTCTTTCCGTCGTCGAAGCTCTTGAGTATGACGTTGAACTCAGTCTGCTCTTCTTCCGCTGCTGCTGCTTCGCCACCACCGGCGGCAGCTCCACCCGCGGCGACTGCTACAGGTGCGGCGGCGGAAACCCCAAATTTTTCTTCCATCGCGGAAACGAGTTCCGAGACTTCCAGCACGGACATTCCCGCAATGGCTTCCAGGATGTCATCCTTGCTAAGTGTTGCCATATTACCTTCTCCTTTCGTTTAATCCGACGATAGCATGCAACACGCTATGGCGAAGACTAACGTCGGTATTATTGCTGTTCCTTCTTCTGCTCTGCGACGGCCTGGAGGGTTCGAACCAACTTGGAGGCAACCCCGTTCATGGCGTACATGAGGTTGCGCACAGGAGCGTTCATCGTCCCCATGAGCATCGCCAGGAGCTGATCCCTCGTCGGCAGCTTCGAAAACGCCTCGGCCTGCGCAGCGTCAAAAACGGTCCCGTCGATAACGGCGCCTTTGAGCTCGAGGGGAGTGTCCTTGCCGAAGTCGACAAGAGCCTTTACCACGGCGCCGGCGTCGTCCTTGGCCAGAGCGAGGGCCGTCGGGCCAATAAGGAAGCTCTCTACTTCCTCCGGCATCTCCATCTGTCGAAAGGCGATCTTCGCAAACCGGTTCTTTATGACCTTGTATTCCGCGTTGTTTTCCCGAAGCTTCGTGCGAAGCGCGGAAATCTGATCCACCGTCAAACCGCGGTAGTCGGTAAAGACGTAATCCTTGTTCTCCGAGAGCTTCGCCTTTACCGCGTCTACGGCGGAGGTCTTTTGGTCGTTTAGTTTTGTCTGATATGCGGTCGACATATTAGGCCTCCTGCCCAATCGGTGCGGTTTCGTCGATTCGAATACCCGGCCCCATCGTGGAGCTGACCGCAATAGATTTTACGAAGTCACCCTTGGTATCCGAAGGCTTCCTCTTTACCACCTCGGTAATGACGGCCTGAATGTTCTCCGTCAGCTGCGTCGGTTCCATCGATACCTTACCGACTGCAAGGTGAACGACACCGGTTTTGTCGGACCGGAACTCTACTCGCCCCTTTCGGAGCTCGTCGATCGCCGCCTTGATGTCGTTGGTTACGGTCTGGGTCTTCGGGTTCGGCATCAGACCCCGACGCCCGAGAATAGGACCGAGGCGCCCGACATCCTTCATCATGTCCGGCGTGGCGACCGCGACGTCGAAGTCGAGCCAGCCCTCCCGGATCTTCTCGATAAGGTCGTCGTCACCGACGTAGGTTGCCCCGGCTTCTTCGGCTTCTTTGGCCTTGTCTCCCTTAGCGAAGACGAGAATCTTCTTCTCCTCGATGAACTGGTGCGGGAGCACCATGGTATCTCGAACGTTGGAGCTCTTTTTGAGGTTCAAGTTCATCGAAAGCTCGACGGTCTCGTCGAATTTGGCGAAGGAAACGCTCTTGAGGAGGGCTGCCGCTTCCTCAGGGGAGTAGCGTTGCGCCCGGTCGAAGCCCTGAACGGCTTCACGATACTTCTTCCCGTGCTTCACCTTAAGCCCCCACCTCGACGCCCATGCTTCGGGCGGTCCCGGCCACGATCTTCATCGCGGCTTCGATGTCGTTTGCGTTGAGGTCCGGCATCTTGGTCTCCGCTATCTCCTGAAGCTTCGCCTTCGGAAGCTTCCCGACCTTTTCGCGGTGCGGTTCCGGAGACCCCTTCTCCAAGCTGATGGCGCGCTTAATGAGCACCGCAGCGGGCGGGGTCTTGGTGATAAAGGTGAAGCTGCGATCCGCAAAAACCGTGATTACGACGGGAATAATGAGTCCCGGCTCGAAGTTTTTGGTGACGTCGTTGAACTGCTGGACGAACTGCGGCGCGCTGACACCGTGGGGCCCTAACGCCGGCCCTACCGGTGGCGCCGGCGTAGCTTTGCCGGCGGGCACCTGCAATTTGATAATTGCGGCTACCTTCTTCTTTGCCATTAGAATACTCCTCTTCGTGGTACAAACCCCCGCCTTCCACCCGTGCATCGGGTGGGAAACGAGGTCCCTCCGACTGCCGCATCGGTGCGGCACCAACCTTTACGAGAGCGTCGAAGCGCCCTCGACCTATATTTTCTCTACCTGCAAGAAGTCCACTTCCACGGGGGTCGACCGTCCGAAAATTCCGACGGTAACCCGCAGCTTACCCTTTTCCACGTTCACGTCTTCGACGGCGCCGGTAAAGGATTCGAATGGCCCTTCGATAATCCGGACGTTCTCACCTTCCACGAAGGACTGCTTCGGCTTCATAGAACGGTCGCCCTTAATCTCGCCGGTCTTTTGGAAGATCGACTTTGCTTCCTCGGCGGAAATGGGCTGCGGCTTGTTCCCCGCAGAGGACCCCACGAAACCGGTGACACCGTTCAAGCGACGAATCTTGGAGCAGATGGTCTTCCAACTAAGATCCGGCAGATCCATCTCGAGGAGGATGTACCCCGGAAGAAACTTCTTGGTGGATACCTTCTTCTTCCCCTCTTTTATCTCTACGACCTGCTCCGCCGGAACCTTTATGTCGGTTACCGCGTCCTCGAGCTCGCCGTCTTCGATGAGTTTCCGAATGGTTCTTTCTATCTTGTTCTCATACCCGGAGTAGGTATGAAGAACGTACCAACTTTTTGCCATACCCTAGAATAACGCGTCGACGCCGGTAAGAAGCAAGAAATCTATAATTCCAAGCACGATGGCGAAAAGAGCGACGGAAACAAGAACTACTTTTGTCGAGGCGGTAACCTCGTCTCGGGACGGCCAGACGACTTTCTTGAGCTCTGCATAGCTATCTCTAAAGAACTGTACGATTCGCTTCACTAAAATTACCTACCCTCCGAAGGTGCCGGTCGGAACAATACAGGCCAGGTAGGATTCGAACCTACAACATCCGGTTTTGGAGACCGGCGCTCTAGCCATTGGAGCTACTGGCCTAGGAATTACTTAATTTTGGCTTCTTTATGGAGTGTGTGCTTCCGGTCGTTCGGGCAGAACTTCATAAACTCCATCTTGCCCTGGATGTTTTTCCGGTTCTTCGTCGTGGTATAGTTTTTATGGTTGCACTCGGTACATTGGAGCGCAATTTTCTCTATATTCTTGCCTTTTGCTTTCGCCATTCCCGCCTCCGGACTAGACTACGCCTACGTAAGTATAAAAAAAGACCGGAAGAGGGTCAACGCCTCTTTCGGCTTTGAGAGTGAGCCCTCGATCGGACTTGAACCGATGACCCCATCCTTACCATGGATGTGCTCTACCGACTGAGCTACAAGGGCAGAAGTGGCGAGAGAATATCAACCTCCCCACGGCATGTCAAGTCTACTTAAAGCGCTTCTTCAAATCTGCCACCCACTTTCGAATCCGGGTGTCGGTCTGGGCGGCTTGGTTATCCTCGTCGAGGAGGAGCCCGAGCAGCTTTCCATCCCGTTCGGCTCGGCTGGTGGTATAGGTGTATCCTTCCGGAGAGGTGTAGCCGACGACCTTCGCGCCCCGGTCGACCACTTTGTCGTGTAGCGTGGACACGCAGTCGGCGTATTGGTCCGAGTAGTTCTCTTGGTCTCCGAGCCCCATGATGGCAACCGTCTTTCCGGTAAGGTCGATCTCGTCGAGGGTCGGGAAGAACTCCTCCCAATCGTCCTGGAGATCTCCGGCACCCCAGGTCGACACCCCGAAGATGAAAAAATCGTATCTCTCGAAAAGCTCCGGGTCGGCGTCGGTAATATTTACCAGATCACACTCGGATCCACTCCACTCGTTCTGAAGCTTCTCCGCCACGTCGTATGTGTTTCCAGTGGTGGAACCGTAGACGATTGCTACCCGGGCCATGAGGTCTCCTCCCGACGAGACGATTTCCGTATTTAAAGATGCGAAGTCAACATACTAAGAAAGCTTCCGGGCGACAATTCCCCCTTTCTTCCGCCGAGGAGCGTGGTCCGGTATACTGGTCGGTGTGAAGATTCTCGTTGCAGACCAGGGAACCATCCTCCGACGGATTATCGAGCTTCTCGAGAAGGAGCTGAATCCGGTCGTTAGCCGCCGCGGCTTCGCGGCACTCGCCCTTCCAGGAGGGAGATCGGTGCTGCCGATTCTCGAGGCTCTTCCACGGGCTTCGCTTCCCTGGGATCGGGTCGGGCTCTTTCTGGTCGACGAACGGTGGGTGGGGAAAGACCATCCGGAGAGCAATTACCGCCTAATCGCCGAGTCGATAGCGGAATCTTTCGCCGACGCCGCAGCCAAGCCGGAACTAGTGGCGCCTCCGGGGCCCCCCGAAGGCGGGCTCCCGGAGGACGGCGAGGCGGAGGCGGCCACCCGGGCCACCGCCGCCTACGACGCAGTGCTCAAAGACAGAACCAACGGAGCCGGGGTATTCGACCTGGCGATTCTCGGCGTCGGAGAAGACGGGCACATCGCCTCGCTCTTTCCCGGCCGTCCCTTGGAACTCGGTCTCGCCCCCGGTTTCGCCGTCGTCTGGGACTCACCGAAGCCTCCGCCGATCCGCCTGACGGCGAATGCATCGCTGGTCACCTCAACCCCCTGCGTGGTCGGGCTGCTCTTCGGGGACGCCAAGGGGGGAGCCTACCGCCGTCTTACCTCCGGAGAATCGGCGGCGACCCTTCCCGCCGCACTTATCCGGGAGGCCGCGAGGGGGTACCTCTTCGCCGACTACTCCGCCGCGGGTGGTGCTGCCGGGTCGGCCTCCGACGGATAGGCGACACCGGCGGCGGCAATCGACCCGGGCCGCGGCCCGGGAGCCTGAGCGAGAACGGTTCCAGGAGCGCAGAAAAACTCGATCGTCACGACACCGACCACAACCAGGAGCGTCCCTGCCAGAAGCGAGGGGGAGAGACCAAATCCGGGGAGAAGCACCACCTGAAGGGCGACCGGCAGGATAACGTAGACCGAGGAGTGAACGCTGACCATAACGGTAGCCCGAGCGGACCGGAGAAACCCCCATTGAGTAATCCCAAAGGCGGCGAAACCGAGAAAGAAGCTACCGATGTAGACAACCCAGGGGAGTCCGCCGGTGGGAACGAACCCTGGCCCCCCGATATTCTGCGACCAGCCCTTGAGCACCGGGTCGAGCACCGCAAGGCCACCGGATGCGGCGCCGAAAACCAAGCCGATAAGGAAGCGGCCACTCCGGCGGCTCACTACGGCGGCGGCGAGGACGCTGACCGACGCGTATCCGACGACGGCGACGAAGAGCCCCGCAACGGGCGCCTCCGCCATGGAGACCGCGGGCCGGGAGAGCCCATCGACGAAGAGCATTCCGGTTCCGAGGGCAACCGCGGCCGCCCCAAGGTACTGAGAGGGGCGAACATCCTCGCCGAGGAAGAGCTGAGAAAACCAGAGAAGGGCCAGGAGACCGAAGCCGTACATGCTCGTCATGTAGGAGGGAGGGGCAAACCGGTTTCCCAGGACGAGCCAGAGCCCGTTCGTATTGTTGATGACAAACCCGGCAAAGTAGACGGCCACACCGGGGCGGCGAAACCAGGGAACCGGGGCGTCCGACGCTCCCTCGACGCCGCCGTTCCGAATCCTCCGGATGCCGAGTTGTTGCATACCCTTCGAGACGTGGAGCAGCGTCGTGTTTATCAGCCCAAACGCAAGCCCCAGGGCATAGCTCACCGCCGGATAACCTCGTAACCCTCCCCGGATGAGCGAGTTAAGTCCACTTCGACCTCTCTTCCACCGAACCCGTGCACGTTGCACTTCGCCCGGATCAGAACCACCGACGTATCCGACGGAATCTCGATTCCCGACTGGCTCCGGGTAAAGGGTTGCTCGTTAACATGGGGATGCGCCAGGGTGCGGGTGCCCAGCACTTCGCCGGTTTCGGCGTCGAGTACCTGCCATTCGTCGGCGTAGTGATCCCACCCGGTATCGTCGTGGCGAACGGTAACCTCAAAGCGCCAGACAGCGGCGGCGGTTTCCCGGGCAACGACCCCTTCGACCTGGGCGTAGTCCAGACTGTCTTCGTATGCATCTAGGACCCCGGGGGTGATCAAGAAAAGAGTCAGGAACAGCGTAACCACCGGAAACGCGGTGTTTTTTCGCATAGCGCTACCTCCGAATTCAAATATAAAACAGCCTATATATTATTTCCACAATCAGCAATCGATTGACCGAATGCCGGAGATGGAACTAAGTTAAAGGTGTTATGGGTGACGTTGCGATCGGTTACGTAGACGGAAGCCGGCTTCGTCTCGCTCTGATAGCCGGTGGGACCCGATTGATCCGATATCGGGAGCAGCTGAACCAGATCAACGTCTTTCCGGTAGCCGACAGCGACACCGGGAGTAACATGGCCGGTACCGTGGCCGCGGTCGTCCGGCGCCTCAAGACAAGCAAAGAACGATCTCTGGCGGCTGTCTCCCGGATGACCGCCGAGGCTGCCATTCAGGGTGCCCGGGGCAACAGCGGCGCGATACTGGCGCAGTTCTTCGTCGGATTATCCGCGGAGATCGGCGACCGGGCGTCGGTAACCGGGGAAGCCTTTGCACGGGCGGCGGACGGTGCGGTCAAGTACGCGGTGTCGGCAATTTCCGCGCCCCGGGAGGGCACCATTTTAACGGTGCTCCGCTCCTGGGGGACGACACTCCGGGAAGGAACCCGGCTACATCGAGACCTTTATCGTTCCTTTGCCGAAGCCTTATCGGCGGCAAACCAGGCGCTAAAGGAGACGACCGCTCTTCTTCCCGCACTCCGGAAGGCAAACGTGGTAGACGCCGGCGCCCTCGGCTTCGTCCGGATGATCGAGGGCGTCCATCGTTTGATGATCCACGGCCCGAAGGAGGTCGAGGATAGCGGCCTTCCTGAGGACACCCCGGAGTTTCACCTCGATCACGGCGATGCGACCGAGGCGCCACGCTATCGCTACTGCACCGAGGGTCTCCTAACCGAGTTGGCGGTAGCTCCTTCGGAGTTGACCGCGGTAATCGAAGAGTTTGGCGACAGCGTCGTGGTCGTCGGAACACGTGACCTCGCCCGGGTGCATATCCACACCGACACTCCGGGAAACGTGTTTCAGCGCCTCGCCCGAAACGCTACCCTGACGGAGCACAAAGTCGACGACATGAAGAAGCAGTACGACGTCGCCCGCCAGGTTCACGGTCGGGTCGGCTTTGTCGTCGATTCCGCCTGCGATGCGCCCCAGGAGCTTCTCGACCGACCGGATGTCGCAATAGTACCCTTGACCGTCTCCTTCGGGGACCAGGTCTTTCTCGACAAGGTCGGCCTTTCCCCCGAAGGCTTCTACGAGGAGCTCCGTCGCGAGGACGCTATCTGGCCCAAGACGGCCCAGCCGTCGGTCGGGGAGTTCTCCCGGAGCTTCGAGTTCATCGGGCGGCACTTTCCCGCGGTCCTAAGCCTTAACCTGGCGGCGGCTCTGAGCGGCACCATCGACTCCGCCCGAACCGCCGAAAAGAGCGTCGACGGTTCGGTCTCGGTCGTCGATAGCCGGGGGGTGTCGGTGGGCATCGGGCTGATCCTCCGTCGCCTTGTCGAGGCAGCGGACCAGGGAGCGGACCTCGAAGAGCTGAGACGCCTCGCCGAAGAGGCCGCGGAAAACGTGTCCACCCTGGTTGTCGCCCCGAGCGTGGAGGCAATGGTGAAAGGCGGCAGGGTTTCGAGCTTTTCCGGAATGATAGCTCGGGCCCTCGGGATCTGTCCCTTTGTGACCCTCGACGACGAGGGAAAGGCAAAGGCGATCGGCCTGAGCTTAAGCTTCGAGGCCGGTATCAGGAAGCTGCTCAGTTCCCTCGAGAAACGGGTAACCGGGCCGACGGAGTTCGCCGTCGCCCATGTCGACAACCGAGAGACAGCCCTCCGGGTTAAAGAAGCGATCGAGGCGCGCTTCGAGGTATCGAAGGAGATCTTTATTCGGGATGCGTCCCCGGTCCTCGCCGCCCACACCGGACCCGGAACCGTCGGAGTCATGTTTCTCCCGGCACTACCGTGAACGTCGCGGTGGCCGTTTTGCTCGGCTACCTTGTCGGCTCTGTTCCGACGAGCGTCATTCTCGGCACGGTCTTCCGGGGAATCGACGTCCGGGAGCACGGATCCGGCAACGCCGGCGCGTCAAACGCCTTCCGGGTCCTCGGTCGCCCCTTGGGTATAGCGGTGCTTCTGTTGGACGTCGGGAAGGGGGCCCTAGCGGCAGGTCTGCTGCCGACGATACTCCGTGGATTGGACATCGCGCCGGTACTTCCGGGAGATACCGAGATCAGGCTCCTTGTCGGCGGCGCGGCGATTATCGGACATGTCTATTCGGTGTTTCTCAGGCTGAGAGGGGGAAAGGGCGTCGGCACCGCCGCAGGCGTACTTCTGGTTATCTACCCCCTCTCCCTCGGAATAGCGGTGGCCATCTTTCTGGTAATACTCTTGACGACGGGTATCACCTCCCTGGCATCCCTGGTCGCCGCGCTGAGCTTCCCCGGAGTCACGGCTCTCCTCGGATACATGGGGATAATCGAAACTTCGCGGGCGATCTTCGTTTTCTCGGTTCTCGCCGTCTTGTTTCTCCTCTTTACCCACCGAGAAAACATCAACCGCCTCGTAACCGGCAGAGAGAATCGATTCGAGGGAGCTCGGCTTATCGGCCGACTCTTCGATCGGCTCCGGGGACACAGCCGAAAGGAAGACAGATAAGCGCCGGCCCTACCCGAGGAGCGCCGCGACAATCTCTTCGAGGGTGCGGTCTACCTCCTGGGCCGGCACCTGGCAGGCACCGGCGTAGCTAAAGCCGCCTCCCCCGTAGCGGCTCATCACCCTGCCGATATCCGCCTCGAGATCGCTGTCGAAGATCGATTTTCCTACGCTAATCGCCGCAGTCCTTCGTTTGAAGGCCCACATAACCTGGACCGAGGCGTCGGTATGGGGAAAAAGGGCGTATTTGACGAAGCGGTTGCCGGCGAAGAGCGTCGTCTCCCGACGCAGGTCCACAAGGAGGACGCTATCCCGGACGGTCGAGCAGCGCTGGATCTGCTGGGAAAAGTCGTTCTTGTGGCTCCGGTAGACCTCCGCCCGTTCCCGAATATCCTCCAAGGTCAAAAGCTCCTCGACGTCGTGGTCCGCGATGTAATCCACGAGGTCGAGCATGAGCTGTTGATTCGAGATGCGAAAGCGACGAAACCGTCCAAGCCCCGTCCGGGGATCCAAGAGAAAGCCCAGCAGGTCCCAACCTTCCGGGTCGAGGACCTCCTTCCGAGAAAACGCCGCGGACTCCCATTTATCTACCGCGTCGAGGAGCTTGAGTGAAACCGACGGAAAGCTCTCGGCGCCTCCGTAGTGGTTGTAGATGACCCGAGCCGCCGACCGAGCGTCGACGTCGACGACGAATCGGTCTTGGTCACCCTCGCCGACGTCGACTGGGTGATGATCGAAGGCGAGATACGCCCCGGGGTGCGGTGGCAGGTCGGCGATGATGTCGCGGCGAGAGACGTGCACCACGCCTCCCTCCATGTCCCGCGGGTGGACGAACTTGACGTGATCGATGAGACCGTTTTTCGTTAGGAGGGCCGCAGAGACCACCCCGTCGAAGTCGTCGCGGGTAAGGAGTCGCCTCCCCCCCTCGGGATAAGACATGATTATGCGATGCTAACCGATGGTATCGGCGGCGACAAGGGGCCGAAGGGCGCGGTATAGTAGAGAACAATGCTACTTGTTGCAGACGTAGGCGGCACGAACACCACGGTCGCCCTCATAGACACCTCGGGAAACGCTGAATACCGTATCGTCGAAAAGCACCGGGAGTCGTCTCGACAGATCGGTGGGCTCGTCGAAGCCCTGAACGCGGCGGCTTCCTCCTGGGATATCTCCCTCGACGAGGTAGCCACGGAGCTCGTTGTTTCTGCGGCGGGGCCGGTTCGGCATAACCGGGCGGAGCTTACGAACCTCTCGTGGCCGATCGACGGCGAGTCCCTGTCGAAGCAGCTTGGGATGAGAGCGTCGGTGATCAACGACTTTACGGCCATCTGCTACGGCATTCCCGTGTTCCTGGAGACGGCCCCGGAAAGGATCGAGTCGCTCCCGGGGAGCCCGCCGAGCCGGCCACTGAAATCCGGAGACGTCATCGCCGTAGTCGGACCCGGAACCGGCCTCGGGGTCGGATTTCTGCTGAAGCGAAACAGCAGCTTCTTGGCTCTCCCCTCCGAGGGAGGACACACCACCTTCGCGCCGACGGATCAGACGACCTGGGACCTCCAGCAGTTTCTCGGTAAACGGGAGGGCTATCCGCTGGGTTGGGAACCCTTTGTGTCCGGTCGGGGGCTTTCGAACGTCTTTGCGTTCCTCCTCTCCCGAGAAGAGGCACCGACCGACGAAGCGCAGAGGATACAAACCCTCGAGGCGCCGGAGCAGCCGGCGGCGATCGCACAGGCGGCTGCACGGGATCCTGTCTGTGGGCGTACCGTTGCCCTCTTTGTTCGCCTCCTCGGTACGTTCTGCAGCAATATCGCGGTTACCACGCTTCCGGCGGGCGGTTTCTTCCTTGCCGGAGGGGTCACGATTCGCAATCCGGAATGGTTCGGAGACCCGCAGGGGTTTCTCGCCGCGTTTCGAGCGAACTATCACCCCTCCTTGAGAGAGCAGCTGGCGTCTACGCCTGTGGCCCTGGTTCGGGACTACGATATTTCCCTCTACGGAGCCGCCTACTACGGCCGGCGCCGCGCAACGAGCGCAGGATGAACAGTCGAAATAGGAGCAGCTAATGTCGAAGAACAAATACGCATCGTCGGAGCTGATCGAGGAGATGGAATCCCTCGGAATCGACGTCGAGATGGCCACAGCGATACTCGACGACTACAACCGCGGTCGTTTCGACGACCTGGAGCCTGTGGAGGCAACCGAGATTCCGGGAATCGACGGCTCTACCGTAATCGACGGACGGGAGGGACGGAGTATCCGAGTCGACGCCGCCGAAGGGAGGCGCCGTCTCTCGGCGGTCGACCAGGGCGCTGCCGACATGCTCACCGGGTCCGGCGAGATCGAGGTGGAGGAGTCCACCCTTCGCCGTATCGGGCTTCGTCTTCTGCCCGCGGTATCCTACGGGGTCCTCAACGGGGGTTCCGCCACCAGCTACGCCGACGAGAAGAAGAACCGGAGCGTCAGTGGCGACCTCTTCGAGCTCCTCCGGGACGACTTCGACGCCTTGGCGTCCCGGGTTACCGGAAAGCCGAAGGGTGTGACGCCGGCCTTCGTCCAACCGGATGGCTCTCCGGGCCCCTCCTTCCTCGAGCTCAAGATGCGACACCTCCTTTTGGCCGTCAAAGACTATCAACAGGAGATCGGAGGAACCGGCGAGTTGGCCCCCGGGGCTCCCTTCTTCCAGATGACGAGCGTCAATAACGACGAGGAGCTCACCGAAACCTACCGAGAGTACCGAAACAGCCCGCTGCTGAAGGAGCTGATCGAGGAAACAGGCTTCGACATTACAAAACCGCTGACCGGAGTCCAACCGATGATCGCCGCCTATACCCACTCCGAAGAGGGGCGGCCGAAAGGCTTCTTTACCCAAGCCTTCGGCGAGGAGGGACGGCCGCTCGCCCTTCCCGGAGGGCACGGACAGAACTTTTCCGTGCTCCGGGATGTCTACACGGAGCTGAAAAAGATGGGCAAACGCTTCGTCTACCTCGGCAACGTCGACAATCTCGGGTTTACCCTCGATCCCGTCGGCATCGCCTACCTCGCCCTTTCGGGAAAGAACGCCGCCTTCGACTTCGCCTTCCGAACGGCGATAGACGTCAAGGGGGGCATCCTCGTCGAGGACCAGTCGGGGCACCTCAACTGCGCCGACATCGGCCCGGCGATCTCCAAAGAGGAGGTCTTTCGAGTCGAAGAGTCGGGGACGCCGATTCTCTTCAACTGCGCTACTGGTCTCTTCGACCTCGACTACCTGGTCCCGAACCTCGACCGGATAGTATCGGATCTGCCCGTGCGCTTTAGCGACCAGAACAAGGACGCCGGACGCTATTCCCAGGCCGAGCAGGTTACCTGGGAAGTATTGGGCATAATCGACAACTACCTTATCTACGGGGTCGAAAAGTGGCGGCGTTTCTTGGCGGCGAAGATGCTCATCGACACCTTGATGACCAGCGGGAGACGCCTCGAAGACCCGAGCTACCCCACCGACGAGGATCCTGCAGCGGATCTCAGACGAACCGCCGGTCTCTTACACCAGGGGTTGGAGCGGGCACTCCGGGAGGAGTACGGCATGGAACTACGGGGTGACAGATGGCAGCCGGTCTAACCCACGGAACACCGCCCCCGGAAAAGGGAATCGGACTCCGCTTCGACAAGATGGGAGGCCTCGTTCCGGCGATCACCCAGGACGCCGAGTCCCTCGAGGTCTTGATGACCGCTTTCGTCGATCAGGAGGCCTGGAGGCTAACCCTCGAGACGGGCTACGCCCACTACTACAGCCGCAGCAAGGACCGCATCTGGAAGAAGGGAGAGCAGTCCGGCCACCTGCAGCGAGTCAAAGAGGTTCGGGTGGATTGCGACGAGGATGCGGTTCTATTTCTTGTAGAACAGGTCGGAGGAACCGCCTGCCATACCGGGAATCGCAGCTGCTTTTTTAGACGGGTCGCCGACGGAGAGCTTGCTCTACTTCCCGATGCCTTCGAGGCACCGAAGTAGGCCGCGGCCGGCCGGCAGACTTGCGAAAATCAAACCTCCGAAGTAGTCTCGAACTCCTGGAACAGGAGACTCGGCTGGGCGCCGGTATTGTTCTGGTACTTTCCGCCTTCGTAGCTGTCGTAGGCCCCTTCGATGGTGTGGTAGAAGATTTGGGCGATTTGAACGCCGGGATAGATTCGGATCGGCTGAACACAGAAGATCTCGAGAGTCCAGAAGCCTTTAAAGCCGACGTCGCCGAAGCCGGCGGTAACGTGAACAAAAAGCCCCAATCGACCGATGGAGGAGCGCCCCTCGAGCATGGGAACGAAGCCGTCGGTCTCTGTGTATTCGACGGTGCGCCCGAGGTAGAGACGCTGCGGCTCAAGCTCCATGCCCTCCGGTGGGATGAGGATCTTCCGGGTCGGGTTGGGAGTTCGCATGTCTAAGAGCCGACTCTCGTAGGTCAAAAGCTCGTCGTGGAGGCTGAGGTTGTAGCTATTCGGGTTTAGACGGGCGGGATCGAAGGGGTCGATCTCGATTCCCCGCCCGAGGCGGTCCTGGATGTAACGGCCCGACAGGATCATATACGAAATCGGCCCGATCGATGATCGGGCCGTATCTCTCTACATGAGATCTTTGGGTCGCCGGGCTTGGTTCCCCGACTTGTCACAGACGGCATAGTGCCGC
>CAZLDK010000052.1:9003-15717 GCA_964558285.1 uncultured Spirochaetaceae bacterium | reverse complement strand
CTCCGACGGCTCCCTCGTCCTCGGTACTCTCGTCGACAGCGTCGATGGGGGGCCTCCCCTCGAACCGGAGGTCTTCGCGCTTCCCGACGATCGCTTTCTTTCCCAGGTGGAGCCGGAGGCAGAGTCGCAGTTCCAGGCTACCCTCAGAGCCGTCGAAGGGGCGGGGGCGACTGTCCGGCGAAGCAGCGCGCTCTCGGATATCGACGAAATTGCCGCGGCGCACCGAAGAATGATAGCCCGGGAGTTCTACGAGGCCCATCGGAAGCTCTTCGCCGACTACTCGGAGCTCTACAGCGAAGCCGCTACGTCACTCTACCGGGAAGGTGAGGCCGTCGGCGAATCGGAGGCCAAGGCAGCCGCCGAGGGGCGCCTGCGACTCAGGACGCTCTTGGACGAAGAGCTCTCCCGGCTGGGATGCCGGGCCTGGCTGTCGCCGTCGGCCTTCGGGGCTGCGCCGAAGGGGCTCCTCTCCACGGGCAGCCCGGCGATGAACCTGCCCTGGACCTACGCCGGCCTGCCGTCGGTCAACGTCCCCTCCGGAGAGAGCGCCGGGGGACTACCCTACGGCCTCCAAGTGGTCGGCGCCTTCGGAAGAGACCGGCAAACCCTGCAGGTAGGCGAGTACCTCGAAGGGGTTCTTTCCTCGGCGCCGGAGGCGTAAGGCCGGGGTCCTGAGGCCGGGGCTATTCTTCGGCCGCGACACCGTTCTCGAAAGCACTCTCGACTTCGTCGTTGGAAAAGCCGATCTCCTTTAGAATCTCCCGGGAGTGGCGGCCAAGGGTCGGCGCGGCGACCGGCGTTACCGTCGGTGTCCGGGATAGCTTTATCGGGTTCCCGAGGGTCCGTATGTCCCCGGCGGTGGGGTGGGCCATCCGCACCACCATCTGCCGGGCGAGGAGCTGGGGGTGCTCCAGGGCAGCCTCCGGCGTCAGTATCGGTCCGCAGGGTATACCGGCTCCGCCGAAGCGGCCGATCCACTCCTCTACGGTTCCCCGGGCAAGGCGACTGTTTAGCGCCTCTTCGAGGGCCTCACGGTGCGCCACCCGGTCTGCGTTCGTCTTAAACCGGGAATCCTCGCGAATGGCTGCGGCGTCCGGAAGCGCGTCGAGAAAACGCGCCCACTGCGCCTCGGTCCCCACCGCCAGGATGAGCCACCCGTCCTCCGCCCGGAAGGGTTGGTAGGGGGCGATGTTCGGGTGGGCGTTGCCTCGTTTCCGAGGTGGGTTTCCCGTAGCCAGATAGGCGGAGGCGACGTTGGAAAGCCAGGTGGCCTGGCCGTCGAGGAGGGCTATATCGATGATCTGCCCGGCGCCGCTCTCTCTGCGCTCGTAGAGGGCCCCAAGGACGCCAATGGTCGCGTAGAGCGCCGAGGTAATGTCGGCCATCGGCGTGGGAAAGCGCATCGGCCCGGAGTTCGGCTCTCCGGTAAGCGCCATCGTTCCACTCATCCCCTGGGCGAGAACGTCGTACCCCGGCTTTTCTGCCTCGGGACCGGTTAGCCCAAACCCGCTTATCGAAACCCAGATTAGGGCAGGGTTTATCGCCATCACCCGTTCGTCGTCGATTCCCATCTTTGCCCGGCTGCTCTGTTTTGGAACGTTGTGGATAAGGACGTCCGAGCTCCGCAGAAGCCGGTCGAGGATCGGCCGCGATTCCTCTTTCGAAAGGTCGAGGACAAGACTCCTTTTGTTGCGGTTGGTGCCGAGAAAGTAGGCGCTCTCACCTTCGAGAAAGGGAGGCCCCCAGCCTCTAGATTGGTCACCGCCCCCGGGCCGCTCGATCTTGATTACGTCGGCACCGAAATCGGCCAATAGCTGGGTGCAGTAGGGCCCGGCGAGGGCTTGGGTAAGGTCGAGAACGCGAACTCCGGTCAGTATTCCTCTATTCATAACGGCCCGAAGGATACCATAAAGAGGCGGGAGCTTTCTCCTCCCGAGATTTGTTGATACTATGCTTCCACTTACGGAAGGAGGCGTCTTATGCGGTTTCCCGGCATCATTGTCGGAGATAGCGTTACCTTGGGAAAGACGGTGAGTGAGGAGGACGCTGCAGGCAACTTCTGGACCACCGATTTCGAGAAGCTCTTGTCCTCTCCGGCCCTCGTCGCCTACATGATCGAGGCGTCGAGCAAGCTTCTCGAGCACAAGCTCCCGGAGGGGTTTATATCAGTCGGGAAGAGCTCCGAAATCGTCCACGAGCACCCGAGCGTAGTAGGGGCCCATGTTACCGTAAAGGTGGAGATAAAGGCTTTCGACGGATACCACATCGAGCTCCACATGACCGCCTACGACGAATCGGGCATCGTCGCCCGGGGGACCCATATCAGATCGATCGTCAATCAGCGGTGGATGACCCTCAAGGTGAGCAAGCGCGTCGCGAGCCTAAAGTAGGCCGAAGGGAATAAGGAGATCGAATGAGCAACGAAGAGGCACTATCCCGCTTCTACGAAGTCAGGGACAAGATGATCCTCGGGGGCGGCGAAGAGCGTATCGAAGCCCAACACGCCAAGGGTAAGAAGACGGCCCGGGAACGGATCAACCTACTGGTAGACAAAGACTCCTTCATCGAGCACCAGGGCTACATCCAGGGGCGTGCCCGTGATTTCGGGTTGGACGAGAAACGGTTTATGGGCGATGGCGTAGTCACCGGGACCGGAATGGTCCAGGGGCGTCAGATATTTCTCGCAGCCCAGGATTTTACCGTTCTCGGCGGATCCCTCGGAGAGATGCAAGCGGCCCGGATAGCGGAAGCACAATCACTCGCCCTCAAGAATGGGTGCCCATTCATTCAAGTCAACGATTCCGGTGGTGCCCGGATCCAGGAGGGGGTGCTTTCGCTCGACGGCTACGCGAAGATATTCCGAAACAACACCCTTGCCAGCGGCGTTATCCCGCAGTTTTCGATAATCCTCGGTCCCTGCGCGGGCGGAGCGGTGTACAGCCCGGCTATAACGGACTTCGTCTTTATGGTAGACGGCGTAAGCAATATGTACATTACGGGACCCGACGTAATCCGGGCGGTGACCGGAGAGGAGATCTCCCACGAAGACCTCGGCGGCGCCGTCGCCCACGCCTCGACGAGCGGCGTGGCCCATTTTCGCTTCGCCGACGAGGCCGGCTGCATGGGCTTCGTCAGGCGGCTTCTATCGTACCTGCCGCAGAACAGTCGGGAGGAGCCACCCCTGTCCGAGACTACGGATTCCCCGGACAGAGAGACCCCGGAGCTCCTCGAGCTGCTCCCGGACGACGAGAAGAAGTCCTACGACGTCAAAAGGGTTATTTCGGCCCTCGCCGACCGGGAAAGCTTTCTCGAGATACAGCCGGACTATGCCGCGAATGTGGTGGTGGGTTTCGCAAAGCTGGCGGGTCGTACCGTTGGAATCTTTGCCAATCAGCCGAAGGTCTACGCCGCGGCTCTAAATATCGACGCCAGCGACAAGGCGGCACGGTTTATCCGCTTCTGCGACGCCTTTAATATTCCCGTTGTGACCCTGGTCGACGTCCCGGGCTTTCTTCCCGGCGTCTCGCAGGAGCACGGTGGTATTATTCGCCATGGAGCCAAAATCCTCTACGCGATAGCAGAGGCGACGGTTCCGAAGGTAGCGGTAATACTCCGGAAGGCCTACGGCGGCGCCTTTATCGCGATGGCCTCGAAGTCGTTGGGGTACGATCGCGTCCTGTCATTCCCGACGGCTCAGGTAGCGGTCCTCGGACCCGAAGGGGCGGCGAACATCGTCTTCCGCCGGGACATCCAGGGGGCTCCGGACCCGGAGAAAGCGCGGCGGGAAAAGATCGAAGAGTTCAAGGACAGCGTGATGAACCCCTTTATCGCCGCGGGTTACGGTTTCGTCGACGATATTGTCGATCCACGCTACGCTCGGAGCGAGCTTATTCGTTCCGTTGAAATGTTCAGGGGGAAGCAAGAAGAGCGCCCGGCGAAGAAGCACGGGAACATACCCCTTTAGGGGTGTCGACGAATGGGTGACGGAATGGGGTATACGGTACTGGTGGCGTTAGCAGGGATGGCGATTGTCTTTTGCTTTCTGCTGCTCTTAAGTCTCTTGATGGTGGTGACCAAACGCGCCCTCGGAGACCGGGAACAAGAAGGAGCGACCGCTTCGGACGTCTCTGCTCTCCGAACGAAGGCCGGGGGAGGCGCCGCCGTTGTCTCCGACGGCGAGAAGGCTACCGCGCCGCCGCCGTGGCTCTGGGCTGCGGTGGCCGCTTTCGTCCTGGCGGAACACGAAGCGCGTTCGGCAGAACCGTGGATTAGGGGAAGAAAACAATGAAGCGTAGAATAGCCTTTACCTTCGAAGGTGAGTCGATAGAGGTTGTTGCCGAGCGCGTCGGGAATCTGTTGACGGTAAAGCGTGGAGACCAGGTCTATCAGGTAGAGCTGGAAGCGGAGCAGTCCGGACCGGCGGAGCACCCCGGAGGCATCCCGGCAACCGAGGCGCCGCCGTCTCCCTCGATCGTATCCGACCGTCCCTCGGGAAGCATCGTCGCGACGGGGGGCTCCGGGGCCGTACCGGCTCCGATGACCGGCACCATCAAAGAGGTACTGGTCCACGTCGGAGACACGGTCCAGGAAAACGAGCAGATTATCATGATGGAAGCGATGAAGATGGATATCGAGGTCGTCGCGCCTCGAGCCGGCAAGATCGCAGAGATTATGGTGGCCCCCGGTGACAGCGTTCGGGAGAACCAGGCGGTTCTCCGAATAGAGTAGGGTCGAGATGTCGCAGATTTTGCTTCAATTCCTGGGCTCTACGGCACTATCCGCTCTGACGTGGCAGCACGTACTCATGATTGCCATCGGCTGCCTGCTGATCTACCTCGGTATCGCGAAACGCTACGAGCCCCTCCTCTTGGTACCGATCGGCTTCGGCGCCGTTCTTGCAAATATTCCCCTCGCAGGCCTGATGGAACCCGGTGGGCTGCTGACCTACTTTTACTTCGGCATCAAGACGGGTCTGTTTCCTCCCCTTATCTTCCTCGGCATCGGCGCGATGACGGACTTCGGACCCCTCTTGGCAAAACCGAATACCTTCCTTCTTGGGGCCGCGGCTCAATTCGGAATCTTCGGCACCCTTCTTGGGGCCCGTGCCCTCGGGTTTGCCTTTCCCGAGGCGGCCTCCATCGCGATTATCGGCGGTGCGGATGGACCGACGGCCATCTTCTTGACCTCTCGGCTTGCTCCGCATCTCCTCGGTCCGATCGCTGTCGCGGCGTATTCGTACATGGCCCTGGTGCCCTTTATTCAGCCGCCGATTATTCGCGTCCTTACCAGTAAGAGGGAGCGCATGGTGGTCATGACGGAGGTTCGCCCGGTTTCCCAGCGGGTAAAGATTGTCTTTCCGATTGCGACCACCATCGTCGCCGCTTTGGTTATTCCGGCGTCGACACCGCTTATAGGCATGCTGATGCTCGGCAATCTTTTCCGGGAGGCGGGTGTCGTCGAGCGGTTGTCCAAAACCGCCCAGAACGAGCTTATCAACATCGTGACGATATTCTTGGCCGTTGCCGTCGGGTCGCAGATGTCAGCGGAGGAGTTTCTCTCGGTGAGCACCCTTCTCATTATCGGGCTGGGGCTTGTCGCCTTTGCGGTCGGAACCGCTTCCGGTGTGCTCCTCGGAAAGCTGATGTACCTCCTATCCGGAAAGCGGGTCAATCCGATGATCGGCGCCGCAGGAGTGTCGGCGGTCCCTATGGCGGCACGGGTAGTTCAGAAAGTGGGGCAACAGGAGAACCCGCGGAACTTTCTGTTGATGAACGCCATGGGCCCCAACGTTGCCGGTGTCATCGGGTCTGCCATAGCGGCGGGAGTTCTGCTCTCGCTGGCGGGGTGACGGCGCATCTGTTCCTCTTGCCGAAAAGTCCCAGTGAGTGCGACCTTAAAAGCAAACTACGGGAGTAAGCATTGACGAACTCGACTTCCTATCGATACATCGGAAAGAGTATTACCCGATCCGACGCCTGGGATAAGGTCCACGGCAGGACGCGGTACACCGACGACGTGTGGTTGCCCGGTATGCTCCACGCATCGGTTATTCCGAGCAGCCACGCCCACGCGGATATAGTCGCAATCGATATTGCGGCCGCTCTCGAGATGCCCGGCGTCCGGGGGGTCTACACCGGGGCGGATTTTCCCGTTTTGGTAGGTCTCTACCTCGGCGACAAGCCTCCCCTTGCCCAAGGACGGGTACGCTACTTCGGAGAGCCGGTTGCAGTGGTCGTCGCCGACACCGAGCGGCAGGCCCTCGCCGCGTCCAGAAAGGTCCGAATCGAATACAAAGCCCTTCCGGCCATCCATTCTCCGAAGGAGGCCTTATCCCCGGAGGCGCCTATTCTGCACCCGGATATGGGCGACTACGTTCACATTACGGCGATTATCCCGGAGCCGGGAAGCAACATCGCAAACCGCACCAAGATCCGTAAGGGCAACGTCGACGACGCCTTCGGGGAATCGGAAGTAGTTGTCGAAGGGGAGTTCGAGTTTCCCCCGGCGGACCACGCGGCGATGGAGCCCCGGATCACGATCGCGGAGATCCAGAAGGGGGGGCAGGTCATCATTCGTACCTCGACCCAGTCTCCCTACGGTGTCCGGATAATAATGAGTCGCTGCCTGAATATTCCGATCGGCAAGATTACCGTAATAGCCGGGGCCGTCGGGGGCGGCTTCGGTGGCAAGGCGGGAATCCCGCCTTGCCACCGA
>CAZLDK010000052.1:0-8993 GCA_964558285.1 uncultured Spirochaetaceae bacterium | reverse complement strand
ACAGCTCGAGCCGTTGGCATACCTCCTTTCCCGAGAGCTGGGGGGGCGTCCGGTCCGGCTGGCGAATAGCCGGGAGCAGGATCTGGTCGGGTCCCCTGGTGCCCCGGGACTAAGCGCCAGGGTAAAGCTGGGTGCAAAAGCCGACGGTACGCTTCTCGCGGCGGAAATCGAATACCTCTTCGACTCCGGCGGATACGCGGACTACGCGGTAAACGTAAGCCGAGCCGCCGCCTATTCCTGCAGCGGCCCGTACCGAATACCGAATCTCCGAACGGATTCGCTCTGCGTCTACACCAACCATCCCTTCGCGACGGCCTACCGGGGCTTCGGACATATTGAGATGAGCTATTCGATCGAGCGGGCGATGGACCTCTTGGCGGAGAAACTCGGAATGGACCCCCTGGAGCTCCGCCTGAGGAACGCAATCCACGCCGGAGATCGGACTCCGAGCAACAATATACTCGACGGGAGCACCGGAAACCTAGAGGAATGCCTCCGGCGGGCGGCAGCGGCGGTGGAATGGTCGACGGGCACCTACCGGAAAATCGACGACCATCGGGTCCGGGCGAAGGGGGTGAGCGCTTTTTGGAAGGCCCCGGCGATCCCGACCTTTACCGACGCGGCGGCCATCCTTTCCTTCAACGAGGACGGGAGCTGCAACCTTATAACCGGGGCGATGGAGATAGGCCAAGGCATTCTCACCGGACTCGCCCAGATCGTCGCCGAAGCGCTCAAGATGGACCCGGATCTGGTCCACGTGGTTCCCGAGGTGATGACCGACCGGTCTACCCACGACTGGACCACCGCCGCGAGTCGGACGCTCTTTATGGTCGGCCGTGCTGCTCTGGGAGCCGTCGAGGACGCGGTATCCCAGATAAAACAGGTCGCCGCGGGCCCCCTTCGGTGCCCGGTGGAGGATCTGGTTGTCGCCGACGGGAAGGTCTTTCTGTCGGACGACCCGGAGTACGGGTTACCGCTTTCGCAAGTCTGCCTCGGGTACGTCTACCCGAACGGGAACGCCGTCGGCGGGCCGGTAATCGGCCGGGGTCGTTACATCGCCCGGCATCTTACACATTTGGATCCGGAAACCGGTGAAGGGCGACCGGGCCTCGAGTGGACCCTTGGGGCACAAGCCGTCGAAGTCGAGGTGGACCTCCGGGACGGCACCTACCGTGTTCTGAAGAGCGCCTGTGCAATGGATGTCGGTAAGGTCATAAATCCGGACCTCGCCCGGGGGCAGATCGTCGGGGCGATGGCCATGGGTATCGGCTACACGACCAGGGAAGCTTTCGACTTCGACGACCACGGCCGTGTTCTCAACAACAAGCTTCGAGACTTTAAGATTCTCCGGTTCGGTGAGCATCCCGAATATGTGGTGGACTTCGTCGAGACTCCCCAACAGGATGGTCCCTTCGGCGCCCGGGGACTCGGGGAACAGGGTATTATCGGGATGCCCGGGGCCCTCGCTTCGGCCTTCTCCCGGGCGGTCGGTGCGCAGTTGAACCGGCTTCCCATCACCCCGGAGTACCTCTGGAGCCAAGGAGGCGGAAAGTGATCTTTCACGACATCGACTTCCTTCGGCCCCAGACCATCGCCGAGGCCCTCGAGGCGTATCACGACTATTCCGCCATGGACAGAGAACCGGCGTACTTCGCCGGCGGCACCGAACTGGTTACGATGGCCCGGGAGGGTAAGGTTTCCGCCGGCGCCTTCGTCGACCTCAAGGCGATACCCGAGACGCAGGCGCTGGAAGCTTCAGGCGGCGAGTTACGCATCGGTAGCAGCCTTAGCCTCAACACAGTATCGACGGCCTTAGACTTTCCGCTCCTTGCTCGCTGCGCCGCCGGGGTAGCGGATCACTCGGTCCGCAACTCCATAACCCTCGGGGGAAACATTTCCGGGAGGCTCCCCTACCGGGAAGCGATGCTCCCGCTGCTCCTCGCCGACGCCGGAGTATCGGTGGCAGGCCTCGGCGCTTCCGGAGAGCAGAAGGTCCGTCGGATTAGCCTCCGGGAGCTCTTCGATAAACGGCTGCGCCTCGCATCGGGGGAGTTTCTTGTGGAGTTTACCGTTTCCGAAGAGGCGGCGCGGGCACCGTCTCTCTACCGGCGGTGGGTCCGGAGCACCCGGGTCGACTATCCGATCGTAACCCTCGCGTGTATGGTTTTTGGGGAACGGCTGCTGTTCGCCTGCTCCGGTGCCCTGGCGTACCCCGCCTGGGGCGCGGTGCCCTTTTCAGAGCTTCGAGGCGGCAAAGCAGAGGATTCGATAAGGGCGGCTCTCGACGACCTCGGTAGTTTTCGTCGGGATGCAAGGGCCTCGGCGGAATACCGGAGGGCGTTGATGCGCGGCGGCCTCTTGGAAGCCGTCTCCAAGCTCGTCGAGGAAGGGTGATGATGGAACGATACACAGGCTTAACCGAAGTAGAGCTCAGGGTAAACGGAGAGACTCGGAAGGTAGTCCTACGGCCGGGGGACACCCTCTTGCGTATCCTCCGGGAGAACCTCGGGCTTACCGGGACCAAAATGGGGTGCGAAAACGGCGACTGCGGCGCCTGCACCGTTATGGTGGAGGGAAAGGCCCTAAAGTCTTGTTACACCCTTGCCGTGGACGTCCTCGGTAAAGAGGTTAGGACCATCGAAGGGCTTTCCGACACCAGGCTGCAGAACGCCTTCGTCAAGGAGAACGGTTTCCAATGCGGCTTCTGCACGCCGGGAATGATCGTCAAGGCCGAGACCCTCCTGGCGTCGGAAGAATCACCGGACGACGAGACCATACGCACCTGGATGGAGGGCAACCTCTGCCGGTGTACCGGGTACGAAGGCATCGAGAAGGCGATTAAGCGAGCCGCAGGGGATCAGTAGGCGACGATTCGGGTTCCCTCCTCCCCGTGAATGGCCGCGGCGAGGTTCTCCACGTCTGTTATGATAACCCGGTTCTTCGGGTTCGCTTGAACAAACTCGATTGCCGCGAGCATCTTTGGCCCCATGGATCCCGGGGGAAAGTGCCCCTCCTGGTAGTAGTGCCTCGCCTGGGCGAGGGTCATCTTGGACAGAGATTTCTCGTCCGGTTTTCCAAAGTTGATGGTTACCCGAGGAACGCCGGTAATGATGATGAGCGTCCGGGCCCCGACGGCGAGGGCGATCTTCATGCTCGCGAGGTCCTTGTCGATTACGCAGTCCACGCCCTCGATGGTTCCGTCCTCCTCGTAACAAACGGGTATTCCGCCGCCACCGACGGTAATCAGGATGTAGTGCTGCTTCAACAGCAGGTTGATCGCGTCCTTCTCGATGATGTCTATCGGGTAGGGGGAGGCAACATAGCGCCGGTAGCCCCGGTTCGCGTCTTCCTTGACGATCCAGCCCCGCTCCTTTCGGAGCCGGACGGCTTGCTCTTCGGTGTAGAAGGGCCCGATCGGCTTGCTCGGGTTATCCATCGCGGGGTCGCTCTTGTCGACAAGGACCTGCGCCGGGACTGTCACGACGTTACGCCACACCCCCTTGCGCAGCATGATGTTTTGGAGCGATTGCTCGATCATGTACCCCATAGAGCCGCAGGTCATCGCGTCGGCCACGCCGAGGGGCGTCTCCGGGACCTCATCCTTAGCCAGTTCCACTTGAAGCATGATGTTTCCGACCTGGGGACCGTTGCCATGGGTCAAGATAAAGTTGTAGCCCTCCTGCAGAAGCTCGGCGACGGGCTCCATCGAACGGCGAGTATTGGCAAACTGTTCGTGGATGGTTCCCCTCTCGCCTTTGCGGATAATGGCATTCCCCCCGAGGGCAATGACTGCCAACTTCTCACTGTCCCACTGTTCTTTGATCATCCCTTTCTCCTTGGAGCCGTATTGTAGGCGGTAGTCAGGTACGCTGTCGATGCCACATTACTATCGGTTCACCGTCGAGGATTCGAACGTCGACGGGAACTCCGTAGGTGCGTTCGAGCTTCTCCGGGGTCAGGGTTTCGAGAGGGGGCCCCGAGGATAAGACACGTCCGCCTTCCAGGAGGCAGACCGTCGTGGCGAGGGCCCCGGCAAAATAGGGATCGTGAGAGGTAAGGAGGGCCGAGAGGCCTGCCTCTATCCGCTTTGTCAGAACTCGTAAGAGGCGCTGCTTGTTCGCTAGGTCGAGGTGGCTCGAGGGCTCGTCGAGGAGGAGCATCTTCGGTTGCTGGACCAGAGCCCGGGCAAGAAGGAGGAGCTGGCGCTCACCGGCGCTGAGCTCGGTTACCGATCGTTCCGCGAGGTGCCCTATTCCTGTTTCCTCGAGAACGGAGTAGACCAGATCGAGGTCGGCACTGCGTGGCATCTCCAGGGCCCGGAGATAGGGTGACCTTCCAAGGAGCGCGTACTCGGCAACGGTAAACTCGAAGGGAACATACTCCGACTGCGGGACCAAGGCGACCGTCTTTCCGATCTCTCTCCTGGTCATTCCGGAGAGGGGCTTACCAAAGAGGAAGACAGTACCGCTGCGGGGTCTCAGCCAGCCGAGAGCGAGAGCGAGGAGGGTCGTCTTTCCGACTCCGTTGGGGCCAAGTATTGCGGTAATGCTCCCGGAAGGGGCGGCGAGGGAGAGGCCGTCGAGGACCTCCTCGTCGGCTCCGCCGGGGTAGGCGAAGACGAGCCGATCAAAAACAAGTGCGTCGGTCATGATCGTTGGAGGGTGACCTGTTTGGTGGTCAATAGGTAGAGGAAGACTCCGGCCCCAACCAGGGAGGTGACGATTCCGAGTGGAATCTCCCCCGGGAGGATCGTTCGAGCGATGGCGTCGCAAGACTCGACGAGGATCGCACCGAGGAGCATAGATGCCGGGAGGGAATAGCGTGCGTCTACGGGGACGATTCGCCGAGCGATGTGGGGAACGAGAAGACCGACCCAGGCGACTATCCCACTTATCGCCACGACGGAAGCCACCGCTGCGGTCGCCGCAAAGAGCACCAAGAGACGCTCCCTTCCTGCTGGAACACCCAAAGAGAAAGATATCCGTTGGGGAAGGGAGAGCACGTTGACGCGCCACCGAAGGGAGTAGAGAACTCCGAGAGAGGGGAGTAAGAGGACCGACACGGTGGCGATGTCTCGCCAGGTAACCGACCAAAGCCCTCCGAGAAGCCAGAAGGTCAAGGCCGGTAGCTGTGTTATCGGATCGGCGGCAAGCTTGATTAGTCCCACCCCCGCCGAAAAGAGGGCGCTGACCGCGATCCCGGAAAGCACCATGCGAAGCACCCATCCGCCGAAGCGAATTCTCTTCGCAATCGTGTAGGCAGCCATTAGGCCTGCAAAACCGCCGAGGGTACTCAAGAGCTGCGGCCACCAGTTGGCGAGGGAGGATCCGACACCGAAAAAGAGCAGGGCCAGGGACGCGCCGAATGCGGCACCCTGGGAAACGCCGACAAGGCCCGGCTCCACCAGGGGATTCCCGAAGAGCATTTGGAGAACGGCGCCGGCACCACCGAGGGCGAGGCCGAGGTAGGCCCCGGCGACGACTCGTGGGAGCCGGAGGGAGAGAAGGAGGCTCCTCCCGAGATCATCCTCGATGAGGCGAAGAGGGTTGCTAATCCCCGGCGCGGGGTAGCGGCCGACGGAAAGGACGACAACCGTCACGAGAAGCCAGAGGAGGAAGAGAAGAACGATGCGGGCTCCCGGGGAGAAACGGCGAATCAGTTCGAACGTCCCGGGAGCAGGTCTCCCTCAAGAACGGCAAAGACTATCTCGTCGGTTTGTTCCCGGGAGAGACCGTAGAACGTCTGGTAGAAATCGTAGACGCTCTCTCGGATCGATGTTTCGGTGAACTTTTCGGGATGGAGGGCCGAGGCGATCCACTGAAGACCGAGAATCCAGCGAATATCCGGCTGATCCCAACTATAGAAATCCACCGGCACCGCCAACGCCGACCCGTTTCTGACGGCGCGGAGATTTCGCCAGACCGGGTCCTGACGAAGTCTCTCCGCTACCGCTGTGGTGTCTTGTCTGTAGGCGACAAAGAGAATGGTGTCTGGGTCCCACCGGGCTATCTGCTCCATGGTGACGGTGCTCCACCCACTACCGAGGGGAACGCCGGTCCACACCGGCTCGCCACCGGCGTTACGTACCAGAGTGGTCTGAATCCACTCGTCCGGGGGAACGTTGAACGCCCGGTCACCGCCTCGGTTGTCTGCGTAGAGAAAGAGAACCGACGGTCGCTCGTCGGGGGCCAAGGCCGAGGTCCTCTCCAAGACGTCGGCGCGTTTGGTTTCCAGGTACCGGGTTATCTCCCGGGCTCGCTGCTGCTCTCCCAACAGCCCACCGAGGGCGGCTATATCGCGTTGGTACTGCTCCGGGGTCTCGAAGTCGAAATAGAGGACCGTGAGACCGAGGGCCTCCAACTGAAGCCCGAGTCGGGAGCGGAGTTGTGTCTTCAAGAGCACGGCGTCGGGTCTCAAGGCGGCGATCTGCTCGGGACCGACTTGTCGCTCGAGAATGGTCTTCCGGCCGTAGTCGGGGTCGATTTGCCGGAGAAAGTTTCCCTTTCCCTGATCGATCCTCGTTACCCCGACGAGACGTTCGGGCCCCGTTTCGAAGAGGTAGAGGGCGTTGGCGATCATCAAGGTTGCCTGACCGGCGATGACGATCCGCTCCGGCGGCGCTTCGAAGACGGTTTCCCGGCCAAGGGCGTCTACTACCACCGAGGACTGGGCCCCGAGAAAGACGGGCGCTGACACTATCAGTATTAGAGCGACGTACAAGGACGCGCGAAGGTTTCTTTTCATAAGAGAGTAGGATGAGAGAGGAGACGCCGGTAGTCAAGCACGGTGTCGATATCCGTGACGACAGCAGGGTCGTTCGTCGGGATAAGGTGGGTATCGTAGAGCCGAAGGACCTCCGGCATCCTGGAGCGAATCGGGAACGACCGGGCCCGAAAGAGTACCCGGGACGACAGAAAGACGGGATGCCCCGGCTGGGACTGGTAGGTGGGACGGACGACGTCGCATCCGGCACCGAGGGGTAATTGCCCGAAGTGCCCCGCTCCGAGGAGGGGCATATCCGGTAGCAGGACGTAGGCTCCGAAACCGACTACCCGACCCGCTGCGGCTACCAAGGAGGAGAAGAGCCCGTAGCGGTACCAGGGATTGTAGACTAGCCTAACACCGCCAACCGATCGGGCGATAGCTCCCGATTCATCCCCCCGGTGTCCGACGACTAGAACAACGTCGTCGGATACAGTCCTTGCAAGCCGGAGGGCGTGCTCCAAAAGCCGTTCTCCGTCGAAGGGGAGTCCGAGCTTCCAGCCGGCAAAGCGCCGCGAGAGTCCGGCGGCGGGAACGATAACCGAAGGTGCGAAAGTATCAATATTCAACATTTTATCATAATTTTAGATGATTGTGTTTTCCTTGACAGTAAAAAAACGCTACCGATACAATAGCCCTTTATAGGAGACACGATGCTACACGAATTCTCATATGTAGCGCCGGAGTCGCGGGAAGAGCTTTTGTCCTTTCTCGACGAGCACGGCGACGAGGCGGTGGTTTTTTCCGGAGGTACAGACCTCTTCGTAAACATGCGGGCCAATCTTATCAAGCCCGGGGTGGTGGTGGACCTGAAGGGGATCAAGGAGTTTAGCTCTTTGACCTACGACCAAGAGGGGCTCCACATCGGCTGCTGTGTTACGGTTAACGAGGTAATCTCCGACTCTGCGGTTCGGGACCACTTCTCGATTCTTAACATAGCCGGGAACGAGCTTGCAACGTACCAGCTTCGCAACCGCGCGACGGTTGTTGGAAACGTCGTTACGGCATCACCCTGCGGTGATATGTCCTCGCCGCTGTTGGTCCTCGGAGCGGAAATGATTATCTCGTCGAAGGACGAAACCCGGACGGTCCCCATCGGCGAGTTCATTACCGGCGTAAAGAAGACGGTGCTGAAGCCGAACGAAATAGTCGAGGGCATCCTTGTGCCAAAGAGCTACGAGAACGCCCCGGGGGGATACAAGAAGCTCAAAAGGATAAAGGGGCACGACCTCGGCCTGGTCAGCGTTACCTTGGTCCGGCCACAGGGAAAGCTCCGCCTGGCGATTAGCTCGGCGGCACCGACTCCGGTTCTGCTGCGCGAGTTTTCGGCCGACACCGCGGTGGCCGACGTCCAGAAAGCGGCCCGTGAAGCCATTAGCCCCATCGACGACGTTCGGTGTACGAAGGACTACCGCGACTTTATGGTCGGTGTCTACATCGAACGGCTCTTGAACGAGGTTTCCGAATAATGAAGAAGATATCTTTCGAAGTAAACGGCCACCGGTTTCTCCGGGACGTGGCCGAGAATATTACCCTCCTGCACTTTCTCCGAAACGACCTCGGGTTCACCGGGACCAAGGAAGGGTGCGGCTCCGGGGAGTGCGGCGCCTGCACCGTTCTTCTCAACGGAAAGTCGGTTAACTCCTGTCTTGTCCTCGCCGTGGAAATCGACGGCGGTCGGGTCGAGACCATAGAAGGAGAGGCGGAGAACGACGAGCTTTCGGCTATCCAGAAAGCGTTCAACCGGAATCACGCCGTGCAGTGCGGCTTCTGTACCCCGGGAATGATCATGACCGTCCGTGACCTTCTGCAACGAAATCCGAAACCGACGAGGGAAGAGATTATCCACGGGATCGAGAGCAACTTCTGCCGGTGCACCGGCTACGAGCAGATCGTCGAAGCGGTGTTGGACGTATCCGGGCAGGCAGGGAGTTAGAATATGTTAGAGACGCTCAAAAACGAAGACCTAGACTACGTCGGGAAACCGGCGGAACGGATAGACGCAAAAGAAAAGGTAACCGGACAAGCGGTTTACGTAAGCGACATGGTACTCCCGGGGATGCTCTACGCCCGGGTAAAGCAGAGCCCCCACGCCAGGGCCCGGATTAAGTCGATCGATACCTCAAAGGCGGCGGCCCTCCCGGGGGTCCGAGCGATCGTGACCGGAGACGAGCTCGACTACACTCTCGGTCTCTACGTCGTCGATAAGGCCATTCTTGCTAAGGGCGAGG
>CAZLDK010000051.1:9919-15945 GCA_964558285.1 uncultured Spirochaetaceae bacterium | reverse complement strand
AGCCTCGGCTCCGCGGAGTTCAGAAACCTTGTCGTCTCCGGAGGGCCGTAATCGTTTCGGTTACCGCCTCGAGTCCACGCGTAAGAGCTTCTTCGGCTGTGAGTAGCGAGACGACGAAGGTCGGAGGGGCGTCCTGGGCACCGTAGAGGGAGCCGGGGTGGACGTAGACCGGCGGATCTCCGGCGAGTAGCGCCTGGGCGAAGAACTCGTCCTGGGTACCTTCCAGTCCGATAACCCGGCAGAATGCGTGGACGCCACCTTCCGGGGGAACCACCTCGACCCAAGGCTCTGCCTCGCACCACTGGAGAAGAAGCTCACGTCGCCGAGCCACGGAGCCTCGCATCTCCCGGCGAAAGGTACCGAGACCGCCGAAGAGATGAGGCAGCATCGCCTGGCTAAAAGGCGATGAGCTTAGGTAGTGGTCGTTGGCGACCGCGAGGCGCTCCCGGATTGCGGCACGTCGCCGCGGTGCGCCGGCAAGGACTATCCACCCGACCTTGATGTCCGGCGCGGCAAAGAGCTTTGAGGCGCCGTTTAAGACGAAGGTCGCCGGTCCCTCCTCGGTAGCCAGGGGATGGGCCGGGGCCGAACCCGGGGCCGGGCTCGAAAAGAGCAGATCGCAGAAAACCTCGTCCCAGACGACCGATGCCGAGAAGTCTCGAGCCGTCCTTTGGACCGTCGCAAGCTCCTCCGGGGTAGCGATGCGCCCCGTCGGGTTATCCGGGGAGACGACGACGATAAAGGCCGTGTCGACGCCGACCGCCGGGGTCAGGGACTCGGCGTCGAGGGCGAACCCGCGATCCACCGAACGGCGAATCGGTGTGGCAAGTAGTCTATTCTGCCGCGCGAGAAACCCGGCAAGGGGGTAGCCCGGGAGCGGAATCGCAACCGAGTCTCCGACCCGGCCGAAGGTCGAGAACACCAGGGAGTACGCCTCCGACGTCGAGGCGCAGAGAACGACGTCTTCGGGAGACACCGGAAGACCTCGGGAGCCGTAGAAGGATGCGACGCTCTCCCGCGCCCTTTCGTCGCCCTGGGGATCGGGTAGGTACCTTCGGCGAGAAAGGTAGTCTTCGAAGCCCCGGCGAAAAGGGAGAGGCGGCGGTATCAGCCCCTGGGAATGAAAATTGGTGTCGATAAGATCGATCAAGCGGCCGGTGGACTGGGCTGCCCGGCGCTCGGTTTCGAGGGTAGTTAACGCCACGACCCCAAATGATACCGGGGATCCGTCGGTTGACCCAGAGGAAGCCTCTGCGTATCCTTCGATCGTAATGAAGAAGCTAACGACCTTTTTGGCTATTCTGTTGATCGCCGGGAGTGCCTCGGCACTCGATATCTATAACTGGGATACCGATCTTGAAGCCGCTCAGGCAGTCGCCGAAGCGGAGGGAATGGATCTCTTCGTCTACTTCGCCGGCTCCGACTGGTGTGGGTGGTGCGACCGATTTCACAAGGAGATACTCACCACCTCTCGGTTCGAGAGCTACCTCGACGAAAACTTCGTGCCGGTTCTCATCGATTTCCCCCGGGGCATCGAGCAATCGGAGGAGCTCAAGGCCGCCAACGAGGTTCTGGCGCGCCGAATGGGCGTCCAAGGCTTTCCTACGATTATTCTGATGGATGCCGAGGGCGACGAGCTCGGGCGCCTCGGCTATCTTCCCGGGGGCCCCAATAACTACATCGCCGAGGTCCGGACCATCATGCGGTCGAACCGATAGGTGTCGTGATACGCGAGCAACAGCAAGAAGCATTCGATCGGGTCTACACCGAAACCCACGACGACCTGATTGCCCGGCTGGAGAGCGGCGTCCTGAGCCCGAGCGAGTTCGCCGGCATGCTGGAGGCTCTCTACGTCCAGGAGGGCAACGACTGGCTCGGTCGAGGGGAGGCGGAACAGACGGTTCTCGCGGCCACCATTGCGGCTTTCGAGGCGGTCCTTCACAGTCGCTCCGAGTTGGTCCCCGGCCCTCGAGGCAGGATCCTCGGATCTCAGAAGAAGTAGGGGCGCACCATGGCAAAGATCTACCCCCGGGGGTACGGGCTGGTAACCCCGGAGGCGGACTACCGACCCTGGGATCTCGATTCGGAGTTCGTTGAACTCTTCCGAGGGGTCGAGAACAATACTAAGGTCGATATTACCCGGTGCCACGAGCTCTGGGAGCTTCTCGAGCAGTGCCGAAACCTCGAGGGCGACGTTCTCGAAGTAGGGGTGTGGCGCGGAGGTACCGGTGCTTTGTTGGCAGCCGGTGCCCGGCGACTCTGGGGGAGCTCGCGGACGGTTTTTCTCGCGGACACCTTCCGGGGGGTCGTCAAAGCGGGACCAAAGGACGACTACTATCGCGGCGGAGAACACGCGGATACCTCGCCGGAGGTCGTCGAAGGATTGCTTAGCGGCCTGGGCCTGACGAACGCCGAGCTCTTGGAAGGGGTCTTCCCCGACGACACGGGACACCTCGTGGAAAACCGCAGCTTCTGCTTCTGTCACGTCGACGTCGACGTCTACCAGTCCGCCCGGGATACCGTCGAATGGGTCTGGCCCCGAATGCCTCCCGGGGGGGTCGTGGTCTACGACGACTACGGATTCTACGGCTGCGAAGGGGTTACCGCTCTCGGGCGGGAGGAGCGTCTCCGGGACGACAGCCTCTTTGTCCATAATTTGAACGGCCACGGAATAGTCGTGAAGCTACGCTGAGGCTTGATTAGACCTCTAGACCGCAGTACCTTCAACAAAATTAACCAAAAGAGTAGACAGAACATGGAACCTAGAGACTCCGGCTATCGGAGTCACATTTCTTTGAGCAAAATTGCTTTTCTCATCGTCCTTGCGGCCTTGCTCGGGTGCAGCAGCGCCGGCTCTGTCCTGACGGGGCCCCTCCGCTCGGACAGCTACAGCTTCCAATGGAACTCCGGCGGTATGGGAGGAGTCGCTCCCGCCGCGTATCCCAACGTTGCGAACCTCCTCGAGAGCGAATACCCGGCCCTCGCCCTCTACCGGGAGGACCTTACCCACGGTCACGTCGTGGCGTTCTTTACCAAACTGGCGGGTTCCGAGGAAATCGCGTTGCCGATTCTGTATCACGCGGATCGATACGATCTTCCCATAACCTTGGTCTTCTCCCTCGTTTGGGTCGAAAGCCGGTACGACCCCGTCGCCCAGAACGCCAATCCTACCTCCATCGATCGGGGGCTCTTTCAGCTCAACTCAAGGAGCTTCCGGGAGCTTACGAATGACGATTTCTTTACGCCGGACATCAATGCCCGGTACGGGAGTAGTCACCTGCGGTACTGTTTGGACCTCGCCCCGGACGTGGCGACAGCGTTGGCTATCTACAACGCCGGCTACTCTCGGGTGCGGGTAGGGATTATCCCAGCGACCACCCAGGTCTACATAGGACGGGTGCTCGACTACAAGGCCAGTCTCGACGAGCGTTTCCGAGGATACATTGCCGCGGAGTTCCCCGGCACTACCTAGATGAGGTAGGATGTCGCCCTATGGTAATTGTTCTCAACCGCGGTATAACCCCGGATGAAAAGCGCCACCTCAAAGAGTTTCTCGGCAAACACGGCCTCAAGGTAAAAGAAGTCGTCGGCGAAGGGGAGACCATTCTTGGAGCCGTCGGCCAGGTCAAGCTCGATCCACGAGAGGTAGAGGTCCTTCCCGGGGTCGTTCGGGTTATCCCCATCAGCAAGCCGTACAAGCTCGCTTCCCGGGAGCTGCAGCGGGAGGACACGGTAGTGACCGTCGGGCCGGTGAAGATCGGCGGCAAGCGCCTCGTCGTAATGGCGGGACCCTGTTCCGTCGAAAGCCGGGAGCAGATTATGGAGACGGCTCTTATGGTGCGAGAGTCGGGTGCCGTCATCCTTCGAGGAGGCGCCTTCAAGCCGCGGACCTCGCCCTACGCGTTTCAGGGTCTCGGCGAAGAGGGCCTCAAATACCTCAAAGAGGCCGGGGAGGCGACGGGCATGCCCGTCGTAACCGAAATAATGTCCCCGTCTCTCGTCGACATGATGCGGGACTACATCGATCTGTTTCAGATCGGCGCCCGGAACATGCAAAATTTCGATCTCCTAAAGACCGTCGGAAGCACGGGCATGCCGGTGGTCCTCAAGCGGGGGCTCTCCGCAACCATCGAGGAATGGCTCATGGCGGCGGAGTATCTTCTCTCCGCCGGTACCGAGAAGGTCATTCTCTGCGAGCGGGGAATCCGGACCTTCGAAACCTACACCCGAAACAGTCTCGATATCTCCAGCATTCCCGTCGTGAAAAACCTGAGCCATCTCCCGGTTATCGTAGACCCTAGCCACGCAACCGGCATTCGATCCAAAGTGCGCCCCGTGGGCCTTGCGGCAATCGCAGCAGGGGCCGACGGGCTAATGGTGGAGGTCCACCCGGATCCGGAACAGGCCCTTTCCGACGGCCCCCAGAGCCTCTATCCCCAGGAGTTCGAGCGGCTCATGCGAGACGTAGAGGCCCTCTCTCCGGTCGTGGAGAAAGAGATGTACCGTCTGCCGGCTACCGGGGAGTCGTCCCCCGTCTTTTCCGGCGCCGGCATAAGCGACGAGGGGGAGTGCTCGGTTGCTTTCCAGGGCGAACGGGGCGCTTACAGCGAGATGGCCTTGATGCGCTACTTCCAGGCGGATCGCCTGGTCCCCTCTCCACAGTCGAGCTTCGAGGGCGTCTTCAGCGCGGTTCTCGAAGGCCGGGTAGATTATGGTATCGTGCCCCTCGAGAATTCCCTTTCGGGATCGATCCACGAAAACTTCGATCTGCTTCTTAGATACCCGGACATACGGATAACCGGCGAAACAATCATCCGAATTATCCACAGTCTGATATCTACTCCCTCCGCATCCGTCGAGAGCATTCGTCGGGTCTTCTCGCATCCCCAGGGTTTGGCCCAATGCGGCCGTTACCTCGACGCGCATTCGGAATGGGAGAAGGTCCCCTACTACGACACCGCCGGTTCCGTCGCCTACGTCGCCGAGCTCGGCACCCCGGAAAACGCGGCCATCGCCAACTCCGAGGCCGCCTCGGTCTACGGGATGAAGGTTCTTAAAGAGGGGATCGAGACGAACCCGCAGAACTACACCCGGTTCGCGATTCTTGCCCGGGAAGGGGCCTCCCCTGTTACCGCTCCTACCAAGGCGTCGATTCTCTTCAGCACTCCCGACACCCCCGGGGCGCTCTCGGTCTGCATGGATGCTTTTTCCCGACGTTCCCTCAACCTCAAGAAGCTCGAGTCACGGCCCATCTGGGGTAAGCCCTGGAGCTACATGTTCTACCTGGATATCGATATCGCGGGAAAGGAGCAGAGTCTCGAAGGCGCCTTGGAAGAGTTGCACAGCGTTGCCGAAGACGTCCGGGTTCTCGGGGTTTACAGAGGGGGCTGATCGGTAGCCCCCCGAACGCTATGCCTCGTCTACACCGAGGCGCTTAAGCTGCTGCGCCTCCTCTTTTCGGGAGAGATAGTCATGACGCTTTTTGTTCGCCTTAAGCAAGGCGTCCTTTAGATTCGACAGGGATACCTGCATGGCGCGAAGCTGGTTTCGTTTCTCCCGTGACACCTCGGTCCGGACAAAGGTGTCGATCGAGCTTATCCGACGGTGCATCACGAAGAGCTCCTCGCTGTGCTTTCGCAGAAACTCGAACAGTTGTTCCTCCGACGCTTGCGCCAGTTTCTGGTACGCCGGCGAGGCGCGGTTTAAGAGGGCGCCGTAGAGCTTGGCCCGCTTTCGCAGCTCCTGGACGAACTGATCGACGTCTATCGTCTCGGTGTGCGCCGTGGCCGTTGCCTCGTCGAGAAACTCTACGTCGTAGCTTCGGGAGACCGCCTCTTGGTTGCTGACCCGGAGCACCCACTCCTTGAATCGATCGAGAAAGCCCCTTGGCTTCTGCTCGTAGACTGTCACGTTGTCCTCTATGCGGCCCGCCAGGTCGTCCAGCGGTCGGCTCGCCGCGGCGAGAGTCTTTGCTGCTTCGAGGAGCAGGGGCTGAAGGCGCTCCTTGCTACTCTTTTTCTCCTCGT
>CAZLDK010000051.1:0-9909 GCA_964558285.1 uncultured Spirochaetaceae bacterium | reverse complement strand
CCTCGTTCGTCTGCGTGTCCGGACGCACTCGTTCGAGAACTTCCCGGCGAAGCGCGTCGCCGTTGGGACCGTAGTCCTCGTCGAGGACCTCTCCGGCGAGCTCCTGGTAGAACGGCTCCCGGGGGTGGACCGAGGCGTAGCGCTTGGCCATCTGTTTGATGGCTTCTTCCCGCTTCTCCGTTGCTTGCGCCGGAGAGAGATTCATGTCTCGGAGCACGTCTGTCCGGAGCTCCAGCTTGAACCGTTCCTTCTGATAGGTGGCCGTATCCTTCAGGGTCTCCATGATTTTCTTGGATGCCCGGAGAATCTGCTCGTGGGCATCCTTGACGATGCCTATCGACAAAGGGTCGCTGTCCCCCCGGAGGCGGGCGACGTACTCGGCGACGGTCCGCGTAAGAAGGTGTGTAGAGGTTTCGTTGAGTTGCGACCACTTCACGTAGCGTGTAAGGGCCACCATGTTCTTCATCTGCTTGAGGGACATCGACTCGATATCGAAGGAGCCGTAGCTATTCAGAAAATCAATCTGCGACTCGAGCTTCGAGAGTCGAATGCTGACCTGGGTATGCTTCTCCGATTCGAGAAAGGGAGTCTCCGGCGGCGGTTGAATTTCGGAGATACGCTCGTCGTACTTGTAGGGGTCTTCCTGAATCAACCCCTTTCGGAGTAGGACGTTGAGAAATCCCTGATACGCCGAGAGAAAGGCGCGGAAGGTATCCCGCAGCTCCGGCAAAGCCTTGGCCTCCAGGACCTCTCGTCTCGATTCGAGAGCCTGGGATAGGGATTCTTGGTAGGAGTCGCTCTCATCCATGGAGTTCCATTATTACCAAAAAGCGCTTACCCTACAACGCGAAGTGGCAGACCAAGAGGGCTTTCCCTGGGCCAAACTCTTTATAGGGGTGATTCTCGGGCCTAGAGCCACCGTGGAAGAGGTGGTGACGATTCTCGGGGGCACCATCGGACCCGCAAAGCTGGTAGCCGGGCCAATACCTTTTGACTACACCGACTACTACGATGCCGAGATGGGCTCTCCTCTCCGTCGGGCCTTCGTGACGATCGCCGGACTCTGGGACCCGTCTCGTTTGGCCGAAGCCAAGATAGCGACCAACCGCCTCGAGGCCGCGGGAGCCGAGGGAACGACGGGAGCTGCCCCGACGCCGGGACGGTGTCGCCGGTTCAACCTGGACCCGGGGCTTCTGAGCCTCCATTCGCTCATCCTTGCCTCGACCAAGCCCCACGCCCACCGGATTCCCCTCCATTCCGGAATCTATGCCGAAGTAACCCTGATTTTTCGCAATGGGGCCTTCCGGTCCCTCCCCTGGACCTACCCCGACTACGCAAGCCCCGCCTACCAAGAGATTCTTATCGGAATTCGAAACGATTTAAGAGACGAGTTGAAGCAGCAGGAAAACGACAACCGTCTTTAGGTATGTGACCCAAGAGCGATCGGGCTTCAAAGAAATCGATCCCCGGCGCAGCCGGCCGGGAGCCGCCCGCCACCGGGAAGCCGGCCTCCTCGTCGCCGGGCTCCTGGCCGGGCTTCTGGCCGGCGGCTGCGCACTCCTCGACGCCGAGCGGGAGCTGGTGGTTCGGTTTCCTGCGCTTCCGGAGGCCTGGGAAAGCCTCGAAGGAGAGTTGGAGGTGGCCGTCGAGGTGGTGTTCTCCGACGGCTCGGGGTGGGTACGGGACTATTCGTACGGGGACGCCGCCGCCGTGCTCCGGATGCCGAAGGCAGCGGGGGCCGCCGTCCTTCTTCGGCCGACCTACCGGGGCCTCCGGCTTCCGCCGGCGGGGACCGCGGTTCCCTGGCTCCGGGAGGGGGACGACCCGGCGGTGAGCTGGCTCGATGGGGTTACGGCGACCGTCCTTCGGCGCCTCGCCGTCGGGGGGAGCGGTTTCGAGGCCCTCAACGTGCCCCGCCTCTCCCGGGAGATTCGCGACCGCGGGGGCGAGGATCCCTGGGGTGTCGATATCGATCGAATAGTGGAGAAGCTGGCGCAAGACGCCTTCCGTTCGACCTACATCAAGGAGGGGGAGAAGGTGCCTTTGGGGATCTCCTTCCCCCCGGGGAGCTGGGTAGCCCTCGAACCCTTCGTTCGGATGGAAGCAGTCGTCCGAGGTCCAACGACCGTCGAGCTCTCAGTGCCCCGCCGCGGAATACGGTACGTCAACACCGAGGAGAGGCGGCTCTTGAGCGTCGCCTTCGAGCCCTCGGGGGTCCCCATCGTCGCCCTCCGGGGATTCTGACCCGCCTTAACTAAAAAACGATGTTCACCAGACGGTTCGGGACCACGATGACCCGGCGAATCTCCTTGCCTTCGATCATCTCCTGGATTCGCTCCTGGGCCAGGGCCCGCTCCTGGAGCTCCTCCTTCGGAAGGTCCGCCGGAAGCATCAGCTTGGACCGCACCTTACCGTTTACCTGGACGACAACCTCGACCTCTTCGTCTTTGACCAGCTCCGGGTTCCACTCGGGCCAGGCCACTTTGGCGATCGACGGGCTGTTACCCATGCTCTCCCAGAGCTCTTCGGCAAGGTGGGGAGCGTAGGGCCCGAGTACGAGGATGAACCGTTCCCAGGCGGACCGGTAGAGATGCTCTTCCTTAAAGGCCTCGTTTACGAAGACCATCATCTGGGAGATCGCCGTGTTGAACTCCAGGTTTACGGTGTCCTCTTCGACCTTCTTGATGGTCTTGTGGAGGAGCCGCTCGAGAGCCTCCGGAGCCGGCTGGTCGAGAATCGTCCGGTCCGAGAGGCGCCAAACCCGGTCGAGAAAGCGGTGGACGCCCATTATTCCGTTGACGGACCACGGCTTCTCTTGGGGCAGGGGGCCCATGAACATCTCGTAGAGGCGCAGGGTGTCGGCGCCGTACTCGCCGATAACGTCGTCGGGGTTGATGACGTTCCCCCGGGACTTCGACATTCGCTGACCGTCGGGGCCGAGGATCATCCCCTGATTCACCAGCCGAAGGAAGGGCTCTTTGGTGTTCACGACTCCGACGTCGTAGAGAACCTTGTGCCAGAACCGAGCGTAGAGCAGGTGTAGCACCGCGTGTTCCGCGCCGCCGACGTAGAGGTCCACGGGCATCCAGTACTCGATTGCCTCCCGGGAAGCGAGTGCCTCGCTATTTTGGGCGTCGAGAAACCGCAGAAAGTACCAGCAGGACCCGGCCCACTGGGGCATGGTGTTGGTTTCCCGCTTCGCCGGGCTCCCGTCCGTCGGGCAGGTGGTGTTGACCCACTCGGTGACCTTGGCCAGAGGGGACTCGCCGGTCCCCGACGGTTGATAGCTCTCAACCTCCGGAAGCGTCAGGGGTAAGTCCTTGTCCGAAAGCGGCACGATCTCGTCCCCGCAATGGACCACCGGAATCGGCTCTCCCCAGTAGCGCTGCCGGGAGAAGATCCAGTCCCGGAGCTTGTAGTTGACCGCGTGGGTTCCCTTCCCCTCCTTTTCCAGCCAGGCGACGATCGCCTTCTTGAACTCCGGCGTCGTAAGGCCGTCGAATTGGCCCGAGTTGATGGCGACGCCGTCGCCGGTAAAGGCAACCTCGGGATCGTGATCCTCCGGGGCCTGGACGACCGGGATAATCGGGAGGCCGAATTTCAGCGCGAACTCGAAGTCGCGCTGATCGTGGGCCGGAACCGCCATAATGGCTCCGGTGCCGTAGGAGAGCAGAATATAGTCGGAGATCCAGACCGGAACCCGTTCTCCGTTGACCGGGTTGACGGCGTAGGCGCCGGTAAAGGCACCGGTCTTCTCCTTTGCCAGGTCGGTCCGCTCGAGGTCGGACTTTAGCCGAGCCTTCTCGACGTAGGCTTCGACCTCTCCCCTGCGCTCGTCGACGGTAATGCGGCTTACCAAGGGGTGCTCCGGCGCCAGAACCATGTAGGTGGCGCCGAAAAGGGTGTCGGGACGGGTTGTATAGACCTCGATCACCGGCTCCCCGGCGGTGGTGTCCCGGGGCCGGGATTCCTCCGCGAGGGAAAAGACTACGTTTGCCCCCTCCGAGCGACCGATCCAGTTTCGCTGCATCGCCTTTATCGATTCCGGCCAGTCGAGGGGCTCGAGGTCCTCCAGGAGGCGCTCGGCGTAGGCGGTAATCCGGAACATCCACTGCCTAAGGGGCTTTCGTTCGACGGGATGGCTTCCCCGCTCCGACCGGGGTCCCTCGGGGGTAAGGAGAACTTCCTCGTTGGCCAGAACCGTCCCCAGCGCCTCGCAGTACCAGACCGGTATCTCCGCCATGTAGGCAAGGCCCTTGTTGTAGAGCTGGAGGAAGATCCACTGGGTCCAGCGGTAGTAGTCGACCTTGTGGGTCGAAATCTCTCTGCTCCAGTCGTAGGAAAGTCCCAGGGCCTTTATCTGGGCCCTCATCTGGTTGATGTTGTTCTCGGTAGTTGCCCGGGGATGGGTCCCGGTCTTGATTGCGTACTGCTCCGCCGGAAGGCCGAAACTGTCGAAGCCCATCGGGTGGAGGACGTTGTACCCTTTCATTCGGAGGTAGCGGCAATAGATGTCCGTCGCCGTGTAGCCTTCAGGATGGCCGACGTGAAGGCCGGCGGCGGAAGGGTAGGGAAACATGTCGAGGACGTACCGGCGCTTCTCCGGAGGATACGAGGGATCCTCCGTGACCTTGAAGACTTCGTTCGTCTCCCAATACTTCTGCCACTTCTTCTCTATTTCCGGAAAGGGATACTTGGCCATGCCGCGAATGATAGCTAAGAGTCTTGCGTACCGTCAACGTCGGCGCCCCGGCTGAACCGGACGCTTACGATTCGCTTCTTCCAGACGCTCTCGACCACGAAGTCTCCGAAGGGAGTTCCGATTACCTCGTTGGATACGGGAATGTGGCCCGCGGTTTCCGTCAGGTAACCCGCCAAGGTCTGAGCGTCCCGGGTCTGGGGTATATCGAGTCTGAGGGCCTCGTTGACGCTGTAGAGGGGAATGTCGGCCATAATGCTGTAGGTACCGTTCTCGAGGTGGGTTATCTTCTGCCGCTCTTTCACCTCGTGCTCATCGTAGAGCTCTCCGAGGATCTCCTCGATAATGTCCTCGGTGGTAAGCACCCCCGCCACCCCACCGTATTCGTCGAGGACCACCGCGATGTTGAGTGCCTCTGTATGGAACTGGGCGAGAATCTGATGGATCGGTCGCGTCTCGGGGACGTAGATCGGGTCGACCATAATCTCCCGTAGCGGCGCCTGACCCCTGCCTTCGGTTATGGCACCGAGAAGCTCCTTGAGGAGCACGACGCCGACGATATTTTCCGGGTGGTCCGCGTAGACGGGAATCCGGGAATAGCCTTGCTCGTGGATTCTCGGGAGCGCCTCTTCGACGCTGTCCGTTTCGGCTAGGCTGAAGACCCGGGTTCGGTGGGTCATAATCGCCTCGGCTGTGACGTCGGTAAACCGGAGGACGTTCTGAACCATCGTCGAGCGAAATTTTTCCAGGACGCCGGCAGACTCCGCGTGCTTGATCATGTAGACGATGCCTTCCCGGGTTACCGTACCGCTCTGCGTCGCCCCGGTGAGACGGGTCAGCCACACCGCAACGGCGCCGACAAACCAGTTTATCGGCTTGAAGACAACCGTAAGGAAGACAACGATACGTACCGTATGGATGGCCCAGAACTCGTTGTGGACGTAGGCGAGCTGCTTCGGCGCCACCTCGCCGAAGACCAGCACCATGAGAGTCAGAACGCCGGTGGTAACTCCTAGGGCGCTGCTGCCGAAGAGGCGGATGGTAAAGTCGCTCGCCATCACCGAGAGGGCGATGTTCATCAAGTTATTTCCGGTTAGAACCGTCGTCAGCAGCACCTGCGGTCTGCTGGTAAGGTCCCCAACCATGCGCCCCCGGGGACCCATCTGGTCCCGCATCGCGTGGATCTGGGCGTCCGAGAGGGAGGTAAAGGCGGTCTCAGTTCCGGAAAAAAACGACGATAGGATTAGGAAGAGAAGAATGAGAAGGAGCGTAACTATCACATACGCTCCGGTGGTGACGGAGGGTGCTCGGGCTCGTCCATAGTCGGTCGATCCAGAATACTCCGAATCGACCGAAACCTCAACCTACTCGACCTTTAATACTTCTTGGATTGCTTTTACCAAGGAGGGCTTCGGGAGTGCACCCTGGGCCATCTGAGGCTTGTCGTCCACCGGGATAAAGAGAAGCGAGGGGATGCTCTGGATGCCGAAGGCGGCGGCCAATTCCTGCTCGGACTCGGTGTCCACCTTATAGACGTGGAGTTTGCCTGCGTACTCCTCGGAAAGCTCCTCGAGAACCGGGGCTACCATCTTGCAGGGCCCACACCAGTCGGCGTAGAAATCGATAATCGCCGGGAGATCGCCCTCGTAGGTCCACTCCTTGTTTACGTCGTAGTTGAATATCTTTTCTTTGAATGTTTCTACGGTCAAATGCTCGGGCATACGTGCTCCTTATATATCGTATTTTCTATATAATAACGAAAAACGGAACCGGAGTCCAGTCTTCGGCGGGTTTACCGGAACTCGACGCGATCGTAGCCACCTTGCTCGAAGAGGTTGCCGAGGAACTCCTCGGTATTCTCCCGGGTCCGATCGAGGATTCCCTCGTCGACCGTTCGTTCTGCCACGCGCCGGGAAACAAAGGCGGCCACCTTTTGCCATCCCTCGGGGTGGAGTCCGACCTCCGGGTAGCGGTACGTTTCCGGATCCACGTCTTCGACGACAATATCTACAACTTGTGGTGTCGGGAGTCGAATCGTCAACACCCGTATCCGGGTGTCCCCGGGGCCCAAGGGCTCGGTTACCGAAAAGGCTCCCTCGGCTTCCCTCGCGGCGCCGGCAGACCTCTCGCCACCGGCCCGGGGGTCCAAGGCCGTCCCCCCCAAGTCGTAGCCACCCCGAGCCCGGACGGTTACCACGACAAACTCATCTCGAGCAGCCCGGAGGCCGACGTCGTTTGCCAGGTTATAGGCTTCCCAGTATTCCAGCTCTTCGGGTGAGAGGATCTCCGAGGCCGGGCGGCTGTCGAGGGCCAGCCGGTTGAGAACCTGGTTCAGGGAGACCCCTTCGGGGTAGTAGTCGTGGGGAAAGACGCTTCGGTAGACGTACTCCACGGAGTGAAAGGACAACACATCCCGAAGCTGCTGAAGAATCAGCTGAGACGAGGCGACCCGGGAGGTCCGGACTATTCCGAGGTTCTCGGCTATACGCGCCATGGGCATTTCGATAAAACCGACGTAGGCGAGGGTAGCTAGAAGCGCCACGAAGAGCAGGAAGATCAGCGAGAGCGTGGTAACCAGGCGTATCTTCACCTCTATCCCTCCGGCTGTTCAGGCTCTTGGGGCCTAAAGGTGATAGTAACGTTTTCGAAACCCGCCTGAAGAAAGAGGTTCTCGAGGACCTCCCGGGCGTTCTCTCGTGCCCGATCGAGGATACCCCGGCCCACGGCATCGGCGGCGACCTGCCCCTTGACCGCCTCAATCTCCGCCCCGACTTCGAGGAAGCCGATTGTTCCTCCCCGTTCCCGGACAAAGTACTGGGAGATCGATTCTTCGTCGGCATCGACTAGGAGGATCGTCGGAGCCGGCACTTCGACAAAGACGCTCCGTCGCCCTTCCCCCGGCAGTACGGTGAGGCCACTCCGGAGGTCCACCCCGGCGCGGACCCGGATGTTCACCGAAAAAAGGAGCTGCCGGTCCATCGTCCGAAAGAAGAGGAACTGGCGCTGTTCCCCGAGATAGACGACATCCCGGTACGTCTGTTCGTAGGTATGGAGCTCCGCCAGGTTGCGCACCTTTGCTTCTACGGAGGTGAGGCGTTCGCTTTGGGAAGGGCCACATGATGAGAGTATCAGGAAAACCGCCGCTGTGAGCCCGAGGCGCTTTACCACGTTCCCTCACTATAGTCGCCGGTTGAGCATTTTGCAAACTCGCTATAGTCTTGCCGATAACATGAAAATGAGGCTGTTCCTGCTTACTGTCGCTGTTATCCTCCTCTTCGCCGCCTGCGCCACCGGAGAGCCACCGGAGCCCGAAGCCGCGGACCCGGGGGAGATAGCTTCCGTCCCGGCGGAGGCCGAAAAGCCGGCAGCCCCAGAGCCCGAAGCCCCAGAGCCGGCAGCCCCAGAGCCCGAAGCACCAGAAGCGTCGGCAGAAAGCGACGAAGCCCCCGCCTCCGAGGAGAACCGGGCCGGCGATTCGGCAGCGGCGGAGCCCCCAGCCGGGGCCCCGGAGACGTCGGCCTCGGCGGAGACGTCGGCCTCGGCTGAAACGTCGGCCGTTGTCGGACAGGGCAGTGCCGACACCTCGACCGCCGCGGTGCTCCACGAAGAGGACCCCGCGCCGACCCCGGCACCCGCTTCCGCCCCTGTGGTCTCCGATCCGTGGAACCATCGTCAGGAGCCCCTCCCCATTCCCGGTGTCATCGACGACGCCGACGTTGTCGCCTTCTACGGCCACCCTCTGTCGTTCTACATGGGTATTCTCGGGGAGACCGCCATCGAAGAGATGGCCGACGGGCTCCGGGAGGTTGCCGAAGAATACGACTCGGTGAACGGCGACCGGGGAGTAGTTCCGGCGTTTCACATTATCTACGCAACCGCATACGCCGACGCGAACGTCGGTGTCCTCAACTCCGAAGTGCTTACCGAGTACATTCAGTTTGCCGAGGACAACGGATTCGCCGTCATCCTCGACCACCAGCTGGGGAAACACGATGTCGTGGAATCGGTCCGGGAGATGTTGCCCTACCTCAACTACCCGAGCGTCCACCTTGCGATCGACCCCGAATGGTCGACCTTAAGGCCGAACGAGGTTATCGGGAGCGTCCACGCCTCGGAGATCAACGAGGCCCAACAGATTATCCAGGACTACCTCGAGGAAGAGGGCATCAACCAGCGAAAGATGTTCGTCGTCCATCAGTTCAATTGGGTGATGATAGAGAACCGTGAGGACGTGCGGACCGATTTCGACCGGGTCGATCTGGTCCACAACGCCGACGGCTTCGGGCCTCCGAGGGACAAGCACCTGTCCTGGAATTACAACCGGGCGGCTACCAACATTCCGCTGAAGGGCTTCAAGCTCTTCTACCCCAAGGAGTGGCGGGACGGCGGCTACGACGACCCGCTCATGACTCCGGAAGAAGTGCTCGCCTTGGAACCCCGGCCGGTGCTGATTATGTACCAATGACCGAAGACCCGATTTCCGGCCACGTCGAGCTTATTCGAGAGGTATTTCTCTACTCAACCCGCTTCCAGGGGGGCACCTTCGTCATCCAGATCGACGACGGGCCCCTCGAGCACCCGCTGTTGCCCCGGCTGTTGAAGGACCTGGTGCTCCTCAAGGAGGCGGGGATCCGAATCTGCCTCATTCCCGGAGCCAGGAACCGGATCGACGAGCTGTTGACCCAGTACGGCATCCCCTGGACCATCCACCACGGTATCCGGGTGGCCTCCCAGGAGGCGATGCCCTTCGTAAAGATCGCAGCCTTCGACGGCGCGAGCAAGCTTATGACCGACCTCGCGGAGCTGGACACCACGGCGGTAATCGGGAACTGGGTCCGGGCACGGGGTATCGGCGTCCTCGACGGGGTCGATTTCCAACAGACCGGGATGGTCGAACGTGTAGAGGATGAGCTGATCCACAAGACCCTGGAGGAGGGCTTCGTCCCGATCTTTCCTCCGGTCGGCTGGAGCCTCGCCGGACGTCCCTACAGCATCTCCTCCCGGGAGCTGGCGGCGACGGTGGCGATCGCCTTACAGGCGCAGAAACTCTTCTTCGTAACCGTCGGAACCCGGACTCTCCCGAGGGCCTTCGAGGTGCCACCGGGCGTAGAGCAAGACGTCGACGGCCGGGTCTCCCGGATGACGGTCCAGGAAGCCGAAGAGTTCTTAACCCTGAACCGGGAGCTGGAGCAGGAGCACCCCTACGAGCT
>CAZLDK010000050.1:0-15957 GCA_964558285.1 uncultured Spirochaetaceae bacterium | reverse complement strand
GATATCCCAACTCCACAGCTGATCGGGACCTGAGGCTTCAATCGGCTCCGGGCCGGGACCGACCACGCCGGCATCGCCACGCAGAACGTCGTAGAGCGAAAGCTCCGCGCCAAGGGTACTTCCCGCCGAGAGATCGGCCGGAAAGCCTTTATGGAAGAGACCTGGAAGGTGAAGGAGGAGCATCACTCCATTATTACCCGACAGCTCGAGAAGATCGGCGCCTCCTGCGACTGGAGCCGGGAGCGCTTTACCCTGGACGACGGTCTTAGCAAGGCGGTCCGGGAGGTCTTCGTCTCCCTCTACGAACGGGGGCTCATCTACCGGGGGTACTACCTGGTCAACTGGTGTCCCTCCTGCGGGACCGCCCTTTCGGATGACGAAGTCGAGCATGCAGAGGTCCACGGGAAGCTCCATCACTACTACTACCCCTTAGAGGACGGCACCGGCAAGATCGAGATTGCCACCACTCGGCCGGAAACGATGCTCGGGGATATGTGCGTTGCGGTTCACCCCGAGGACGAGCGCTACAAGGAGGTGGTGGGCAAACACGTTATCCTTCCCTTGGTGGGGCGCCGGATCCCCGTCGTCGCCGACAGCTACGTCGACCGGGAGTTCGGAAGCGGCGCCGTCAAGGTGACCCCGGGACACGACTCCAACGACTACGAGATTGCCCAGCGCCACGGCCTGGAGCTTCTAAACATACTCAACCCAGACGGGACCCTAAACGAGAACGTCCCGGAGCCCTACCAGGGGCTTTCCACCAAGGAGGCGCGCAAGAGGGTCGTTGCGGACGTCAAAGAGGCCGGCCTCTACATCTCCGAGGAGGAGCACAACCACCAGATCGGCCACTGCTACCGCTGCAACACCGTCGTCGAGCCCTACCTCTCGGACCAGTGGTTCGTCCGGATGCGTCCCTTGGCGGACAAGGCGTACAAGGCCTGGGAGGACGGCGAAATCAAGTTCTTTCCCAAGCGCTGGGAGAACACCTATACCAACTGGCTCGAGAACATTCGCGACTGGTGCATCTCTCGGCAGATCTGGTGGGGCCACCGGATTCCCGTCTGGTACGATGACGAGACCGGGGAGATGATCGTAAGCCGGGAAGACCCGACGACGCAGCCGGAGCACAAGGGCAAGAAGCTCCGCCAGGACGAGGACGTCCTAGATACCTGGTTCTCCTCCTGGCTTTGGCCCTTCTCGACCCTCGGATGGCCCGAAGAGACCGAAGACCTCGCCACCTTCTTCCCGACGACGGCCCTGGTCACCGCTTACGACATCATCTTTTTCTGGGTGTCGAGGATGATCATGGCGGGCCTGGAGTTCATGGGAGAGGTGCCGTTCCGGGACATCTACATCACCGGGCTCATCCGGGATAAGCAGGGGCGGAAGATGTCCAAGTCCCTGGGGAACGGGATCGACCCCTTGGAGGTGGTCGCCGAGTTCGGCGCCGACGCCCACAAGTTTACCTTGGCCTTCTTGGCCGCCTCGGGGCAGGACATTCCCCTCGACAAGAGCGACTTCAACTTCGGAAGCAAGTTCGTCAATAAGATATGGAACGCCTGCCGCTACATCCTCATGAACCTCGAAGGAGCCGAGGTGCTCCCGGCCGAGGCCCTAGAGCAGAAGGCCGTCGACCGGTGGATCTACCACCGCCTGAACGACGCCACCCGGCGGGTCCAGGAGGCGATGGCATCCTACCGATTCAGCGATGCCAGCTCGGCCATCTACGAGTTCTTCTGGAACGATTTCTGCGACTGGTACATCGAAGCGTCCAAAGCCTCGCTCTATTCCGAAGACCCGACGGAGCGGAACCGGGGAATCTCACACCTTCTCTACGTCCTCGAGGAGAGCCTCCGGCTGATGCACCCCTTCGTGTCGTTTGTTTCCGAGGAGATTTACCAGCAGCTGCCGGCGCTCCCCGACGCGCCGAAGAGCGCCTCGGTTATCGTGGCGCCCTATCCTTCGGTAGACCCGGCTCGGGACGACGTCGGGACGGCGGCTGCCTTTGCCTCGCTCCAGGAGCTCGTACGCCTGGTTCGGACCGTTCGGAGTGAGTTCACCATTCCGCCGGGGAAGAGGATCGATTTCCGGGTGCGGACCGACGCAGACTTCTCCCACGGCGTCTTCCTCGCCGGCGAAGAGGGGCTGATCCGTCTGCTGACGGGGGCCGGGAGCGTCGCCTTTTCCCAAGAGAAGCCGGATACGGCGGGCTCGGTTACCGAAGTCGGGACCGGCTTCGAGGTCTACATCTACGTACGGGACCTGATCGATGTTTCCGCAGAGGTCGATCGTCTTAGGCGTGCGGGTCAGAAGCTCGAAAAACAGCTTTCGGTTACCGAGAAGAAACTCGGCAACGAGGGCTTCTTGTCGAAAGCGGACCCGGATGTGGTCGAGGGCGAACGCCGAAAGCATCAAGAGCTGCGGCTTAAGGTCGACCGAATCTCAGCCTACCTTCGGGAGCTCGAGACGGGGCAATAAAAATGCCGCAACGCCCTGAGGCGCCGCGGCACTGTCTCCAAGAATATAACAGCTCCGGGCGGTTCTAACGCCCGGCTGTCTTTCTACTAAGGGGCTACTAAGGGGCCCCTACCGAGCGAAACGGCCGCCGTCTTCGTTCTCCTGCATCTCGTTCCAGATGCCCTCTCGTTCTTCTCCCTCCCGTGGCGGAATCTCGAAGAGCATTCCGGGATGGATAAGGTCCGGGTTATCCGGATCGTGGAGGATGTCCTTGTTTGCCTCGTAGAGACGGGGCCACAACCAGGGATTACCGTAGACGAAGTCGTATTCGGCGATACGCCAGAAGCTGTCGCGCCTCTCCGGGATAAGCCGCACACGATAGAACGCGGGTAGAACCGCCTCCTCGGGCTCGGGTTCCGGCTCCGGCTCCGGCTCGGGTTGTGCCGTCCGAATCGGCCGGACGCCTTCGAGAGCCTGGACCACGTTCTGGAAGGGCTGGATGCTCGCGGCGTACTCTTCGTCGCCAAAGAGCTCTTGCCCCTCGTCGTAGAATTCCTCGGCGTTGGCAAACTCCCGGGGGAAGTTTTCCGGCGCATCGATTCTCTCGGCGTACGCTATACGATCCTCGGCCCTTGACTTCCATCCGGAAGCCCGGTACCGCTGCACCTGCAGCTCGGCCCACTCTTCTGCCTGACGGTGGTAGTCTTCAGCCTCGGTGGAGAGCTCGATTGACTCTTCGTAGCGCCCTTCTTCAATAGCTTCTCGAGCCTGTTGCTTGAGCTCTTCGGCTTGTCGATAGAATGGATTGTCGGTGAGAAGGCTCTGACCCCAGACGAGGGATGCCAGAGTAATTCCCACAAGAATAAGCAGTACTCGTTTCATGGCGTCCTCCCTTTACCGGTTTCCGAGCTCTTCTTCGGCGTCCCGCAGATCTCCCTCGTATACGTCGATCTGCTCTCGGGACCTTTGACCTCGCTCTTCGGCGCTGTTCAACGCTGCCTGAGCTTGCTGTCGAAGCTCCAAAGCCCTTCTGTAAGCTTGGTTGTACTGTTCGATAGCCTGGTTCGCGACGCGATATGCCTCGACGTATTCGCCTTCGTCGAACCTCTGCGCTGAAACCTGCGCAGCCCGCTCGCCTCGTTCGTAGACGACGGGGACGGCCCTACTCGCCCGAAGCTCGTCGGCTCGTGCTTTAGCGGTCAGGATTTCGTCGGTTTTCCGCTCCCGCAATCCGGCTACACCGGAGTCGATTACCTCGTTGTACCGCTCGATGGCGGCTTCGTACTCGCGACGGGCCATCTCGTTGTCGATCTCGTAGGCCGCTTCCGCCGCCTCAAAGCTCTCTTCTCCGGCTTCAAAGGCCTCGGCGTCAAACTGTGCAAGATCGTATGCGAGGATGGTGTCTCGTAGCTCTTCGGCTTCCGTTCGCTGCGAAACCGGTAGCGGTACTTCGGGTTCCGGTGCTTCAGCAGGTGCAGGCTCCGGCTCTTCCGGCGCGACCTCGGGTTCCGAGGCGCAGGAAAAGAGTGCCACGAGCCCGACCAAGAGAATCAAGAATCTCCAGGGTTTTCGAAGCATAGATTGTGCTCCCCCTTCAGTGGTTTTCTACATCAGAATATAGTGCATTTGGCGGTCAAACGCGAATCTGTCGTAAGAAGAGGGGCAAAAAAAGGCGCCTTAGGTGTCTGCCCTCGGAGCTTCCGGGGGCCATTGGATCTCCGGAAGAGGGTCCTGCTCCCAGTTGCGGCGGTGGTATCGCGGGAGGCCGTGGAGGCGGTAGTCGCGGATCGATTCCTCGTAGCAGGCGACGAGGCGCCGGGTCATCGGGTCGGTGGACCAGAGGCGCGCCTTATTGACCGCTCCCCGTCGTTTTCGTTCGTAGAGCTCCCGGTTATCGAGGAGCAGCGCCACCTTGTCGGCAAACTCTCCCCGGTCCGGGGCCGAAAGAAGCCCCCCGACCTCGTCGGCGTGGAGGTCGGACACTCCCATCGCGTCGACGGCGACTACCGGGAGGCCCGTCGACATCGCTTCTAAGAGCACGAGTCCTTGGGTTTCCGTCATCGAGGCAAATACAAAGAGGTACGACGCCCGGCAGTAAGAGAAGACTGTCTCCCGGGGGACGTAACCTGTAATTCGAATCCGGTCCGCTATTCCTCGCTTCTCCGCGGTGTCTTGGATGAGCGTCCGGGCGTCACCGTCGCCGACGAAGAGGAGCATGAGGTCGTAACCCCGTTGCAGAAGATCGGCGAAGGCATGTACCAGGAACTCGAGGTTCTTCTCGAACCCCAGGCGGCCGACGAAGGTGAGAATCCGTCGATCCGGGGAGAGGTCGTGGGCCCGGTAGATTGCCTCTAGGGGAATCGGGGCCGTGTTTCGCTCTAAGTCTATTCCGGTGGGGATAACGTCCAGGGGGAAGTCGGTGTTGTACGAGAGAATCTCGTCGCGAATCTGTCGACTCGGGCAGATAACCCGTTGGCACCGCCCTCCGAAGTGCCGGGTAATCCACTTGACGCCCCGGGCCGCGAGACTGAAGGGAAGGGGCATATAGTGGGTGTAGCGAATGTAGAAGGTGTGATAGGTGTGGACATGCGGAATTCCGTACCACCAGCCGGCAAACAGGGCCAAGACACCGATGTTTCCGGGCACGTGGGAATGGATGATGTCGACTCCGAGATGCTTTAGGCGGCGGAAATCCTTCGCCGTCGGGAAGGCAAAGCGCTGGTGTCGCATAGCCTTAAAAAAGTACGGAATCGAGTAGAAGCGAAAGACGCCTTCTTCGTCGTCGGTCGGTCGGTTGTAGTTCGGGCAGAAGACGTAGACCGTATGACCCTGGCGTTGGAGCTCGCGCCTGATGAGAACCACAGCGGTGGCTACGCCGTTTACCTCCGGTGGGTAGGCATCGGAAAACAAAGCAACGGTTAAACTCAAAATTAACCCGAGTATACGGTAGTGTCCGGCTCTGGGCAATCCGACGGCGGGCTTGACAATTTGTGTGACCATAGTATAATGACCATAGTCACTTTTAACGGAGTGAACGTCATGTTAGCGGAGCGAAACTGGGAGGCTGCTAAGTGACCATTCCGGCGGGACGTTTCAAGGCGGAATGCCTGAAGCTCATGGACCACGTCGAGCAGACGCGACAGCAGATTCTCATTACGAAGCGAGGGCGGCCGGTTGCCCAGATGGTACCCGTGGAGGAGCGCCAAGAGCCCCGGCTTTTTGGCCGGCTCAAAGGGCTCGCAGTCCTCGCTGAGTCCGCCCTCGAGTGACTACTCCTTCCCAAGGGGGCGAAAGCCCCCTTCTTCTAGACACCCGAGCCTTGATACTCCTATTGGGCGGGGCCGAAGGACAGGTGGGCACCTCTGCGCAACAAGCCGCCGAGGACGCGCAGATAGCCGGGGGCTTAAAGCTCTGCGACGTGTCGCTCTTCGAGATGGCACAACTCGAGGAACGCGGAGACCTCGTATTCTCCATTCCGCTGCTTTCCTGGGTCGCCCAGGCTCTCGACACCCCGGGGCTCTCCCTCGAGCGGTTGACCCCCGAAATCGCCGCAGAGGCGGCTCGACTCCCGCGGACGTCGGTGGTCGGGGAGAGCCTAACGATGATCGACCGCATAATCGCCGCGACGTCTCGTGTTCGAGGGCTACCGTTGCTCGCCGGGAGCCGGGCTCTTGCTTCCTACGGCGATGCTGGGTACCTTTCCATCGTCTCCCTACGGTAGCTTGACAGTCGCAAATCGGCTTCTCTAGGATGAGGGGCCTCTACTGGGTACAGGTGCCCGGGGAGGAACGCAACAGCCTAAAAGAGGAGCAACACTCTTGTACGATCCCGTTGATCCAAAAGTCAGCTTTCCCACGTTGGAAGAAGACGTCCTGGCCTTTTGGGAGAAGAACGACACATTTCAGCAATCAATCTCGAACCGAGAGGGGGCCGAGGACTTCGTTTTTTACGACGGCCCTCCCTTTGCAACGGGACTACCTCACTTCGGACACTTCGTGCCGGGCACTATAAAGGACATTATTCCCCGGTATCAGACGATGCGGGGACGGCGCGTCCAGCGTCGCTTCGGGTGGGATTGTCACGGCCTGCCGGTCGAATACGAGATGGAGAAAGAGCTCGGGATTTCCGGCAAGGCGCAGATCGAGGAGTACGGCATCGCCAAGTTCAACGAGGCGTGTCGCTCAATCGTGCTGCGCTACACCGGCGAATGGCGGCAGATCGTCACCCGGATGGGACGGTGGGTCGACTTCGACCACGACTACAAGACCATGGACAAGGACTACATGGAGACCATCTGGTGGGTCTTCAAGCAGCTCTGGGAAAAGGGTCTTATCTACGAAGGCTACTACATTCTGCCGTATAGTCCCGGTCTCGCGACGCCCCTGTCCAACTTCGAGGTGAACCTCGGTGGATACCAGGAGGTAACCGACCCGGCGATAACCGTCCGCTTCGACGTAGAGCCGGGAAGCACCGTCGGGAAAACCACCCTTCCCGAAAACACCGCGGTACTCGCCTGGACGACGACCCCCTGGACGCTCCCGTCGAACCTCGGGGTGGCCGTCGGGCCGGACATCACCTATGCCCTGGTACGAGACGGCGAGAGCCACTTTATCCTCGCCGAGGAGCGCGTCGCGGCTTACTACCGCTCGCCGGAGGAGTACGAGATTATCGCAACCTTCCTCGGGAAGGAGATGGTAGGTCTCCGCTATGCGCCGCTCTTTCCCTATTTCGCGGACCTAAAGGATTCCGGCGCCTTCCAAGCGCATCAGGCGGACTACGTCACCACCGAGGACGGTACCGGCATTGTCCATATCGCTCCCGGTTTCGGCGAGGAGGACTACGAGGTTCTCAAGGACTCGGGGCTCCCGATCGTGGTTCCCATCGACCCGGATTGCCGCTTTACTAACGAGGTCCCGGATTTCGAAGGGCTGTTCGTCAAAGACGCCGACAAGCCGATCATCCGGATGCTCAAGGAAGAGGGAAAGCTCGTTCGCCGGGAGAACTATCTCCACCCCTATCCACACTGCTACCGGACCAAAAAGCCGCTGATCTACCGGGCGATCTCGAGCTGGTTCGTCGATATCGAAAAGATAAAGCCGGACATGCTCGCGGCGAACAGCCAGGTTCACTGGGTCCCGGACCACCTTCGAGAGGGTCGCTTCGGCAAGTGGCTCGAGGGCGCCCGGGACTGGGCCATCTCCCGGAACCGCTACTGGGGTAACCCGATCCCGATTTGGAAATCCGACGGCGGCGACTACGTCGAGTGCATCGGGTCGATCGAAGAGCTCGAGAAGAAGAGCGGACGGAAGGTGGAAGATCTCCACAAGCACTACGTCGACGACATCACCTGGCCGGCCCCCGACGGCTCCGGGACCATGCGCCGAGTTCCCGAGGTCTTGGACTGCTGGTTCGAATCCGGGGCGATGCCATACGCCCAGAACCACTACCCCTTCGACAACAAAGAGTTCTTCGAGGAGAACTTCCCCGCGGATTTCATCTGTGAGGGGCTCGACCAGACTCGGGGTTGGTTCTACACCCTAACGGTTCTCGCGGCGGCGCTCTACAAGAAGCCGGCCTTCAAGAACTGCGTGACCAACGGTCTGGTCCTTGCCGAAGACGGCAAGAAGATGAGCAAGAGCGAGCGCAACTTTACCGACCCGAAGGACATTATCGATAACTTCGGGGCCGACGCCTTGCGTCTCTTCCTGATGAACTCGGCGGTAGTCCGGGCGGAGGATCTAAAGTACTCCGACGACGGCGTGCGAGAGGTTCTCAAGACCGTCATTATTCCGTTCTGGAACTCCTACTCCTTCTTCGTAACCTACGCGAACATCGACGGTGTAATGCCCAGTGCCGCCCCCGGGGAGCCGGATAACCCACTCGATCGGTGGATTCTCTCCTCTGCGGAGACCCTTGTCGCCGAAGTTTCCGCCTCCCTCGAGGCCTACGAGCTGCAGAAGGCCATCGAACCGATCGTCGCCTTTATCGACAGCCTGAACAACTGGTACATCCGACGCTCCCGGCGCCGCTTTTGGCGGAGCGAGAACGACCGAGACAAGGAGCAGGCATACCAGACCCTTTACGCCGTACTCCTAAAGCTCATCAAGGTGGCGGCTCCCTTTGTCCCCTTCGTGACCGAAGCGATGTATCGGAACCTCAGAACCGACGACACGCCGATTTCGGTCCACCTCTGCGACTATCCCGAGGTCGAGGAGTCCCGACGGGACGAAGAGCTCGAATGGAAGATGCAGAGCGTCCGTCACTCCGTCAGCATGGGCCGAGCGATCCGCCGGATGCACAACCTAAAGATCCGTCAGCCCCTCAAGGCTATCCACTTGGTAACCATCGACCGGAAGGAACGGACGGTGCTCTTAGAGATGGAGGACATCATTCGGGAAGAGCTCAACGTTAAGGATGTGGTTTTCCGGGAGAACGAAGACGACCTGGTGGAGTATCGGGCCAAGCCGAACTACCGTGTCCTCGGGAAAGAGCTCGGGAAGGATATGAAGAAGGCGGCGCAGAAGATCGAGTCGCTTTCATCTAAGGAAATCCAGAGCCTCCTCGAGGGCACCGTTCTGAACATCGACATCGGTAACCGCACCCTCGACCTGACGACCGACAGCGTCCTGGTGCAGCGGCTCGAAAAGGAGAACCTCCGGGTTCTCAACGAGGGCTCTCTGACGGTAGCCCTCGATCCGGAGATTACCGAGGAGCTACAGCAGGAAGGAATCGTCCGGGATATTGTTAGGGCGGTTCAGAACCTCCGGAAAGAAAGCGGGCTTGAGGTTACCGACCGGATCCATCTCTGGGTCCACGGAGAAAACGGCGTCAAGGACGCCGTTGAGAGCTTTCGGGACTATCTGGTCAACGAGACCCTGGCGGTTGACCTTACCTGGGAACGTATTCAATCGGCTACCGAGGTCGAAGCGGGAGATTCTGCATGCTACATCGCGATAAAACGAGCCTGAGGCTTCTCCTCGGGGCCCTGACTGGGGTTTTACTCCTCTCTTCCTGCCGAAGTGCGCCGGAGATTGCTCCGACCCCGGAGAACCTGCCGCTTCCCGCGGACTCGGCCATTTATCTCTTGATCAGCCCTGAGGAACGGGGCGACCTTGCCTACGTTCTTTTAGAGAGCTTCGACATTGGCCCCGCGATCGCGAGCCGGATCGACCTGGCCGGTATCTCCGTTGGCCGGGATTCTGGCTCTCCCGACTCGATCGAAGATCGGAGGGTCGTCGTCGCCGTCCGGGGCAACCTGCCGACCCGCCGCCTTACCCGGGCGCTCCGCCGGTCCGACGAGTGGCGCCAGGAGAGCGATGCCGTCGGTCGGGAATACTTTCGACGGGAAGAGGGCCCCTGGCTTCTGATCCTTCCCGGAGACGGTTTGCTGGTCCTCGGGAACGGAGCCCCGGAAGAGTTGCCCCGGGAGGCCCCCGTTGTCTCTCCCTGGCCGCCGGATTTCCTCGAGCGGTTCGCAACCGTACCTGTGGCCGCCTTTGTTCCGTCTCCCGGCGGCGGCGCCATCTCGACACCCTTCGGCGGGGTGCTTCCCCTCCAGGAGCTGCGATTCTACGTCGCGGCCGCCGAGGCGGGCACTCCTCAGGTGAATCTCTCGGGTGAAGCCGTTTTGGATAACGAGCGCTCCGCCCGGGCCTTCGAGGCCATCTTGCGCCTTCTCGCCCTGGGCATCGCCGCGGAGATGGAGATGGAGCCCGGGCGGGTCCGGCAGCTTCTGGAAGTAGCCCAACGGGAGAACCTTGTGACCTTCATCGTGGGGCCCCTCGAGACCTCTCAGCTCTTCGACCTTTCCTCCGAGCTCCTCCAGGGGTACGGCGGCGCCGACGGTCTCCTCGGTGACACGCCGTGAAGGTCGCGGTAGTCGACTACGAAGCAGGCAATCTTCGAAGTGTCGAGACGGCGTTGAATCACCTCGACGCAGACTTCTTCGTATCCCCGGAGCCGAAGGAAGTTCTTAAGGCCGATGCCGTCGTCTTTCCCGGCGTCGGAGAGGCGCGCTCCGCGATGGATGTTCTCGGGTTGAGGGGCCTCGGGGACGCCCTTCGGGAGGTCGCCGACCGGGGGAAGCCGCTCTTCGGTATCTGCCTCGGGAGCCAGATAGTTCTCAGCCGTTCCGAAGAACGGGACGCCGGCTGCCTCGATCTGATTCCCGGCGTCGCCCGTCGCTTCGCCGGGGCCCCGGGGCTAAAGATTCCGCACATGGGGTGGAATACTCTGAGGCTGCGAAGCCGTCACCCCGTGTTCGAGGGGCTGGCCGACGAGTCCTCTTTCTATTTCGTCCACAGCTACTACCCGGACCCGGAGGACGACACGCTCTGCATCGGCACAACCGAATACGGCCACGAGTTTTGCGCCGCCTTTGCCCGGGACAACGTCGTGGCTACTCAGTTTCACCCGGAAAAGTCCGGTAAGAACGGTCTGCTGCTTCTGCGAAACTTCCTAAAGCTCTAGGAGATCTCCATGTTTCAGAAACGGGTCATCGTCTGTCTCGACGTCCGGGACGGAAAGACCACCAAGGGCGTGCAATTCAAGGGCAATATCGACATCGGCGACCCCGTGTCGATGGCCCGGGAGTACTACGAAAGCGGAGCCGACGAGCTCGTATTCTACGATATTACCGCCAGCGCCGAAGGGCGAGGCATCATGATCGACGTCGTCCGCCGGGTCGCCGAGCAGATCTTCGTCCCCTTTAGCGTCGGGGGAGGTCTCGGGAGCCTCGACGACATGCGGGCCGTTCTCTTGGCCGGCGCCGAGAAGGTCAGCCTGAACAGCCAGGCGGTCAAGAACCCGAGCCTGATCGACGTCGGTGCCCGACAGTTTGGAGACCAGTGTATCGTCCTCGGAATGGACGCCCAGCGGGATACCGAAATGCCCTCGGGCTACCGGGTCTACATCAACGGAGGCCGCGTCGCTACCGACCGGGATGCCCTCGAATGGGCCCGGGAGGCGGTGGACCGGGGAGCCGGAGAGATCGTGGTAAACTCCATCGACGCAGACGGGACCAAGGATGGCTACGAGATAACGCTCACCCGGCTTATCTCGACGAGCGTCGGGGTGCCGGTCGTCGCCTCCGGAGGCGCCGGTACGCCGGAGCATATTCGGGCGGTTCTGACCGACGGGCGGGCCGACGCCGCGCTGGTCGCGAGTATGGTCCACTTCGGCGAGTATCGGATGCCGGAGATCAAGACCTATCTGACCGAGAACGCGATTCCGGTGCGGCTCGACTACTAACCGACGGGCGGACCGCGCCCTCCCTAAAAAAAACACAATCTTGGGAGCACTCACTACAAATTGCCCCCGGGGCGACAAAATGCTATATTCTCGTCGATCCTAAAGGTCGGCAGAGAAGGGGAGCAAACAGTGCCTACGTACGAATACGAGTGTGCCGGGTGTGGACACAACTTTGACGCATTTCAGAGCATGTCCGAGGATCCTCTCAAGAAGTGCCCGAGCTGCGGTAAGCAGTCCCTCAAGAGGCTTGTGGGCGGTGGTATCGGCATCATCTTCAAGGGGAGTGGTTTCTACGTCAACGACAGCAAGAAGACCAAGAGCTCGAGCACGGTGACGACTGAGAAGAAAGCCGATACCGACGGGAAGAAGGGCAGCGAGTCCTCTACGGCGACCTCGTCGGACACCAAGTCCTCGGACACGAAAGCGGAGAGCTCGGGCTCTTCGAAGAAGTCCGCCTGAGTCCTCGGTTACCCGGACGTTGACTACATAGTTTAAAAGATATATAGTATAGGCACGGTACCTCCGTTAAGGAGATTGGTATGTTGCCTGATCTTACTAGTGTAGACGAACACTGCAGCGATTCTATTCTTCAAGCCTGTGCCCAGAAGCTCAAAGTCTGCGGCCATCCCATACGGTTGAAACTCTTGTGCGCGATTGCCAAGGAGCAGGAGCCCTGCGTGAGCGAGCTCTGGGTCTGCCTCCAGCAGCCGCAGCCGGTCGTTTCCCAGCACCTCGCCATCCTGAAGGACAAGGGGATCGTCCAGTCCGAGGTGAAGGGAAACAAGCGGATCTACTCGATCGTCGATCCCTTCGTACAACAAATCGTAGACTCCCTTCAGGGGGACCTGGAAAAGATAGGCCTTTCCGCGGTCGGCTGAGGCGCAGAAACCACGATACGACAACACCAATATGGTATAGTCGTCGACGATGAAATCGGCGACCGGCAAAGAGCAAACCTCCTTTTCCTTCGGTGATAGGACTACCACCGTAGTCTTCTCTTCTCCCCGGCCCGAACTACTTCCGGGCGACGCTGTCTGGGTAGCCGACGAGAACACCCGGGGCTACGCCCCGGAAGACTGTATCGTCGTCCCGCCGGGGGAAGCTTCCAAGAGCTGGGAAACGGCGCATCGCCTCCTCCTCGATCTCCTCGACCGTGGAACCGAACGGGGCGCTACCCTCGTCGGTGTCGGCGGAGGCGTCGTCTGCGACCTTACCGCCTTCGTCGCCTCGATCTACGCCCGGGGAATCCGCCTCGTTCTCGTGCCGACGTCGCTTCTCGCGATGGTCGACGCGGCTCTCGGGGGTAAGACGGGGATCGATTTCGGTGGCTACAAAAACATGGTCGGAACCTTCTATCCCGCAGAGCTCCTGATCGTCGATTCCAAGAGTGTGCAGACCCTTCCCGACCGGGAGTACAAGAGCGGGCTCGCGGAGACCATAAAGACGGCCCTCCTCGGTGACGAAGAGCTCCTTTCTATCTTGGAAGAGCGACGGGACGCGGTGCTCGCCCGGCAGCCGGACGTCGTAAAAGAGATGGTTCGGCGTTGTATCGAGGTAAAGGGACGGATAGCGTCGGCGGACTTCCGGGAAGCCGGCGGTGTCCCGGGGAGACAAGACCCCGGTCGCGCGGCGCTAAACCTCGGCCACACTTTTGGCCACGCCCTCGAAGCGGTGACCGAACTCTCCCGGTTCACCCACGGCGAGGCCGTCGCCTGGGGAATCTACCGCGCCACACTGGTCTCCCGGGCCCAGGGACGCTGCACCGAAGACTACCTTCGCCGGGTCCGTACTATCCTCGAGACCTACGCCTTCGATCTCGAGGTCCCGGAGCTTGAAATCGACGATCTGGTGGCGGCGATGTACCGGGACAAGAAGACTGCCGGTGGCGAGCTCAAGTTTGTCCTCCAGGAGGGGCCCGGCCGGCAGGAGCTGGTCACCCTCGAAGAATCGGAGATACGAAGGGCGCTCCGGGGGTAGGGCTATTCCTCGTAGACAGCCGCGACCCGTCGATACGCCGCGCCGACGTCGGCGACCAGCGGTTCCTCCGTCTTGAGCTCGTCGGCGAGGACGTCGAGGCTGTAGAGGCTGGTGTCGACCGCGGTGTAGAAGTTTCGGGTCGGCTTTATCCAGTACTGTCCATGGTCGTCGGTGTGGAGTGTGAGGAAGCCGGTCTGCTTCGAGCTCTTCTTGATCGGCGCCGGCTTTAGGAGGTCCCCGAGACGCTTGCAGAGTGCTTCAGGGTCCTTGAATACCTGGTAGGTTCGTTTTGGTGGAGGGTCGGCGAGCATCGCCCGGCCGAAGTCCATCACTTTGGCAATCCGGAATATCTCCGGAAGACGCATCCCCGTCATCAACTCCCGGCCCTTTGCTACTACCTTGCCCCGAAGGTTGCTGTGGTGCGGCAGCAGCTGGGTCCCCCGCTCGACTAGGTCCCGAAGCTGATCCCAGGGGAGGACGGCCACTTTCTTCTTGCCCTTGTAGGGCTCCAAGCGAAACACCGTAGCGCCGATTACTACCTGCCAGGTGGTGTCCCTGGTTTCGGCGGCTGCCTTTCCCTTCTTTCCGCCTCCCTTGCCGGGGCGGCCTATCGCCAAGAGCTCGGTTGCCAACTCTTCGGAGATCCGGGGAATCCAGGAGCGCTCGAGGGGAGAAACCGATCTGGCGTAGGTCCGAGATGTCCGGACGATTTCGCCGGCGACGATAAACTCCGGGTCTTGCCGGAACATTACCGACCCCGGATGGATCATGATGCGTTGGGCCGTCAGAGAGCGATAGTTGCCTCGTCCCGTCCTGACGCAGACGAACTGAACAAGACCTCGGGCCACGGCGCAGAGGTAGGATGCGACAGGGCCTCCGGATGTGAGGGGAACCCCCGTGTCGCTGACCATCGTGGCGAGCTGCTCCTTCACGTTCTTGATCTCGGCCATCACCCGGGGATCGAGAAACCGGGTCTCGCAGAACTTCTGCTTGTTCTCCGAGCTTTCGTAGGCCACCAGAAGCTTTAGATAAGAGACAAAGTCCCCAAGGTCGTCGCGATAGCGGTGGTGCGCCTTCCGGGCGGCGACCTCTTCGCCCTGGGGCAGCAAGAAGGGGGAGTTCGTCGAGAGAAAAGCCGCCGCTGTGACCACTTCGTCGACGACGTCGGGATAGTTCAGGATTGCTTCGACGATCGTCCGGGAGTGACGGGGGATCAGGGGATACCGGGCCATCATCTTGCCGATTGTGGATAAGCTATTGTCGTCGTTCAAGGCGTCGAGGAGCAGAAGGGTGTCGACGGCGCCGACGATGCCTCCACGCCCCGGCGGCGAGAGAAAGTCGAAGGACTCGAAATCCCGGATTCCGATCTCCGCCATCCGGAGGACAACCTCCGAGAGGTCGGTGCGGTAGATCTCCTCCATCGTAAAGAGGGGCCGGGATTCGAACTCTTCCCGGGTGTAGAGGCGGTAGCAGTTCCCGGGACGGGTTCGCCCCGCTCGTCCCTTGCGCTGGTTTGCCGACGCCTTGGATATCGGCCCCTCTACCAGCGACGAGGTAAAGGTTCGGGGATTGTAGTAGTTCATTTTCGCCGTTCCGGCGTCGATTACCGTGGTTATGCCGTCGATTGTGATGCTCGTCTCGGCGATATTCGTCGCGGCGACTACCTTGATCTTTCCCTCCGGCGCCGGCGGAAAAACTCGGTCCTGCTCCTCCTTGCTCAAGCGCCCGTAGAGCGGCATAAGGTGCAGTTTCTTGGAAAAGGGCATAAAGGCGAGCTGACCGAGACAGTCCTTGATCGCCTGCTCCCCGGGAAGAAAGATGAGGTAGTCGCCCTCTCGGTGTTCTTCTATGCCCCGGCCGACGATGTCGGCGATCTTATACATCAGCTCGTCGTAGTTCCCGGTGAGCGCCGGGGGATCGTAGATAACCTGGACCGGGTACATCGAGGCGTCGACCCGGACGACGGGACAGCTGTCGAAGTACTGGGAGAAGACCTCGGCGTTGATGGTGGCCGAAGAGACGACGACCCTGAAGTCCGGCCGGAGCTCGATGATCCGCTTGAGGAGGCCGAGGACGAAGTCGATGTTGAGGCTTCGTTCGTGGGCCTCGTCGACGACGATGGTCGAGTAGGCGGAGAGGGTGTAGTCGGCCTTGAGCTCCTGGAGCAGGATGCCGTCGGTCATGATCTTGATACGCGTGTCGGCCGAGGTGTGGTCCTCGAAGCGCATCTTGTAGCCGACGTAGCCGCCTATCGGGCTCTCGAGCTGTTTTGCA
>CAZLDK010000049.1:0-16226 GCA_964558285.1 uncultured Spirochaetaceae bacterium | reverse complement strand
GGCTTCGCCTGCCGGGATCTAAGGCTGATGTATCAACAGGGATGTTGATACGTCCCTAGGACGCCCCGAGAGCCCGGGCCCTGGCGACAATCTTGGAAGCAACTTCGTGGGGTTCCATGTTTTCGGTATCGATGACGAGGTCCACGAACTCGTAGTCGTTGTTGTCGATGTCGTAGAGCTTCAAATAGCGCTGGTGGTCCCGAGTATCCCGAGCCGTGGTCTCTTCGAGGACCTCTTCGAAGGTTCCCCCTTCCCGCTCCCGAATACGCCGTGCCCGGACTTCCAGCGACGCAGTAAGATAGACGCTGAGGTCCGCCTCTTCGAGGAGCCAGACCGCGAGACGGGAGCCCAGAACGCAATCTCCTTCCCGGGCGAGCTCAAGCTGCTTCTTGTCGAGGTAACGGTCCCACTTGGGGTCGGTTTCCGCCGACTTCTGAAGCTCCTCGAAACTCATGTCGTGCTCTTTCGCCAGATTGCGAAAGGTGTAATTGACCAGGCGTAGGCCGAGGCGGTCCGCCACCATTCGACTGACGGTCGAGTTGCCGCATCCGCTCTTTCCGGAGATTGCTATCTTCACGCTATTCTACGTTTCGAAGCTGTTCACGAACTTTTTCAATTCTATCCTTTACGTCGACGACGAGTCCGCCGATCTCCGTCAGGGTGTTTTTGGAACCGATTGTGTTAATCTCTCGGTTCAACTCCTGACTGAGGAAGTCCAACTTTTTACCAATACTACCACGTTGTCCTGCAATCGTCCGGAACGCGTCGAGATGGGCCTCCATTCGGACCAACTCTTCGCTGATGGTCGCCTTCGTCAACTGTACTGCGGTTTCGGCGTAGATCCGGGACATATCGACCTCGTCTCCGAGGAGCTCGAGAAACCGCTCCTTAAGGTTGCTCTGAATCTGCGCCTCGATCGTCGGGGCGTATTCGGCAATTTGCTTCCGAGCCGCCTCGACGGCGTCGATATTCTGCATGATGTCCCGGGACATAGCCTCCCCCTCCCGTATCCGGGAGTCGTCGAAGGCTTCGAGGGCCCTGGCAAGCGTCCCGGCGAGGGCCTCCTCGATAGCTTCCCCGGCCTCCGGGCGCTCGATCGAGACCACCCCGTCGAGACGCAACAGGTGGTCGAGCCTAACCTCCGCCGAAATACCGGCGGCGTGGGCCAGCTCCCGGAGCCCTTCGGCCACAGCGTTTACGGTGGCAGGGCTAAAGTCGATCGTCGGGGTCGCGGTGGCGTCGTGGTACCGGACGTAGACGTCGACGCGACCCCGCTCCACCACGGCGGAAACCTGTTCCCGCACCAGAGCCTCAAAGCCACCGAGGGCGCTCGGGAGGTTGGTGTTAACGTCGAGGTAGCGGTTGTTGTAACCCTTTACCTCGATGGAGAGGAAGAGACCGCCGGCTGCCTCGTCTCCGTGGCCGTACCCGGTCATGCTTTTCACCTGGTATGCACCGCCTTTTTCGAGAAGCGGGACCGTAGTTCCCTGCCGATAACCCAGTTGTTTCCGGCACCGAGGGTCACGAAGAGATCCCCGGGCTGCAAGAGCTCCTCGCAAAAGGGGAGCGCGTCGAGGACCTCCGGGAAGTAGTGTACTGCAGAATGGTGTCGTCGGACCGCGGTGGCGAGGTCTTCGCCGGAGATGGACCCGGAAAAACGCTCCCGGGCCGAGGCGTAGATCTTGTGGAGGATAACCACGTCGGCTGCGTCGAAGGCCCGGGCAAACTCTTCGAGGAGCGCCGCGGTTCGGGAATAGGTGTGGGACATAAAGTCAACGATAAGGCGCTCGGCACCGTAGAACTGTCTGTAGGTTTCGAGGGTTTTGCGAATGGCCGTGGGATGATGCCCGTAGTCGTCGACGAACTGCACACCACCGACGGCGCCGAGGTGCTCGCTCCGCCGGGCGGTCCCGGAGAAGGGGGCCAGGGCCCCGGCGATCTTGGTCGCCGCGCTCCCGCTCTCTGCGTCTTGGAGGTAGCGCCGAAGGGTGGACTCCTTCTGCAGCACCGCGATGGCCGCGGCGGAGTTCTCGACCATGTGCTTTCCCGGAACCCGAAGCCTCAGGAGGCCATCCACCCCGTCGATCCGAAACTCCTGGACCCCCCGGGGGCCCTCCGGCGTCTCTTCGGTCGTCAGAGCGTAGTCTCTAATCGAGACGTCGGCCTCATCGCGGAAACCGTAGCTGACGCTCCGGAGATCACCCCGCCGGGCCGTTATCTCCGCTGCCGCTTCGCAGGCCCCGGCGTTGTCTCGACAGTACACCAGAAGCCCCCCGGGGGGTAGACGCTCGCCGAAGGCAACGAAGGCAGAGAGCACATCGGCGTAGTCACGGTAGTAGTCCAGGTGATCCGCCTCGACTGCGGTTATGACCAAAACCGAGGGGGAGAAGGCGAGAAAGTTGCGCCGGTACTCGCAGGTTTCCGCCACGAGCACCTCGGAGCCCCCGGTATACGTCGCCGAGCCGCCGAAGCTGCCGACAGCACTTCCAACGATAACCGTTCCGGGAATCTCGAGACCCCGGATAAGCGTTCCCAAGAGCGCCGTCGTCGAAGTCTTGCCGTGGACTCCGGAGATCGCGACGGTCGGCTTCCCGGCCCCCTGAGCCTCCGTCGAAAGCGCCCCGAGCGCTTCGGTGTAGGTCAAAAGCGGTACACCGCACCTCGCCGCGGCGAGGAGCTCCGGGTTGGTCTGGGGATCGTAGGCCGCCGAATAGACCACCAGGACGGTATCCGGCGGAAGATGCTCCTCTGCGAAGCCGACCTGGGGGACGACACCGATCGCCGCGAGGAGAGCGTCGGTGTAGAAGGCCTCGGCGACGTCGCTGCCGGAGACCACCGCCCCCCTGTGGACCAAGACTTCGGCAAGGGCAGCCATTCCGGTGCCTTTGACGCCTACAAGGTGGATTGGAGCCCCCTCGAGGGAGCCGAATAGCGGCATGAGAGTTAGAGTAGTCAAATTGAAGTTTCTGTTCAATGTCCGCTACTATGCAAGACATGAGTCGCCCCGTTGTCGTTACCGTTCTGCTGAATGTGCTTCGTGGGTTCGTGATCGGTATCGCGAACGTAATCCCCGGTGTGAGTGGGGGAACCCTCGCGGTCGTCCTCGGAATCTACGAACGGCTGATTACCTCGATCGATCGGCTCTTCCGGCTCCGGACCGGGTGGTTCGTCTCCGGTGTCTTCGTGTTCCAAGTTCTCCTCGGAGCCGGCATCGGCATCGTCGCCCTCGCGCACTTTATGGAGGGGCTCCTCGAGCGCTACCCCTACGGCATGGCGTTTCTGTTTATTGGGCTCATCCTCGGGAGTATTCCCTCTCTCCTCGGGCAACTCGAGGTGCCTCGAGTTTCCACCGGGGGCGTTGTCGCCTTCGTCCTGGCCTTCGCGGTTGTCGTCTTAACCTCCGCTGGTGCAGAGGGGCTCGGGCTCCAGTATCTCCCCGGCGGCTTTCGAACCCTTGGGCTTTTCTTCTTGAGCGGAGTCGCCGGCGCCGCCGCGATGGTGATCCCGGGCATCAGCGGCTCCTTCGTTCTGGTGCTCTTGGGCACGTACACCGCCGTCCTCTACGCCGTCAATACCCGCGATCTGCTCTTTCTTGGGGTCATCGCCCTCGGCGCGATCCTCGGCATCGTCGTCGTCACCCGGCTCATCGCCTACCTTCTTCGCCGCTTCCACCGGACTACGTATTCGGCGATTATCGGCTTGGTCGTCGGGAGCGTCGTCGCCCTCTGGCCGGGTGTACCTGAGGGAGAAAGCGTCTTCCTGAGCCTCGCTCTGTTCGTAGCCGGGGCGGGGCTTGCCCTGCTCTTCGGCTCCCGAGCGCGTCTACACCCGGAGGAGACTCCGGAGGAAGGCGGCGCCGACTAGAGCAGCGGTCTCCGTCCGGAGTATTCGCTCCCCAAGTCCGACGGCGTAGAAGCCCGCGCCGAGAAGCCGACCCCGCTCTGCGTCGGTCCATCCCCGCTCCGGCCCCACAGAGAGGACACCCCGGCGATACGCCGGTCCCGCCGCAGAATCCCCGGCACCGACGACGGAGGCTCCGAAGAGCGAGGCCGTCGCATTCTGATCCAGGAGAAGCCGGAGCTCCCCGGGGTCGGTCCCGGGGCTCGACTCGTCGACGTACTCTAGCGCCCGGGGGAGACTCCGAAACCGGTGCACCGTCGGAATCCGGGTGGTCCCCCCCTGGGAGGCCCCCTCGACGAGGGTCCCTCGAAGCGCCCGGGGCTCCCAGACCTTGCTGTCGAAGTAGCTCTTCTCGGTAAGCTCCCCGGCGGTTACGAGAATCTCGTCAATACCGATAGTCGTTAGATCCTTCAATAGGCGACGGAGAACCGGCGGCCGGGGATGCCCGAGGAGCACGGCAACCGGGCGAATGATGTCCCCGCCGGGGTTTCCACCGGGGTTCCCGGGAGGCACCGCCTCCGGCTGAACCGTATCCCCGGCGCGCCAGAGAAAGCGCACCTCACCGTCGGAGACGTCGGTAATTTCGATCGAGCCTTCGGACCCTTCGACGATCCCCGCCCTAACCACCTGCCCCGGGGCCACCTTGAGAATCTGGGTCAGATGGCGCGCCCGGAGGTCCTCCCGGGGGAGCGGCTTTCGCTCTTCCCCGGGCTCGAAGAGAAGGATGTTCACGCCGGTCTAGGCGTCGACCTCGTGGCGCTTTATCTTCTTCGTCGTCGTCATCTCCATCGGATCCGAGAGGGGTTTTACCCGGGATATCCGCTGGTAGGGCTGGAGGCGCTTGTTCACCTCGGCGACGATCTCCTCGAGGCGCTCTTGGATCGCGTCCCAGTCGGGATCCGACCCCTTGGTACCGAGGCGCTCGGCAAAGAGGTCGAGGTCAGGATAAACGAGCGCTTCGATGTCTTCCTCCTGCATCTTTTTATCGCGCATGTACCCCCGGACGAGTATCTGCTCCACCTCGTCGTAGAGCTGGAACTCGTCCTCGATCTCCTCCGGGTAGACGTTCTTTCCCCCGGAGGTGACGATGAGCGACTTAGCCCTCCCCGAGAGGTAGAGGTAGTTGTCGCCGTCGAGATAGCCGACGTCCCCGGTCCGGAAGAAGCCGTCCTCGGTCATGACCGCCCGGGTAGCCTCCTCGTCCTCGAAGTAGCCCTTCATCACCATCGGACCCTGGGCCGCGATCTCCCCGCGTCCCCGGTTGTCCGGGTTGAGAATCTTGAGAGTGGTCTGGGGTAGCACCTTCCCGACGGAATGGACCTTGTACTTGTAGGTCGGATTCAGGGTCAGGATTGGCGCGGTTTCCGTTAGGCCGTAGCCCTGGACGAAGCTCAGCCCCAGCTGGTTAAAACGGCGGAAGGTCTTCGCCGGGAGGGGTCCGCCTCCGGAGATGCAGATCCGGATACTCGCGAGGGAGGCCTTCTCCAGTATCGAGTTGAAGAGCTTCTTCCCGATGTTCTTCCGAAACACCGTCTTCGACAGGCTCGAGATCGCCATCATAGTGTGCACCACCGCGACGGCGATGGGCCCCTTCTGCCGGACCCCCCGCATGATGCCTTTTAGCAGCTTATTGAAGAGCAGGGGGATCCCGAGAAGCATCGTGACCCGGGCCCGCTTAAGCTCCTCGAGCATCTGGGTAACCGCCAAACGCTTGGCAAAGACAATCTCCGCCCCCACCGAGATCGCCTCGATAAAGACGGCGAGCATCGAGTAGGAGTGATGGAGGGGAAGCACCGCGTAGAAGATGTCTGTGTGATAGATGCCCAGATTTGCCTGGGCCAGGAGGCAGTCGCTGGTAAGGTTTTCGTGGCTTAAGACCACCCCCTTGGCGTGTCCCGTGGTACCCGAGGTAAAGAGAATCGCCGCCGGCTCCGAGGGCTCTCTGAGCACCCGGTCGAGCTCCTTCTCCGGTAGATCGAAGATGTAGTCCTTCTGATCCGGCGCTAAGGATATCCGGGGCACCTTGAGGGGTTTCACTTCCTCGTAGCGCTCGGTGTCGACGAAGATGAGCTTGGCCCGGGCCCGGGAAGCGAGACCAACGATGTCCTCCGAGTCCAATTGATAGTCTATGGGAACGATGACGCCCCCGGCAAAGAGCACTGCGAGGTAGGCGACGGCCCATTCCGGGGAGTTCTTCCCGGTGAGGGCCACAAAGTCGCCGGGTTTTATCTTTCGCTTCTTGAGCTCCGCCGCAGTAGCGAGGATCTTCCGATGGGCCTCCCGGTAGGTCAGCGCGATTTCCTCCGGGTCGAAGGTGGTAAAGGCCCGGCGCTCGGCGTACCGGTGCACCGTAATTTCAAAGAGCTCCGGAAGGGTCGGCCACTGATGCGCGAGAACGACGCCACTTTCGTTCTCCTGCCGATAGTCGTCCAGAAAATCCCAAGGCTGGCTCATGTTGTCTTCTCCTGTACCGTTTGTGCGTTTAAGAGATAGCGAGAAATGTCATCCAGGGGTACGTGCCGTACGCCCAAGAGATGCTGAAGAAGGAGTCCGTCGAGGGCGGCAAGGATAACGCCGGCGAGGAGCTTGTAATCCTGCCCCGCGGCGAGAATCTTCTTCAGCCCGTCCTCGATCAGGTTCGCCCAGTTCTGATACTCCTGGATAAAGCGTCGCTTCAAAAAAGGACTATCGGTGAGCGCTTCTTGGATCAAATAGACGTGGATGTGTCCCCGGGTTTGGGAGGTCACGATGGTCCTAAAAACCAGACGCAAGACTTCCTCAGGTTGGAGTCCCTTTCCGCTCTCCTCGATCCAGGAAAAGATCTTGCTGGTGATGTGCTTGATGTGACGCTCGCTGATATCGAAAATGAGCTCGCCCTTCGAGGGGTAGTAGTAGTAGAGCGTCCCCTTGCTAATGCCGACCTCGTCGGCGATATCTGCGAGGCTCGTGTTGGCGATCCCACGCTCGATCATGAGCTTGGAGGCGCCTTGTATGATCTTTTCGCGATACCCGGCACCGCGCTTTCGACGACCTGGCATATCGTATCCTTCTTGATGACCATCGTTTTTCGTCCGGTCGACTGAACGATACAATAGCGTTCGACAGACGTCAACAAAACCTCCGTGGTATACTCCTCGCCATGCCGTTGTCGCTGCTGGCTTTTACCTATCCGATGGTTCCCGGCCTCGTCCTCTTCGCCCGGTCTAGGTACCGACCACTGTCGTCGGTGAACCCGGTTATCGCCTGCTACGTAATCGGGATTGCCCTCGGCAATTCGGGAATTCTCCCCTCCGGAGCGATGAGTGTTCAGGACACCCTTTCGTCGGTTACGGTAGCCTTGTCGATACCCCTCATGCTCCTCTCGTTGGACATCACGAACCTAAAGAGCATGTCGAAAACGGCTGCCGTCTCCCTTGGAGCGGCGACGGTGTCGGTCATTATCGCCTCGACCGTGGGCTATCTGTTGTTCCGGTCGCAGGTGGCCGAAAGCGAGTCTCTCGCCGGGCTCCTCGTCGGGGTCTACACCGGGGGAACGCCGAACCTCGCGGCAATCCGTACGGCGTTGAACGTCGACCCCTCCCTCTACGTCACGGTCCATACCGCCGACGTCGTCATGGGGGGCGTCTACCTGCTCTTCGTCATAACGATCGGCAAGCCGCTCTTCGGTCTTTTTCTCAGACCCTTCGACGCCGGCATCGCCGCCGACTCCCCGGCGGGAGGGGAAAGCACCTCCTACACCGCCATCTTCTCCCCCCGGCATCGGAGGCGGTCCCTCGTCTCCATCGGGATTGCCGTTGCCCTCGTGGGCTTAAGCGTCGGGGTCGCCGCCCTCTTCCCGGTGGCTCAGCGTTCCTTGATTACGATTCTGACCCTCTCGACGGTCAGCCTCGCGGTCTCTGCGATTCCGGCGACGAATCGACTTAAGACGAGTTTCAAGATCGGGGAGTACGCCATTCTCGTCTTTTGCGTAGTGGTCGGTTCGATGGCACAGGTAGAGATTATCCTGGCTTCGTCGCTCCCGATACTCGGCTTCGTCGCGGTCGGCGTCTTTGGCTCGCTTCTCATACACGTTCTCTTGGCCCGGCTTTTTCGAGTAGACACCGACACCTTACTGATCACCTCTACGGCCGCTATCTGCTCTCCGCCCTTCGTCGGCATGGTGGCAGTCGCTATCCGCAACCGTTCACTGATCCCCGCCGGGATTACCACCGGCATCGTCGGCTACGCCATCGGAAATTATCTCGGTATTTCCGTGTCGCTCCTTCTCCGTGGCCTCGGCTAGCGCCGCCAGAGATCGATACTCCGGCGGAATCGGCGGGATGTCCAAGAGCTGATTCTGAATATTGGTCGTCAACGGCTCGGGAAGTCCGTCCTTTCGGGGAAGCATTCCCCGGAGCGCTGTGGCCTCGACTCCGAACTGCTCGCTAATCCGCTCCATCGACTCTTCTGAGAGGGAGATACCGTGGTAATAGACGACTCCCTGGAGCAGCCGCTGGATGGTCCGGGTCATATCCTCGTCTATCTCCCCAACCATCGCGAGGGCCCACCCGGCTTTGACGTCTCGCGTCAGACCCAGCTCGAGAACACCCAGATTGGTTGCCGGAGAGCCTTCGACAGCGTACTGCAATTCCGGTCGTCCGAGGTTCAATATCCGATCGAGGAGGAAGGCCATCTCCAGAGCAAGGTGACGGTAGCCTCGGTTACTCATAAAGACCGTGCTATGGTCCTCCCCCACCGTCACTGCTCGGTAATAGCGATCGCGTATCTCCACCGAATGCAGTATCTCTGCGAGACCTTCGACAAGCTCGATGCGTTGAGAATCGTCGAGACAGAGATAACGCTTGGTGATCTGGACGCCCTGTCCCTGCTCTCCTTCGGTAAGGAGCTCCAAGGAGGAGCCGGCAAACCGCCGACGGTTTTCGTCGTAGGCCTTAAGAATCCGGCGGAAGGCGGCGTAGCGCTTTCGGACCATCAGGTTCGCCGAGTAGAGGGCGCCGTAGAGGCGTACCAGCCGCCTGAAAGTATCGATGGCCTTCTGGTCGACGTCGGTTCTGCGTTTTCCGAAACTGATCCTGGGCTGTCGGGAGAGGTTCTTGTGGACGTCAGCGAGGGCCCGAATGACGTTCCGGGAGACCTCGTTGGCCGAGGCGATGCTCGGAATGGCAGCGGCGACTCGGTCGATGTAGGGGTGGTCGTTCAGCCGTTCGGCGAGAACCCGGAGACGCCCGTTGCGGACGCGGATGGCGTGTCGCAGGTTCCGGCGGGCCTGCTGAAGTCGCTCGAAGGCCTGGATGAACCCCATGCTCCCGGAGTACCGAACCGATGCCAGCGGTATTCGACGCCCGGCGAGAAGCTCGAATGTCAGGGTAACGACCTCTTCGACGTCCGTCAGGGTCATCAGGTCGAGGTTGTCCTCCTCACCGGCGGCAAACATACGCTCGAGAAAACCTTCGGTACGGTCCCATCCCTGCGCCTTTGTCGCCACGACCCCGGAGAAACGGTGGCGAACGAGCTGAGCGAGGGCCGGAGACTTCTTCTCCACTCCCCGGAGTCGCCCGTCGAGGAGCTCCGCTACCTCGTCGCGTCGGTGGCGGATCAAGACGGACATCCCGAGGCGACGATAGGCTTCAATCTCTCGGATTGCCTCCCCGAGCCGCTTGCTTCCCGTAAGCTCCCGGACCGTCATCTCCACCGCTGTCTCTCCGGCGTCGGGGTTCTGAAGAATCCAGAGTCCCGCCACGGCGGGACGGTTCGCCGGGTCGTAGCTCTGGAGAATGGCGTTTCTGACGGCGGGTACCAAGTCGATGAGCTTATCGAGAATCTCGCTGCCCTTCCGCCGAGCCTCTTCCTGCCGCTCGCCTCGGACCGTCCGGTAGGCGACTCGCATACCGACGGAGATGAGCCCAGCGATTCCGGTATACGCCGCGAAGTAGATAAAGAGCTGCGGAGGCGCCTCGGACCCAAAACCGATACGATACCCGGCGTGGAGCCCGAGGTAGGTCACGGGACCCGCGGTCCAAGCCAGCTTAAGAAGGGCCCAGCCGAGAGACTCCTTGTGCAAGGCGGCCCCGAGCCGATCCAGATATCTCCGGGCAATCCCCCGGTAGCTCGCGTCCCGTTCGGGGACCCTTTGCAGTGATGCCACAATAGGGTGACGTTACCACAGAGCGATGTCCTTGACAGCGCTTTTCGCTCGCCGTTAGCATTCCGTCGGACATGCGCGTCTACCTCTTTGAATCGGACAACGGGGAGTGTCCCTACCTTCCCGATCGTCGCTGGGTTACCCGCTCTTTCCAGATAGGACGGCTCAGGGAAAGTGTCTACGAAGGGCTTCTCGGACAGGGGTGGCGCCGGAGCGGCTTCGCCTTCTACCAGAACCAGTGTCCCGGGTGCAACCTCTGCATACCGATTCGCGTGCCCGTCAATCGCTTCGAGGCGTCGAAATCCCAGCGCCGGGTTTTACGAAAGAACACCGACGTTTCGGTAACCCGGGGCCCCTTGGAGAGCGACACGGAAGTCCTCGATCTCTACCGGAGATACCACGTCGAGCGTCATGGTCCGACGTCGGAGCTATCCGAGGAGAGCTTCCGGCACTTTCTCGGGAGCTCGCCGATTCGATCCGAGATGGTCCGGTATAGCGTCGAGGGGCGTTTGGTCGGGCTCGGATGGATCGACATGCTCTTCGAGGGTCTTTCCACGGTCTACTTCGCCTTCGACCCGTCCGAGTCCCGACGCAGTCTCGGTACCTTTAGCGTCCTGACCGAGATCGAGATCGCCGCGTCCCTCGGGAAACAGTGGTACTATCTTGGATTCTACGTTCCGGGGAGCCCGAAGATGGAGTACAAGGCAAACTTTCGGCCCCATCAGCTTCTTCTCGACGGGCGCTGGCAAGAACAGATCTAAGGCGTCAATACCGTAGCCAGGGTGTCCGCAATCTCTTCGAAGGTAAAGGGCTTCGCTATGCTTCCACGAAACCCGAAGCGCTTGTACTCCTTGAGTACCGGATCGTTGGGCAAGCCTGAAGTGACAACGACGGTCGCCTCGGGGTCAACCCGGAGTATCCGCCTGACCGCATCCTTCCCCCCCATTCCGCCGGGTACCGTCAGGTCCATAATGACCGCGTCGAAGGGATGCCCACTGTCCATCGCCTCCTGATAGAGAAACACCGCCTCGTTCCCGTCCGCCGCCAGGCTCGATCGGCAGCCGAGGCGATCGAGCATTCGTCCGAGGATATCCCGGATAAAGCGGTCGTCGTCCATCACCAAGATCTTCTTGTTAGCGTAGTCAGCGGTTCGGTCCGTCCGACCACGCCTAGGACGGTGTCCTTCGGCGGTCGGGAGCAGAACCGTAAAGGCGGAACCGTAGCCCGGTTTACTCTCGACCTCGATACGCCCCCCGGCACCGACGACGATGGACTTGGCAACCGTTAGGCCAAGACCGCTACCGCTTTGGCGTGTCGTGTAGAAGGGCTCAAAAATTCGTTTCAGGTGGGCTCTGGGGATACCCTCCCCGTGGTCACGAACCGTCAGTCGAACCCACGCCCGGTGCCCCCCGGGGACAAGCCCGGCCTCATCCCGGTCCGCCGCAACCTCGACGATACCGCCTTCCGGCATCGCCTGCTGGGCGTTCATCACCACGTTCTGGACGACCTGGGCCAACCGATTCGCGTCGAGCGCCGGTTCGGACACGCCCGCCCCAAAGGTTGCCCGTAGCTTGACGTTGGTACCGCGAAGAACGAAGGCTGCTGCACTCTGAACCAACTCTGCGAAGCCGGCCCGGGGCTGTCGTCCCTGGCTCTCCGAGAGCGCGGAAAGCTCGTGCGTCAGGTTCTCGGCCTGACCGAGGGCCTGTTCCGCTTCGAGGAGCAGGTTCCGCACCTCCGCCGGCGAGGCGTTCTCGAGCTTCGCCAGGCTGATGTTCCCGAGTACCGCGGTGATGAGATCGTTAAAATCGTGGGCGATACCTCCGACGAGGCTCCGGAGCGACTGGACGCGGTGCATCTTTCGGAGCTCTTCCTCGGTCCGCAGCTCGTCCGTAACGTCGTCGAGGGTCAGGACGTAGAATGCGGGGGTGGCCCCCGAGAGGGTAACGCCTCGGAGGACCCGCCGGAGGAAGCGTTGCGAACCGTCGGCGGTAGAGAATCCTACGATCCGAGACTCGCCGTCGGCGGGGCCCTCCCCCGCCCCAATTCGTCGCTCGATCTCCTCGATATCCCGCCCCAGAAGAACACTCCTCGGCGTATCCAAGAGCGCCTCGGCGGCGGAGTTGGCCAAAAGGACCCGTCGATCCGCTCCGAAGACCACGGCGGCGACCGCCGAGACCTCAAGAAAGGTGTCCGCAACTGCCGAAAGGGCGGCGTCTTCGGCCTCGTCGGTGAGGGGCCGGAAGAGGAGGCACCATTCGAGGCCCTCGGTGTCCGTCGGCACCATGGTCAACAGGCAGGGTATCGATTCGGGGGAATCGGTCCGCCGTCGGACGAGGACGTTCCGAGCCACCTGGGGCCCGTTCTGCGGCCCAAGGAACGCCTCCGGAAGCCTTGTCCCGGAGGGGTCCTCCAGTATCAGCAATTCGGAGATCGGACGGCCGATGGCCCCTGGGCCGGCTACTCCGAAGAGAAGAGCCATCGACTCGCTCCAGACCCGCACCCGCCGGTCGGAGCCGACGATACACAACCCGTCAGGGAGAGGAGGCGAGGTGGCGGAAAACGGCAAGAAGGCTTCACCCACCCCTTAAATTGTATGCCTTCGGCGCGGTATTGCAATTCGCCGCAAGAAGGACTCTGCGGCGGGGTACCGGGGCCCTGTCGGCCCCGGGTGAGATTACACCTTCTCCAGCGCCGTCGAGAGGTCTCTCAGGATGTCGTCGACGTGCTCGATACCGATCGAGAGGCGGACCAACTCCGGTGGGATCCCCGCCTCTCGCTGCTGCTCGTCGCTCATCTGCGAGTGGGTGGTACTCGCCGGATGGATGGCCAGGCTCTTGGCGTCCCCGACGTTTGCCAAGTGCGAAAAGAGCTCGAGGGAGTTGATAAAGGTCTCCCCGGCATTCCGGCCTCCCTTGATGCCGAAGACCACCATGCCGCCGAACCCCTTCTTTAGGTAGCGCTTTGCCGTCTCGTGGGTCGGGTGGCTCGGGAGCCCGGGGTAGCGGACCCAGTCGACCTTTTTGTGGCGGCTCAGGAACTCCGCGACGGCCATGGCGTTCTCGCTGTGCCGCTCCATCCGGAGGGAGAGGGTTTCGAGTCCCTGGAGAAACATCCAGGCATTATCCGGGGAAATCGCCGCTCCGAGGTTACGTAGCGGTACAAGCCGCATGCGAAGGATGTAGGCAATTGGATTCAGGTCCCCGAGGTCCTGGGCGTAGCGCACCCCGTGGTAGCTCGAGTCCGGCTCGTTCATGGTCTTGAACTTAGCGTCGGTCCAGTCGAAGGTGCCGGCGTCGACGACGGCGCCGCCGATTCCGGTTCCGTGGCCGCCGATCCATTTGGTAAGGGAGTTGATCACGACGTCCACCCCATAATCGATGGAACGCAATAGGTAGGGAGTGGTAAAGGTCGCGTCGACGAGGACCGGCAGGCGGTGTCGGTGGGCGATCTCTGCGATCGCCTCGATATCCGGAACGTTGAGGGTGGGGTTCCCGATCGTCTCGAAGAAGACCGCCTTCGTCTTTTCGTTGATGGCCGCTTCGAAGTTCTTCGGGTCCAAAGGATCGACGAACCGGGTAGTGATCCCGTACTGCGGCAGGATGTCGTTGAACATCGTAAAGGTACCGCCGTAGAGGTTGTTGCTCGAAACGATCTCGTCCCCGGCGGTCGCAATATTTATCACCGAGTAGAAGACACCCGAGGTCCCGGACGCCAGAGCCAAGGCGGCGGCGCCTCCTTCGACCGCCGCGAGGCGTTGCTCGAGGACATCCTGCGTCGGATTCATTATCCGGGTGTAGATGTATCCGAGCTCCTTCAGGGCAAATAGATTTGCCGCGTGCTCGGTATTTTTGAAGTTGTACGCCGTCGTACGGCTTATCGGTACCGCCCTGCTGGGGTTTTCGGTGCCCTTTTCCTGCCCCGCGTGGAGCGCGAGGGTTTCGATATTGTTACTAGCCATAGAATCTCCTCCGTTAGTTGTCTTCGAAGAGGCGCGTACTCAAGTAGCGCTCCCCGCTATCGCACAATACTGTTACCACGGGCCCATCCTTCGGGTCCCGTCGTTCTGCAACCTCTAGGGCGGCGTGGACGTTGGCCCCGGCGGAGACGCCACCAAGGACGCCCTCCTCCCGGGCGAGGCGCCGAGCCGTCCGGACGGCGTCTTCCTCGGCCACCGAAAGAACCTCGTCGATAACCCCTCGGTCGAGGACTTCCGGGATGAACCCCGGGCCGATGCCCTGAATACCGTGGGACCCCGGGGATCCCCCGGAAAGTACCGCCGAGGCGGCGGGCTCGACGGCGACGACTCGGACAGCCGGGAGAACCTCCTTTAGGCGACGGCCGACACCGGTAACCGTCCCCCCGGTTCCAACCCCGGCGACGAAGGCTCCGACGGCGCCACCGGTATCCGATAGTATCTCCTCGGCGGTGCGGCGGTAGTGCGTCGCCGGGTTCGCCTCGTTGGCGAATTGCCGGGGCCAGAAGGCGCCGGGGGTCTCCTCCACGAGTCTACGAGCCTCTTCGACCGCACCGTTCATCCCCCGATCCCCGGGGGTTAGAACGAGCCGGACGCCAAAGGCGGAGAGAAGCCGGCGCCGCTCGATGCTCATGGTCTCCGGCATCGTCAGGACGACCGGATAGCCCCGGACCGCACCGATGTAGCCGAGGGCGATACCGGTATTGCCGCTGGTGGCTTCGATGATGGTGGCACCCGGAGCGAGGGCGCCGGCTTCCTCTCCGGCGAGGATTATGCTCAGGCCGATTCTATCCTTGACGCTCGAAAGGGGATTCATCGACTCGAGCTTTACCAAGAGCTCTACGCCGGAGGCGGGCACAACGCGGTTGAGGCGAAGAAGGGGCGTACCGCCGATAAGCTCCGTGATCGAACCGACAACCTTCGATGACCCATTAGATGACATAGTGGAGCACCTGCCCTTCGGCGAATCTTCCGTCGACGACGTCCGAGAGCCGATAGCCGTCGAGAAGACGCCGAATGCCTTCGGTGACCTCCACCCAGATGCCTCGAGTACCGTCGCCGCTTCCCGGGAGGCGGCCTCCGGTGTCCGGAGTAAGCAGCTCCGGGTCGCAGGCGTCGACTATCTGGAGAATCGTTATCTCCCCCGGAGGACGTCCGAGGAAGTAGCCCCCCTTCTTCCCCTTACGGCTGACGACGATACCGCTACGACGCAGCTCTCCGGCTATCGACTCGAGATATTTTTCCGAAGCCGGAGAGATCTCGGCAACCTCCCGGAGCGAGAGCGGCTCGGCGGGGTCGTGGTGTGCGAGGGCAACGAGAAAATCGAGGGCGTATCGTAGCTTCGTCGTCACTATCATCCTTAAAACCTATATGTTTTAAGGGTTTTAACCGGTCTCAACAGAAGTGTCAAGTCGCCTCTGCAGGAACCACTATCGCCTTCTCGGGGTCGAAGGAGAGGTTCACGGTTCCCTCGGGAATCGGCGACCCCGCCGGGATGGTCACGTCGAGGTAGTGGCCCCGGACCTGAATCCGGCAGCTACTGTGGGTACCGTAGGATACGGAGCGGACAACCTCCCCGGCGAGACGAAGGGATCCACGATGACCCATCCGGAGCTCCTCAGGGCGAATGCTCAGCCAGACCGGGCCGTCGGAAACTGGGTGCCCCTGGGGAATCCGGATGGTACCTAGGTCGGTCGTAACCTGGAGCCCCGCTTTCCTACCGGGAACCCAGTTCCGGTTACCGAGAAACTGCGCAACCTCTCGGGACTGTGGCGCCGCGACGATCTCTCGATAGCGGCCGACTTGGGTGACCCGGCCGTCGAGAACGACGGCCATCCGGTCGGACAACGTCGCGGCGTCGTTGCGGTCGTGGGTTACGATCACGATGGTGGTCTGGTAGGCGTCCCGGGTGGCACGGATCAGGTCCCGCATCTCGTCCCGGAGGTGCTCGTCGAGGTTCGACAGCGGCTCGTCGAGGAGTAAGAGCCCGGGACGGAGCGCCAGAGCCCGGGCTAGAGCGACACGCTGCCGCTGCCCCCCGGAGAGCTGCTGGATTCGCCTCGCAGAAAAGCCGCCGAGGTGGACATATTCCAGAGTTTCCTCGACCCGGGCGACCCGCTCTCCGGGGGGCATCTTCGCCATTCGGAGCCCGAAGGCGACATTTTCCCCGACGGTCATAAAGGGAAAGAGAAGCGGATTTTGAAAGAC
>CAZLDK010000048.1:14049-16441 GCA_964558285.1 uncultured Spirochaetaceae bacterium | reverse complement strand
GGTAGTTGGTAACCTGCCCCATCAGCGCGTGGTGGTCCGCTACAAAGCCGTTGAACCGCGCCAGGTAATCGTCGGTGTTGACGATGGTCGTCTCTTCAATCTCCCGAGAGTCTGAGAGAAACTGGTTGTTGATCTCCGCCCAGGCGTTCCAGGCGGGGACAAACTCGTCCCAGAGCCTCGCTTCCTCCGGGGTCTGCGGCAGGGGCTCGTAGATTTCCCAGGCAGCCTGGTAGTTCTGTCGGGACTGCTCTATGTTGGCGTACTGCAGCTCCCGCTGCTCCATCGTCATCCGTGGGTTAAGAAGCGACCGCAGAGCTATGCGGATCGCGTTGCTCTCCGTCTTGATGATCATCAGGGACTCGATGCTCGGAAGGCGCACCATTCCGATCTCGTCCACGTGATCGTTGAGCTGGTTGGCACCCTGCCAACCGAAGAAGCCAACGACGAGCACGATCGCGGCTACGACGGAGAACCCGCCGATAAGCTTGACGCCTAGTCTAATGTTCTTCATCGTAATCGTTCCTCCGTCGAGTTTGAATCTCGATTCCGGCACGAAAGGTTTTCCGGATCGCTCACTCCCACAGTGGGGCGCTGGTTTCCGAAGCATTCCAAGCCATCACCGGCTATCATAACCGACGAAAACGCATTTTGTCAAGAGATTAGAGTAATTATGTTTTAATACTTTATAGGAGCTGTAGATCTATAGTGATGTTTTCGTGCTCTACTGCTTCGGCCGGCACGGAAATCACCACGTACGGGGCGGTAACCACCGTCGCCGCCATCGACCCTTCCGGGGGGCCTTCCACCGCCGCTTCGACGAGAAGCTCCCGAGCATCGGTCTGGGGGTCCTCCGGCAGCAGGCGAATACGATTAACCGTTACCGCGTAGCCGGCGGTGGGCCGGCGCCCGGCGTGGACCACCAGGACCGCCGATTCGGAAAAATCGGGGGCATCGAGCTTCTCATCTACAAGCCCCCGCGCTCTGAGCTCTTCCCACCCGGTCCGGTCGGAGACAACCTCGACCCCGGCGTCCCGGCGGTCCCCCATGGCGCCCGAAGCGATAACCGAAAAGGGAACGACTCCGTTGCTGTGGGTCCCGGCGGCGCGTTCGAGCTCCCCGGGGTCGCAGGCGGCCGCCCCGTCGTCGGCCGGCGGCGGCCCCGCTGTGGGTTCCGGGGCCGTCTCCGTTGCGGGTTCCGGCTGCCCCAGGGCGCTCCCGGACCCTACCCCGGGTCCGACCAGAAGCAGGGCGCAAAGCAACGCGAGAACGGCAAAGAAAGTGAGGGATCGGCGCGTCATTCGATTATCCGGTAGCGGTAGACCGGCTGGGCGTAGCGCACCGCCGGATCCGCCGCAAGCTCTTCAAGGAGCGTGTGCCACCCGGCAGGGTCCGCCGCCTCGACAACGATTACCCCGGGGCCTCTGACCGAGCTCTCCGAGAGCCGGGCGCCGGGGTGGAGGTTCCCAAGCGCCTCGGCCTGCCGGGCGGTCTCGGCAATGCTTGCGCGTCCCCGGCCCCTCTGTCGTGCGTCGGTCGGTCGGCCGCCGGGCGCTGCCCCCGTAGCGTCTTCGAGACGCAGGAGAATCTGCGTCGGGTGCCGCTCGGCACCGGGGGTCGGCCGGAGGGCCCCCCGGCGCTGGGGCACCACGCCCCGGGGCCGAGTCCCGGGGATGACCCGGGCTATCCCGACCGAGCCGCCGCCCTCGGCCTGGGGGCTCAATGCGCCACTCGAGGGCGCAACACCGTGCTCCCGGCCGGCGTTTATCAGGTACTCCAGCGCCCGCCCCGCCTGCACCAGCCCCCAGCCGTAGCTATCGTCCCGCCCCGGGGGCCCAAGGTCCTCGGCGCTGTTCAGAAGGATGGTGTAGACCTCGCTCTGCGTCAGATTCGGCTCGTAGGCATAGAGAAGCCCGACGATCCCCGCGACGTGGGGGGTGGCCATGGAGGTGCCTTCGTACAGGGCGGACATATTTCCCGAGGTTTCTCCGACGACAAAGATACTCGGGGGAGGGTCGTCATCACCGATGGTACTTAGGACCCCGTCTCGCACACCGTTGCCATCAAGGTCTTCGAAAACGTCTCCTCCGGGAGCCGCGAAGTCGACTTCGGGTCCGGAATTGGAGTAGACGGTGATGCCCCCGCGCCTATCTACCGCCGAAACGGCGATCGTGTTGTCGTAGGCGGCGGGGTAAATAACATTACCCCCCTCGTTTCCGGCGGCCGCGACAACGGTTACGCCTGCTGCCACCGCCTGTTCCAGCGCTTCGTAGAAATAGGGGTCTTGCCCTCCCCCTCCGAGACTCAGGTTTATGACGCGAATGTTCCGACCCGGGGAACCGACGGTGCTGTCAGCGGAATCGATGGCGTAGAGCACCCCCTTCGCCACGTCGGT
>CAZLDK010000048.1:12071-14039 GCA_964558285.1 uncultured Spirochaetaceae bacterium | reverse complement strand
CCATCATCCGTCAGCGCCCGTATCGGCACCACAGTGAGCGTAGCCCATCCCACTCCGGCAACCCCGCTTCCCGCGCCCGCGTCTCCGGTGTCGGCGGCGATCGTTCCGGTAACGTGGGTGCCATGCCAACTATTGACAATATCACCGGCCTCGTCTGCCGGGTTTCCGTCGCCATCGACAAAGTCGTACCCTCCGGCCGGGCTGTCGTGATCGTAGAAGACGTTCAACCCCAGATCGGCGTGGTCCACAATGCCCCCCGAAGCCACAATCCCCGTATCGATCACCGCGACGTAGGTCGTCTGAAACATCCCGGACATCGCGGGGTCCTGGAGAATCCCCCAGGCCCTCGGGAGGTCGGCCATCGCGTAGTGCCACTGGAGGTGGTAGAACTCGTCGGTGGGCTCGACGGCCGCCGGCGACGTGTACGCCCCCGCTAAGTAGGCGTCGAGGGAGTCGGTCTCGGCGAAGAAGAGGCGGCAGCCGGAAAAAGACAACACGACGAGAACGCCAACCGCGGCGAGGAGCGCCCGGCCTACGGCTGGCCGCCTCGAAGCCCGCGGCCGCCCGAAAATCACCCTAGTTCTCAAGAATCGTTATCTCCACCCGGCGGTTTTTCCGCATGCCCTCCGGCGTCGAGTTGTCGGCAACCGGCTCCCGGGCGCCGAAGCCTTGGTAGAGAATCCGGTCCGGTTCCCGGACCTCCTCGTCGATCAGAAACTCCCCGACGGCGGCGGCCCGCTCCTCCGAGAGGCGCTGTCGCCCCTCGGGGGTCCCGGCGAGGGCGGTGTGGCCCGACACTAGAATATCGTTCTCCGGGTAGTTCCGGAGGATCTCCCCGATCTGCCGGAGCTTTTCCTGCTCCCGGGGGATCAGCACCGCCGAGTCCGGGGGAAACTGAACGTTGTCCAGGGTGATGGTAACCCCCCGGTCGTCGGAGCTTACCTCGGCGTCCTCGACACCCCGATCCCTCAGGTCGTCTTCGATCTGCCGGCGCACGTCCTCCCGGTCCAGGGGGCGGGAATCGATTACCTCCGACCGAGTCGTTCCCTGAAATACGACCATGTCGCCGGTAGCCATGGCGAAGGAAAAGACGTAGGTGCCGTCGCTTTCGACGAGGCGCCCCCTCTCGAGGTTCCAGTAGATCCGCTGGGTAACCTCCCCGGAGATCAACACCGGGTACCAGAGATCCGGCGACACGCCCGTCGGACGGGCGTGGAGAGCGTAGTCGACGTCGATGACGGCAACCGGCTCCCCCTCCCGCTCTTCGATGGCCTCGAAGCGGTACCCAACGGGAAAGTTGATCCGTGCCAGAATCGGGCCCCGATAGTTTGCCCCAACGTCGAGACTCTCTTGGAGGTTGATGATCTCTCTCCCCTCGAAGCTCCAGCTATCCCCGACGCTTACCGGCTCTTCCGGAAAGATGGGAACATTCTGCGTCGGGGGCACCTCGAAGGAGGGGTCGATATCGTAGTAGCCCCGAGCGTCCCTACGGAACTCCGACTCGTACTCCCGGCCGTACTGCTGAATACCTGCGGCGAACTGCGCCCGGAACAGGACGGCGGCCGTCAAACGGTGCAATCCGGAATCGCCGTCCGCCTCGGCAACGTCGATGGCGATACGGTTGGTAATCTGATTCTCCTGGTGGACCTGGCCGTTGATGGTAACCACCTGGTCCGTCGTCGAGAGAATGCGGTACTTGTCGTCTTCGGAGTAGCGAAACCGAAGGAGTTCTTGGGCAACCGGCGCCTCAGGGGCGGCGGTTACTGCGGCGGCCAATAGGAGGAGAGCGGTGAGCCACCGCCGGGGTAACAGGTTCATAGTCTAAAGGTAACAAGGTTTTCGTCCATTTTCAGCAACCTTGACATGGTATCGGCCCCTCTGTAGGCTTCGAGGCAGTCAAGATTGTAGAGACCGAGGTGAAGCCCTGGTGGGCGATAAACAGAACAGGGAAACGGAGTTCCTCCGCAG
>CAZLDK010000048.1:3543-12061 GCA_964558285.1 uncultured Spirochaetaceae bacterium | reverse complement strand
AGACTGACTCAAAAGCGCGGTCAGCGGGAGCTTCCGGCCATACGGAGGACCGTCTTACGGGTACTCCAGCACAGACGCAACGTCATCATCGAGACCGGTTCCACCGAGGATCACCCGGTGGACCTGGCTATCCCGGCGGTGCTAAGGGTGCGTCGCGGCAAGCCGGGGCCCCAAGCGGTCATCGTCACCCCGAACCCGGAGCACATCGCCCAGACTTCGAGGCTCTTGCAGGAATACTGGAAGAGCGTAAAAGGGCCAAAGCCGTCGGTGCTACCCTTGAGCACCTCGGGCTCGGCACGGCAGGAAGCCGGGGAGGTCTCCAAGAAGCCGACGGTGGTGGTATCCACGACCGAGAGGCTTATCGACCACATCCGTCGAGACAATATTGATTTGAGCAAGGTCCATCTCTGCGTCATCGAAGAGCCGGAGGATATCGCCGATGCGGCACCCTTCAATGCGGACGTCGAATACATCCTGTCGAAGCTTCCGTCGACGCCGCAGACCGTGGTGTTCTCGAAGGAACACCACGAAGGCGTCCAGGAGCTGGCGAGCATTATGCGGCGCCCTGCCCTGGTCCCGGCAGATAGTTGGCAGGGTGCCAACCGATACGGTGATGGAAACAAACAGCAACCAAAGCAGCGTCAGGAGCGGTTAACCGTGAGCAATGCACACCTCAAGCAATTGAGCAAGAACGAGGCCTTGAAGCAGAAGATCGATTCCATCCTCAAGGATATCCACGAAGATGAGAATCCGGATGAGCTGAACGCGTATCGCAAGTTCATTATGAAAAACGTCCCCTTTTTCCGTCGGGGATACTTCGCCGCCTACCTACTCAAGTACTCCGACACCACCAAACAGGCGGATCGGGATCAGCGGAAAAGCACCTTCACCTCCGTTTTTGTCGGAATCGGCAAGAATCGGCGCGTCTTCCCCCGGGATATCGTTGGCCTGATGACCGACCTCGACGGGGTGGGCGCCGACGATATCGGGCAGATCAAGATTCTCGACAACTACTCCTTCGTCGAAGTCGCGAACGATAAGGTGGAAAAGGTTATCGGAGCGCTCAATGGAATGGACTACCGGGGCCGTCGCCTTAACGTCAACTACGCCCGGAAGAAGGATTAGCTTGTAGAAAGCCGACGTTTAGGCTACCGTGGTAGCTCATGATCGAAAGAATCATCGTCGGCCCGGAGCATACGAATACCTTCGTCGTTTCCGTCGGAAAAAAAGAATGCCTACTGATCGACCCGGGCGCCGAAGGGAAGGAGATCGTCCACCGGCTGGAGATCGTCAACTTCCGTCCGGTCATGATCATCTTTACCCACGGTCACCTTGATCACGTTGCGGCAACCGCTGCAATCATCGAGCACTACGACCACCACATCGAGATCGGAGTCCATCCCGACGACGCCCACTATCTGGGAAACGGCGCCTACAAAGAGCACAAGAAGGTGTACGATAGCCTTGGCGTTTCCGAGGTGGATTTCGAGGAGACATTCCGAGCGATTCCAGAGGCTTCCTTTACCTTTGAAGACGGCGATACGATCGGTGAATCCGACCTCTCGGTAATCCACACTCCGGGGCACACGCCCGGGAGCGTCTGCTTCTACTCTGAAGAGCGAAACGCCCTCTTCTCCGGAGATACGCTGCTTTTTAAGCTCGTCGGGACGACCAACGTCCCCCAAGGAGACCAGGAGCAGCTCTTCGCCAGTATTCGCGAAAAGCTCTTTACCCTTCCCCCGGAGACCCGGCTCTTTCCAGGACACGGCCCTCTCTCGTCGTTAGAACGGGAAATCCGGAACAACCCGGATATCCGATAGGCACCGCGTCCCTCAGGCGACCATGTCCAAGAGCGTTCCCGTTTCGTTGGCTCCGGAGCCGTACCCGAGAGGATAGCCACCTGCCCCTGCGGTCTCGACGGCTTGATGTAGCCGGGCTGCAAACTCGTTTATAAGACCCTCGACATCCGCACCGCTCGTCGGCTGTACGCTTTCGCCTTCGCTGCCCTGAAGCCGTGTTAGTCGGTCGATAAGGTTGTCGAGCATCCGCAGGCGAGCCATGCTAAACCCCTGCCCATCCGCGTTGGCGGGAACGCCTTGTACGTGCTTAAACCGGGCGTAGATGGCTTGATTCTGTACCGGCAACGCGATTCGGCCGGGGGAAAACTGGGCCCGAAGAAGGTTCGTAATCGGAACAGTACGATGTACGTGGTTCTGTACGCTTGTATCGATCACAGCGTTGCCTCTACCTATTCTATCGGCGGAGGCAACGGGCGGTTTAGCGGTTTCGGCGCTCTATTTCGTTCTGGTATTCGATGCGGTAGAGGGCGTAGGGGATTGCCTCGAGGCGTTCCTTCGGAATCATCTTTCCGCTCTTCATGCAGATTCCGAAGCGGCCGTTCTCGATTCTGGCAAGGGCGGATTCTATCAGCCGTAGACGTTTCATGTCCTGGGCGCCGAGGGCGTCGAGGGTTCTCTTATCGATATCGGAACTGGCGATGTCCACGAGGTCTTTGGAATCGTCGGCGTTGACCAACTCCTGAAAGTCTTCGTTCTCCGCCATGAGATTCTTGAGGATATCTTCTTTCATCGTGACGAGCTTTTGTCTCATTCGCTCGACAAACTCTTTGTCCATCCGGTTGCTCCGACGTCCCGAGGGGTAAATATGGCTGCCTACAATGGGGTAAGCCCCAAAAAAAGTCAAGCCTCGCTCGGCGTCCTCCGAGCGGCACCGGATGCCTGCGCAACCTCAGCTTGACAAGCCTTCGTTGCCGCCGCATATTCAATGAAATCACACAGCTGGAGTAACAGTGGCAAAAGAAGAAGCGATAGAAGTAGAAGGTATAGTCAAGGAATCCCTGCCCAACACGATGTTTCGTGTTGAGCTCAAGAACGGGCACCTGATACTCGCGCACCTTTCCGGGAAAATGCGCAAGTACTATATCCGTATCGTCCCCGGAGACAAAGTCAAGGTTGCCCTCTCCCCCTACGACCTCACCCGAGGCCGAATAATCTACCGCGAGCGATAACGAACGACAAACCACGTCGCACCACGGCCGCCCAAGGATCGCTCGGGGTGACCGAAGGTGCCCACTCGGCTGTCGGTTTCCAGAAGATCCCGGACTGCTTTGGAAAGCACCGGTTCTTCTTCGGAGTGGTTCCCCTTTCCGTGAACAACCAACAGCTTGGTGTGGCCCTCCTTTAAACCCTTGTCGATAAAGGCGTCGAGAAGCAGCGTCGCTTCTTCCGTGGTCACTCCATGAACGTCCAGCGTGTCATCTATGGGAAGGCGCCGTGGATGAACACGAATCGTCTGCGTCTCTTCCTCGTCTTTTTCCAGAGGCGCCGCAGGAAACCCGGTGCGCTCCCACTGATCAAGTATCTTTCCGAAATCACTCATCACTTGTCACCTATGTCGATCAGAAGTTGATCCGAATGGATCCAGCCTGTAATCTCGCTACCCGTTTCCACCAGAAAATACTCTTGATGTTGGTCCTGGGCAATGAGAGCCGTACCTTCCGGCAGCTGAACCCACGGTTCCGCGATGTCCTGCGGTATCCTCCGTAACTCGCCGACGGAGGAGTAGACGACGGCCGTGGCTTCTCGCCGATGAAGAATCGAAAACCCGATGCCGCTGAGGGTAGCCAGGAGCGCGAAGACGATAAGGACGACGACGACGGTATAGATGCCGGACCGGTACCGGAGCGGCAGTAAGGCGAATCCGCCGAGAACGTAGGCGAGGACGATAAAGGCGATAAGGTAGCGATCCGGATGAATCCGCCGTGACGGCGGCACCTGGTTCTCGAGACCGGCTGCCTCTTCGATGTAGCCCAGGGCATCTCGGGCGAGGGTAAAGTTGGGCTGAAGCCGGATAGCCTCCCGAAGATGAAAGACCGCTTCCCCCGTGTTTCCCGTTTGATAGGCCATAAGGGCAAAATTGTACTTCGTACCCGGGTCCGTCGACTCTTCGGCGGTCGGCTTGAGGGTTTCGTAGGCGTTGCCGAGGAAGCCATCGAGGTAGAGTTGCCGGGCGATCTCCGCCGGCGATGTGGATACCTGGGCATTCGCAGGAGGCGAGAGTGCCGCCAGCGCCAAGAGGGCGACGATCCCGCTCGTCCGGAGCGCCGGGAGAAGAATCGACAGCAAGACGGGGGGCAGAAGCAGGAGGTAGAACCAGGGGTTCAAGTACAGATTCTTCGGAGCCACCGACCCCCGCTCCTCGGCCGAAAGAAGGCTGTAAGGAAAGGTTTCCGGAGAAACCACGGCGCTTTCGACCTCGACCACCTCAACGCGATGGCTTTGAGGGGTGTGGGTCCGGAGAGACCGGGAAACCGTGTCGTAGAAAACGAAGGGAGAGACGGCGACAGCCTGAGCCTCGGAGCTGTCGGTAGCCTGGAGCCGGACCTCGAGTGATCGTTGGCCCCGGTAGCCCCGGGCGGTCGGCACGGCGTCGAACGCCTCTACCCGATCGGTAACGAGGAAACCCGGGGCGTCGATCTCAGGAAACTCAAGGTACGAGAGATTCCCCTCTCCGGAAATAAGGATGGAGAGCGTTACCTGTTCCCCGACGGCGACGCGGTCGGAGGACACCGCGGTGTCTACCCGAAAGCGCCCGACGGCACCGCTTCCGGCGGCGGCTTCGGGAATCGTCCGTACAGGAAGCGACACCGCTTCGGTGACTCGAGAGACTCCGCGTACTTCGGTCGTCGCCGGCGGAATAACGAGGACTCCTTCGGAGGTGGGGGTGACGAGGTAGGTCGCGACCGGATAGCTGAGCAACCGTTGTCCCAGGATATCGACCTCGGCGACGCTTCCGATACCCGTCACCTCTTCGAAGACTGCGTCTTCGGGAGATTCGACGTCGATTCGCTCGGGAAACTCGAAGTCGGCGCTTCGGGTCAGGTTCAGGCTGACAAGCGTTGTCTGTCCGACAACCAGCTCTTCTTCGGCTATTTCCCACGCCGGTGCAGGCGGTACCCACCACGGACCCGTCTCGGCCCCGACAGCAAGCAAGTAGGGCTCCGTCGACACCACTTCGTCCTCGCTCCTTATCCGAAAGCCGGGGAGCACGGCAAAACCGGCGTCGACGCTTTGGAAATCGAAAACGATCAACTGGGTAGCCTCGTCTCGGGGACCAAAGGGTCCCCGAACGACGGATTGTACGACGGGCCCCCGAGTCTTACGAATAATCTCGGGGTAGACGGGTTCTTCGATTTCGGCCTCCGGATCGAGAAGCCTATCGAGGGAGATGGTAATGCGAATGGTATCGCCGACTCGAGGCGTAGCGTTGGATACCTCGATCTCGGCGGACTGAGCGAAGAGCGCACCCGCCTGGAGCCCGAGGATTAGAGCTACCAGTTGCGATACGTAGCGTCGTCGTCCGGGAGTCGATCCTGGGAGCGCCAACGGTTCACCTCTTTCCGACGAATATAGTTTAAGACCCGGAGTGTCTCCGCGGAAGGCTCGCCGTCCCCTCCGCCGCTCCCCGCCGCCGGGCGCCCGTTCTCCGCCGTGGTGCCGGCCCGAAGCTTCTGTACCGTAAGCTCCAGGTTAACTTTGGCCGCAATGCTCGATGGGTTGATAACCAAGGCGTAACGAAACTCGTTGTACGCCTCTTCGAAGCGTCCCTGCTCGTAGAATAGCACACCTCGGTTGAATCCCGCCCGATACATTACTTGGGGATCTTGAGACGACAACGCTGCGTTCCACATTTCCAGCGCCGCCTCGTTCTCCCCGAGACTGTGGTAGGAGTTTCCCAGGTTAAAGAGAATCCACGGGACGTGCTGGTCCGCCTCCAGCGCCTCGAGGTACTCGACGGTGGCCCGCTGGAACCGCCCCTGTCCGTAGGCGTAGTTGCCCTGGAGCACGGAAATGTGGGGCTCGCCGAAGCTGCAGGAGCCCATCAAAACTAACGCCAAAAGCGTCCCGACCCTTAGAAGTAGACGTTCCATCTTATTATCCGAAGCGTAACAGAGAGTGCTAAACAGAGTAACGCAAGAGCGAGAAACAACCGATAGCGCTGAACGGGCTCCAGGCGAAACCCCTGCGCCTCGAGTCTACCATAGTGGTCTCTGATGTCGCGAAGAAGGGTGGTAAAGAGCTCAGCCTCCCCTACCTCGTAGTACTCGCCGCCGGTTATCCCCGCCACCTGACGAAGCACCTCTACCTCGAGGCGGGTAACAACGGGGCGGCCGCGGTTGTCCCGGACGACATCTCCCGAGGGAAGGGGAATCGACGCGCCGGACCTGGAGCCGATACCGACGGCAAAGATCGGGATACCCACCTCGGCAAGAGATTCGGCGGCGGCGGAGACGTCGCCCGTGAGCGCTTCGCCGTCGGTCAGAAGGGCGACGACCCGATGCCGATTGGAACCCTCGGGAAACGCCTTCAACGCCTCGGACAACCCCGCCTCGAGGTCGCTTCCCGGCGTTGTTACTACTCCCGCCGCCGACACACTCAAGAGGGACTCGACGGCCGTCAGGTCTTGGGTCATCGGTACGACACGACTCGCCGCCCCCCGAAATCCGACTACGGCGAAACGACTCCCTTCGAGCTCGCTCACGATAGCCCGGAGCAGATCCTGCGCCCGTCGGAGTCGGCTCGGCTCGACATCTTCGGCCAGCATGCTGTTGGACAGATCGAGAACAAAGGCGATCTCGATGCCCCGACGGTTCTCCTCTACCGGGCGAACACCCCAGGAAACGTCGGCAAGGGCGAAGGCGGCGAATATCCAGAAGAGACCGAAAGCCACCGAAGAGAAGAACCAGCGGACGAAGAAGAGACGACGGCGTTGTTCCTGGTCGCCGGTCGAAAGGCGGGCAAGGTCCCTACGGCCTTCGATCAGATGCCGCAGCTGAAGAAACACGAGGAGCAGCAGACCGAAGAGCAGCCAGAGCGCCCGGGGATTGCCAATCGTCATACGACCTCCCGGATCAGGAGTCGACGAATCAGGTAGTCGGCAAAAATGAGGATCATACCGAGAAAGACGACCCAGAGATAGCGTTGGGTCCTATGGACCTGTATCCGAACCCGGCGCTCGACGGTTTCGAGAGAGTCGATGGCAGCAAAGATAGCGCCGAGGGTCCCACCGCTTCCGGCGTAGAAATAGAGACCACCGGCACTCTCGGCGATCCGCTGCAAAAGCGCTTCGTCGAAGCCGCCCTCGAAGGTGCCCCGGTAGACCCTGCCGGACTCGGGATCGACGAACTCGAGGGGGGCGGCCGCCTCGCTTCCGATACCGATGGCGTAGATCCGAATGCCCATCTCCGCGGCGACCCGAGCCGCGGTCTCCGGAGAAATCTCGCCGGCGTTATTCTCGCCGTCGGTAAGAAGAATGATGACCCGCTCGTCGGCGGTAGAGTTTTCGAGGTGGAGCGCCGCAATGGCCAGCCCCATGCCTATAGCGGTTCCGTCGCCGAGGTCCATAATCCTCAGTTCGTCGAGGCGTAGGAGAAGAGCCTCGTAATCTAGGGTCGGGGGAACGCGAAGGGCCGCCTCCTGACCGAAGCTGACCAGGCCAATCGCGTCGTTTTCCCGGCTTCGGACGAATCGAGCGATGACATCTCGGGCGGTCTCGAATCGATTTACCGGAACGAAATCCTGGGCGGCCATACTCGGTGACTCGTCGAGGACTATCATCATGTCGATTCCCTGGTTCAGGAAGACTCGTTCCCGAGTAACCCGAGAGGGGCCGGCAAGCCCGACGATAAGAAGCAGGGCGCCGAGCCAGAAACCGACGGTACCCACCCGGTAGAGAAGACCGAGGCCAAGGGGTCCCGGGGAGAAGCCTCTGTCGGGCCAAATACCGATGGCGAAGGGCATGCGGCTTCCACGACGAGGCCAGAAATGTCGGAAGTAGATGGCCACCGGAAGAAGGAGGAGGAGGCCCAGGTAGGCCGGTCGGTCAAAGAGCCACACGACGGTGCCTCCGGGATTCTATGGTTCTGACGACCTCTCTCATTATCTCGACGTGCTCCCGTCGGGTATTCTCGCTCGACGGACGGTCGGCAAACTTTACCAGGTCGCCGTAGTGCAAAAGCTCCACAAGCTGCCGCCGTTTGAGCGAGTCGTTGACCAGCTCCGACAGGCGCTCGCTGACTTCCCCGGTGGTAGCGGCGAGGCAGTCGGCTCCCGTCTTTCTCGTCAGATAACGGCGAAACTCCTCTCCGAGAAGGATGTAGAAACGGCGGCCGTCGAGGTCCGCAGAGCTCTGGGTTAGGTTCCTCAGGTCTCGAATGAGTCGCCGGTACGGCTGCCCCTCGCGATAACGACGAAGAAGGCCCCGAATCCAGTCGATACCCCGGCGAAGAACGAGAATCCAGAGGAGCGGCCCACCGAAGAGAGCCGCGAGGAAGAGAATCAGCGAGAGCCGGGTGCCGGGAACAACCACGGGTCCCCTGGGCGGCGCGAGTTCCTCTTCTTCTTGGGTCAGAATGGATTGGACGAAGACGTCCGTCCGGCCAAGGGTGATGCTGCCGAGTTGAATCGGCGGAATGGACTGTGTTCCCGGCGTAAAGGGA
>CAZLDK010000048.1:0-3533 GCA_964558285.1 uncultured Spirochaetaceae bacterium | reverse complement strand
GAGAGACGGACATCGCCAACGCCGTTGTTGAAGGAGGCCGTTACCTCGTGGATGTCGCCCCACTCGACCGCCGGAATGGTTGTCGGCGGCGCCGGCTCCTCCTCCGGGGAGTAGCGCAGCAGCAGCCGGAGCTCTACACGGTCCCCAACGTAGTAGACCCGGGGCAGAAAGACTACGTCGGTCACCGAATACTCTGCGAAAAGAGGGGCTACGATGAGAAACAGAAGGACCAGCGGCGCCGGACACCCGAGGCGAGACCTCATCGTCTCTTCCTCCGCTTAAAAAATTGGATGAGCCGTACCGCGGGATCGTCCTGGGTCGAAACTTCCAGGGGAGAAACGCCGAGACGGCGACAGTCACGGAGCCACTGCAGACGCTCTCGCTCCCAATAGTCGCGGTACTGCTTCCGAAACGCCGCGTTCTGACCCGTCGCAAGAATAGTCCGACCGGTCTCCGGGTCCTGGAGAAAGGTCCCTCCGGAGACGGGATAGTTGTAGTCGGTAGGCTGCGAAACGCGCAGGGCGATGACGTCGTGCCGCCGGGCCAGGAGGCTGAGCTCCCGGAGATAGCCCCTGGTCTTAAAATCCGAGATCACCACGCAGATTCCCCGGCGGGTCAGGCTCTCCCCGACGGTACGCAGGGCCCCGGAGAGGTTGGAGCCCCGGCTCTTCGGAGAAAAGGTCGTGATGTCCTGGAGAAGCCGCAAGACGTGATGCTTTCCCTTTCGGGGAGGGATCCATTTCTCGATTCGCTCGGCGAAGAAGGCGGCGCCGACCTTGTCGTTATTGCGCAAGGCCGCGAGAGAGAGGAGGGCAACGAGAAAGTTCTCCAGCTCCTTCCTCATCCCCCCGTCGGCGGAAATGACCACCGAACCGGAAACATCAAGGAGGAGAAAGAGGGTCATCTCCCGCTCTTCCCGAAAAGTCTTGGTGTAGGCGCTCCCAAGACGAGAACTGACGTTCCAGTCGATAAGGCGAGCATCATCCCCCTGGACGTACTCCCGGACCTCGTCGAACTCTATGCCGGGCCCCCGGAAAACACTCCGGTAGTTGCCTGCGAGGAGACTCTGGACCAGCTTCTCGGACACGAGCTCGAGACGGCGAATACGACTGAAGGATTTCCGGGGCCGCATGGTATCCTTAAGGAACGGGAATAGCCGAGAGAAGGTTGTAGATAACGTCCTCCGGGGTCAGTTCTTCCGACTCCGCCTCGTAGGAGAGGACGATGCGATGCCGTAGAACGTTCGTCGCCGCGGCCTTGACGTCCTCGGGGATAACGTAGGAGCGCCCGTCGAGAAGGGCCCGGACCTTCGCCGCGCGGTAGAGGTAGATTGTCCCCCGGGGAGAGGCGCCGTAATCGATGTACCGCGAATAGGCGTGGGTCGCCCGGTTATGCTCCCGAGAGGCGGTAATCAGGGCGACGATGTACTCCTCTATTCGCTCGTCCACCCGAATATGCGCGGCTACGTCTCGAAGCCGCCGGATATCCGAGGGGAAAAGAATCGGACGAAGCGGTATGCGCTCCTCGACACCGACAAGGCGAAGGATCGAAAGCTCCTCTTCCTTCGTCGGGTAGCCTACCGTCAGTTTGAGGAGAAAGCGGTCGAGCTGAGCCTCCGGAAGCGGATAGGTTCCCTCCTGCTCGATCGGGTTTTGGGTAGCCAGGACAAAGAACGGGTCCGCTAGGGGAAAGGTGGTATCCCCGATGGTTACCTGGTGCTCTTCCATCGCCTCGAGAAGGGCCGACTGAACCTTCGCCGGGGCGCGGTTTATTTCGTCGGCAAGGATTATGTTGGAGAAGACCGGCCCCTTTCGGGGGACGAAGTCTCCGGTCTGTTGCCGGAAGATCATGGTGCCGGTAAGGTCCGCCGGGAGAAGATCCGGGGTAAACTGGATGCGCTTAAAACCGGTGTCTATCACCTCCGCGAGGGCCTTGACCGCAAGGGTCTTCGCGAGCCCCGGGACCCCCTCGAGGAGCACGTGCCCCCCGGAAAGGAGACCGACGAAGAGACCGTCGATCATCTCGGTTTGACCCACCACGCGGCGTGCTATCTCTTGTCGACAGGCGTCCAAAGACTTGCCTGCTTCTCGTACCTGGCTGTCGAAATCGTCGGGCATCACGATGAATAGCTTTCCTTTCTGAAATTGATTGTGCTAACTCCGGTAATCCGCGTTTTCGCGGATGTATTCGTTGGTCAGGTCGCACCCGACGACCGTTGCCGAAGCGTCGCCGCGGTGCATCGTGACGGCAATCTCGACGGCGAGATCGTGCTGCGGAAAACCCTTTATCCGGGGGTTCATCGCCGTCGTCTGAAGATAGGATGAGAGCGCGAGCTCCCGCTCCTTGTTCAGGTCGAAGGCCCCGTGGTGGTAGACCGCCTCTTCTCCGACCCGGATCTCGAGGCTTTCGGTGTCGAGGTCGATGCCGGCGTTGCCGGCGTAGTCGCCGAGTGCGGAGAGAATCCTTCCCACGTTAGGATCATTACCGTAAATGGCCGTCTTCACAAGAGGCGAATTTATCACCGCCTTTCCGAAGGCCCCGGCTTCCGCAGCGTTCTTCGCACCCGAGATGGTAACCCGAATAACATGACCCGCGCCCTCCCCGTTACGAACGATATCTTCCGCCACGGCCGTACAAAGGCCGGTGAGCGCCTCGGCGAAATCGTCGGGCGACACCGCCGGGCCCCGCCGAGAGCTCATGATGGCCACGAGGTCGCTCGTACTCTGGTCGCCGTCGACCGAAATGCGGTTAAAACTCTCCCCCACGGCGGCCGAAAGAGCCTCCCTGACCACCTCGCGGTCTACGTCCAGGTCAGTCAGAATAAAGACCAGCATCGTCGCCAGGTTGGGCTCGATCATGCCGGCGCCTTTCGCGATAGCAGTGATCGTCCCGCCCCCCAGTTCTACGGTTCGGCACTTGGGGTAGGAGTCGGTGGTCATGATGCTCTGTGCGATCTCCCCGGGGGTGGAACCGCCCAGGCCGTCGGTCAGGGGGCCGAGGGCGGCCTTAATGTCCGCCACCGGCAGCCGCCAGCCGATAATGCCTGTCGACACCGAGAGTAGCTGCTCGGGCGGGACCCCGAGACGCTTTCCGAGGACGGAAACCAGCTCTTCGGCGTCGGAGAGGCCCCGGCGGACGGCGACGTTGGCAATACGGTTGTTGATGAGTATTCCGCTCAAGAGCGCTTCCTCGGCTCTCCGGCGGGCTAGCTGCACCGAGGCCCCGGCGACTCGGTTGCTCGTGCAGAGGAAGGCGAAGGAGTCGGTCGGGTTATCCGTCAGGATTAGCGACAGGTTCATCGCGTAGGGTTCCTGGGTAGGTCTCTCGGTCGGGGTAAAGCTAATCCGGGTCCTGGAGAGCGAAAAGCCCAGCGGAAGAGAGGTGGACTCCGCGAGGGCGGTGAGGTATTCGCCGGGAGAGGTAAAGGTCGCCATTGCCAGGGATCATATCGGTTTTGCCTCCCTTTGTGACCCGCCTCTGATACACTAAGGCGTGTCCACTATAGCTCCCCTTGCCCAGGAGGTGCTCTCGGC
>CAZLDK010000047.1:0-16489 GCA_964558285.1 uncultured Spirochaetaceae bacterium | reverse complement strand
CTTCGTAAGCGCCGGGGAGCCGTCACCGCCCGGATTCAGGCGACCCTCCCGGTTACCGACTGCTTCGTCGCACCCTGCGTCGAGGCCTGTCCCATCTCCCAAGATGTACCGGGCTACATCCGGGCCGTCGCCACCGGCACGCCGGAAGAGGCGCTCCACTGCATCCTCGAAACCAATCCCTTTCCGTCCCTCACCGCGGCTCTCTGCGACCAGCGTTGCGCAAAGGCGTGTAACCGAATCGAGTACGAAGGCTCCGTGCAGATCAGAAAGGTAAAGGGAATCGCGGTGCGCCGGGCGGAAGCTGCCGGCGCCGAGGTGGCCGCCGGCCGGCGCCCGGGCCCCGGCGCCGGCCGGGTCGTGGTTGCGATAGAGCCCGGAATCGAGGCGATGAGCGCCGCCTACTTCCACGCCCGGGCGGGGCACAATGTCTCGGTTTCCGAGACCATCGACGACGTCGTGGCGCGGATCGAGTCGGAGCTCGAGGGCTACCGAATCCCCGAGGGAGCAATCCTCGGGGACCTCCTTCGCATCGCCGCCGCCGGGGTTCGGTTCGGCACCGGGGTGTACTTCGTACCCGGGGAAAGCGCCACCCGTGGCGGGGGCGGCCGGACGCTGGCCGCCGGGGACGTCGCCGGCCGGACGGCCGCCGATGTCGTTATCCGCCGGGAAGCCCCGCCCCCGCGACCCCGGATCGTCGAGGTCATAGCGGCGGGGAAAGCGCTGTTCGAGGCGGCCACCTCAGGCACCCCGGTAGAGGACGCCCGGGATGCCCGCCGGGCCGCCGCCGCAGCCGACCGGGGCGACGAAATCCGCCGGAAGGCCGGACGACACATTGGGCCCGGCCGGGGAGAGGATGGCGAGGTCGCCGAGGTGGAGTTTTCCCGCTGCCTGGAGTGCAATTCCGTCTGCCTGAAGTGCGTCCAGGTCTGCCCGAACCGGGCCAACGCCGCCGTGGAGGTACCACCGGGGGACGGCTTCCGGGACCGGTATCAGATAGTGCATATCGACGACTGGTGTAACGACTGCGGCAACTGCGCGACCTTCTGCCCCTACGACGGCGCCAATCCCTACCGGGAGAAACTTACCGTTTTCTCCTCCGTCGCGGCCCTCGAAGCTTCGCCGGCTCCGGGGTTTTTCGCCGACGCCGGTGAGGTCCACCTCCGGCCGGTTTATGAAGGCGCGGTGGAGCGGGTGGCCCGGGGCGGCGGAAACGCCGGGGCCGGGGATGGGACCGGCGGCCTCGACACAGCCCCCGGCAGCGTCGGCCGGCTGGTGCAGCGAGTTCTTACCGACTACCCCTACCTGCTTCCGGGAGGATCGTGATGCTGATTATCGAGAACGCCACCGCGGTACAGCTTGCCCCGGCATCCGTTACCCAGGACTGCGACATCGTCTGTGAAAACGGCGCCATCGTCGATGTCGGACCCGGCGCCGGGAAGCGGGCCACGGCCCAGAGACCGGCAGCCGACCCCGGATCCACGGCGACCGCCGAGCGGGTTGACGCCGCCGAGCGCGTCGACGCCGCCGGCCGGGTTGTCATGCCGGGGCTGGTCTGCGCCCACACCCACTTCTACTCAGGCTTGGCCCGGGGCATCACGGCGCCGTTGGGTCCGATGCCCGACTTCCCGGCCATCCTCGAGAAGCTCTGGTGGCGCCTTGACCGCTCTCTTGACGCCGAGTCTATCCGGGCCTCGGCGGCGATCAACGTCCTGGAGGCCGTCGCCGCAGGCACCACGACCATCGTCGATCACCACGCCTCGGCGGGACAGGTCCGGGGCTCCCTGGGCATCATCACCGAGGAGCTCCGCCGGGTGGGACTCCGGGGGCTTCTCTGCTACGAGACCTCCGACCGGGATGGCCCCGAGATCCGGGATGCCGCCTTAGCGGAGAATGAGGCCTTTGCCTCCGCGGCCGCCGCCGAGGCAAAGCTGGCGAAGAAAGCCGGCCGTCCGGCGCCGATGCTCGCCGGTGCCATCGGCGCCCACGCGCTGTTTACCCTTAGCGACGAAACCCTCGGGCGGCTTGGGGCCCTCTGCCAATCCACGCAACTCGGGATTCACATCCACATGGGAGAGGACCCGGTGGATGAGGCGACCTGCCGCCGGGAGTACGGCTGCGCCTTAACCGACCGCCTGACGGCTCACGGCCTTCTAAACGAAAAGAGCATCATAGGCCACGGGATTCATCTCTCACAGAGAGACCGAGATGCAATAAACGAGGCAGACGCCTTTCTGGTTCACAATACGCGGTCGAACATGAACAATAGCGTCGGCTACAATAGCCACCTATCGGAGTTCACCAACTGGGCCCTGGGCACCGACGGCATAACCGGCGACATGTTCGAGGAAGCCTCGATTGCCTGGTTTAAGCACCGGGATGCCGGGGGACCGATGGGAATCGGCGAGGTAGTCGGAAGCCTGTCCGGCGGGCATCGCTTGGCCTCCCGCCATTTCGGCGCATCGATAGGAACGCTGGAGGTTGGAGCAGTTGCCGACCTGGTGATGCTCGACTACCGGAGCCCTACTCCCTTTGTGCCTGAGAACCTGGCGGGGCACATCGCCTTCGCCATGAAGAGCGCCGACGTGAACACCGTTGTGATTGACGGCCGGATCGTCTACGCCGATAGACGCTTCCCCTTCGAGGTGGAAGAGATCTACGCCGACGCCCGGCGGGCCGCCGCAGCGTTGTGGAAACGAATGACAGAGTAATAAGGAGCAGGAGTAATGCAGCAGTCGGAAGAGATTCGAAAGCGCGCCGAGGCGTACGCCGAGGAGACCACAAATAACCTGTCGAAGCTGGTCCAGACCCGGTCCTACGGCGGGGAAGAGGGAGATGTCCTGAAGGTCATCGAGGAGCTCTGCCGGAGCTACAATTTTGATGAGGTACGCTACGACGGGCTGGGGAATCTGGTCTGCCGAGTCGGCGAGGGAGAGCGGTCCATCGCCTTCGACGGCCACGTCGATACCGTCCACGTCGGCGACCCGTCCCAGTGGAAGCGGGACCCCTTTTCCGGCGAAGTGGAAGACGGCTGGCTCCACGGCCGGGGGGCCTCGGACCAGAAGGGCGGCGTCGCCTCGATGATTACCGCCGGGCGCATCCTCAAAGAGATCGGCTACACGGGACCCTACGCCGTCTACTTTACCTTTACCGTCTTCGAAGAGGACTGCGACGGCATGTGCTGGCGCTACCTCATCGAGGAGGAGAAGATTCGACCGACCTTCGCCGTATCCAGCGAGCCTACCAGTTGCCGCCTCTACCGGGGGCAGCGGGGGCGGATGGAGATAAAGGTGCACTTCAAGGGCGTCTCGAGCCACGGCAGCGCTCCCGAGCGGGGGGAGAACGCCGGCTACAAGGCGGCCCGGACCGCCCTTGCCCTGGAAAAGCTCAACGCGAACCTCAAGCCCGACGCCGACAACTTTCTCGGCAAAGGCACCATCGTCGTCAGCCAGGTAAAAGCCCACGGGCCATCTCAGTGCGCGGTCCCGGACCTCGCGGAGCTCTACCTCGACCGTCGCCTGACCTGGGGGGAGACGAAGGAGAGCGCGTTGAAGGAGGTGATGGAGGCAGGCGGCGGGGAGATCGATTCCGTCGAAGTGCCTGACTACACCAACACCAGTTGGAAGGGTACCACCTACGGCCAGGAGCTCTACTTTCCGACCTGGAAGATCGACGCCGACCATCCCCTGGTGCGCTCCGGCGTGTCGGCGTATGAGGCGCTCTACGGCTCTGGGCCGGTTGTCGACAAGTGGACCTTCTCTACCAATGGGGTGTCTATCTGCGGCCTCCATGAGGTTCCCCTCATCGGTTTTGGCCCCGGGGATGAGGACCAGGCCCACGCTCCCAACGAGCGCCTGCGGATTTCCGACCTCCCGGTAGCGACGGCCTTCTACGCCGAGCTGCCCTACCATCTACCGGAATAGCCACAATGGACGGCGCAATTTCCCTTACGGTAAACGGTCACCAGTACCGAGTTAACCCAGGACGCGGCGAGAAGCTGATTACCTACCTCCGGGAGGAGCGTGGTCTCGTCGGCACCAAGAACGGATGCGGCGTCGGCCAATGCGGCAGCTGCTCGGTCTTGGTTAACGGCGAGGTCAAGCAGGCTTGCACTACCCGCCTGAGGGACCTCGACGGCGCGGAAATAGAGACCATCGAGGGCATGAGCGCCGACGGAGAGCTCCATGCCCTGCAGCAGGCCTTTATCGATGAGGGTGCGGTGCAGTGCGGATTTTGTACCCCGGGAATGATCATGGCGGCCCGGGGCCTGTTGGCGGAGAATCCGGATCCCGACGAAGAGACTATACGCAGCGCCTTAGACATCAATCTCTGCCGCTGCACCGGGTATGCTTCCATCGTCCGGGCGATACGACGGGCCGCCGAGGTGATGCGCGGGTCCCCGGCGCCGGCAGGGTACGAGGGCGCCGGCCGGGAAACAGCCCCCGCCGTCGGCACCTCGGTGGAGCGGGTAGACGCCCGGGCTAAGGTGACCGGCGCCCGGGTCTTTGCCGCAGATTACCGGGCGGAGGGCATGCTCTACGGCGCGGTGGCCTTTAGCGAGAAAGACCACGCCCGGCTCGTGAACGTCGACACGGCGGAAGCCGCGGCCGTCGACGGCGTGGTGCGGGTCTTTACCGCCGCAGACATCCCGGGCCGAAACGGGTTTGGCCTCTTTAAGCCGCATCAGCCGGTGATGGCAGACAGGGTTGTACGCTACCGCGGGGAGCCTGTCGCCTTTGTGGTGGCCGAAAGCGAGGCCGCCGCCCGGAGCGCCGCCCGGAAGGTAAAAGCCGCGTATGAGGATCTCCCTGTCCTCCACAACCCGGAGGAGGCGCTGGCAGACGGTGCACCGGAGCTCCACGAGGGCGGCAATATCGCGGAGACTGTTCGCTTTAAGCGGGGAGACCCGGAGAAGGCCTTCGCAGAGGCGGACTTAGTTATCGAAGGGGAGTACGAGACCCAGGCGGTAGAGCACGCCTACCTGGAGCCTGAGAGCTGCCTAGCCATCCCCGGCGAAGCGCCCCGGGTGACTGTCTATACCCCAAACCAGGGTTCCGGAGCCTTCCAAGAGATGATCGCCGCCTCACTCTCGTTGGAAAAGGAAGCGGTCCGGGTAATCTACACCCCAGCCGGCGGCGGATTCGGCGGCAAGGAGGAGCCTACCGTCCAGATCCACGCTGCCCTGGCGGCCCATCGGTTGGGGGTACCGGTAAAGGTCACCCTGGACCGGACCTCATCCATCCGTATCAGCACCAAACGCCACCCCTCCCGGATCCGCATCGCCCACGCAGTCAAGGCCGACGGGACCCTCCTGGCGGTCCGCACCCGGACCGTCTGCGACGCCGGGGCCTATCTCTCCCTGACCAAGCCGGTGGTCTTCCGGACTGCGGTGATGGCCGGAGGGCCCTACGAGGTCCCTTCGGCGGACGTTGAATCGATCGGCGTCTACACGAACACCAATCCATCCGGCGCCTTCCGAGGCTTCGGGAGCACGCAGATCAGCTTTGCGGTTGAAGTACAGATGGACAAGATTGCCCGGCGCCTGGGCATCGACCCCATCGACTTGAGAAGGCAGAACGCCTTATCCACCGGCAAGGTGACGGCGACGGGGCACCGTCTTGGGGAGGGCGTAGGCTACCCCGAGACCATCGAGCGGGTAGCCGAGGAGTTGGAGCGGGCCCGGAAGGAGATAACGCCTTCTCCGGGGAAACGCATCGGCGTCGGCTTTGCCGGGGCCTACAAGAACGTCGGCATCGGAAAGGGACTTCCCGACGAGGCTTCGGCGGCGGTGGAGCTTCGAAGCGACGGCTCGGTTGCGGTCTACGTCGGCGCAACCGACATGGGCCAGGGCTCCGATACCGTCATGGCGCAGATTGCGGCGGACACCCTGTCGGTGCCCTACGAGCTGGTAAAAGTGGTCTCGAGTGACACCGAACGCTGCCCCGACGGCGGCATGACCACCGCCTCCCGGCAGACCTTCATAACCGGTAACGCCGTGGCCGGGGCGGCCCGGCTCCTGGGGGAGGCAATCCCCGACCGGGGACTCGAGGCCGCGGATCGGCTGAAAGCCGCCGCCGGGGAGCTGGAGCCCGGGAAGACGCTGCGCTTCGAGTACCGCTACCGGCCCCCGGCAACGGTAGTGCTCCCGGAGTTCGTAGATGACGAGGCGCCGCCAAAGGCCGACGGCTACCCCATTCACTTTGCCTACTGCTTTACCAGCATGGCGGCAATCGTCGAGGTAGCGCCCGATGGGACGGGGTTGCGAGTCTTGAGGCTTATTACGGCCCAGGACGTTGGACGGGCGCTACACCCGGGGAACGTCCTCGGACAGGTGGAGGGCGCCGCGGTGATGGGCTACGGCTTCGGGGTCCGGGAGAGCTTCGAATCCGGGCGCAGCGGCCGGGCTACCACTAATCTCAATTCCCTCCGGCTGCCTCGGTTTTCCGATTCGCCCCGGCTGACAAGCTTCATAGTCGAGGCGCCGGATCCCAACGGGCCCTTCGGGGCAAAGGGGATCGGCGAGATTCCGTTGAACCCCGCGGCGCCGGCGATTGCCGCGGCGATCCACGACGCCACGGGGATTTACCCGGGCACCCTTCCGATGGCGCCGGATGGCGACCTTCGGGGACTTGCCTAAACCGGTACGGAATCGTAGCATGACGCTCAGAAAGCTACGAGAATGTAGCGAACGTACGGGCGGGATGCCTCAGGCCCCGCATAACGACTCTATCGGCGCGTTATCTCTATGTGTAGTAGTGACTTAGTTTTCGAAGCACTAGTGGCACATTTGGTACGGCGCTTGCTTAGGTGGTAGCTGTGAGTTTCACGCGACACGACTGGAAAGAGTCAGCTATTCGTTTCATCGTCCCTGCAACCGGGATCGTCGCGGCACTCATCATCAGCGCCTTCTTCCTCCTTCTCCTCCAAGCGAATCCCCTAGAAGCCTACGGAGCGATGGTTCGGGGTGCCTTGGGCAACACCTTTGGCCTGACCCAGACCCTGGTAAAGGCCACCCCGCTCCTCCTCGTCGGCCTTGGAATCTGCATCGCCTTCCGGGCCAGCTGCATCAACATCGGTGGCCGGGGGCAGATGATTTCCGGCGCCCTCCTGACATCCTGGTTCTCTCTACAAGCCGCCAACTGGCCCGGCTGGTTGCTTATCCCGACCCTCATCGTTTTGGGCTTTGTCGGCGGAGCAATCTGGGGCTTTGTTCCCGGCATCCTCAAGGCGCGGTTTAACGTCAACGAGATTCTCACGACGGTTATGATGAACTCCATCGCCCTCCAGCTGATGAACTTTCTTTTGCAGGGCCCACTGATGGACCCCGCAGGGATAGAGGCGGGGACCTTTTTGATGCAGTCGGCCCGGCTTCCGGAGCAGGCCCGTCTTGCCCGGATTATTCCCCGGACACTCTTGCATTCGGGTATTTTCCTGGCGCTGGTGATGGCGGTGATTGTCTTTTTCCTCCTCTGGAGAACCACCATCGGCTACCGGATACGGGCGACGGGGCTAAACCCCAACGCCTCCCGCTACTCCGGCATCGGGGTACCCTTTCATCAGGCGCTCTCTTTGACCTTGGCCGGCGGTTTTGCGGGGATGGCCGGCGCCGTGGAAGTAATGGGTGTCCACTACCGAATGATAGAGGGCTTTACCAGCGGCTACGGCTTTACTGGGATCGTCGCGGCTCTCCTCGGCTGGCTCCATCCCCTGGGGCTCATCCCGGCATCGATCTTTTTCGGCGCCCTTCTCGTAGGGGCCGACACGATGCAGCGGGCGGTACAGGTCCCCTCGGCCCTGGTGAACGCCATCCTGGGATTGGTGGTGCTCTTTGTCTCGGGGTCCGCGGTATGGACCCGGCGGTGGATACAGAAGACACGCTCCCAGGCGAACCTCGAGGTAACGGCTCTCGAGACCAATCTGGAGACCACCCTGGAGGCCCCGGAGTGAACGACGTCATCAACCTGGCGGTAATCACCGGGATGCTCAGCACCATGCTCACCCTGGCTACCCCGCTGCTATTCGCCGCCTTGGGAGAGACCTTCTCCCAGAACTCCGGAGTCCTGAATCTGGGAGTGGACGGCATCATGCTTCTCGGGGCTTTCGGCGCTTTCTACGCCGTACTGATTACTTCAAACCTTTGGCTCGGCGTTGTGGTCGCGATGCTCATCGGACTGGTGATGGGATTGATGATGTCCTTTGTCAGCGTGACCCTGAAGGCGGAGCAGGGAGTAAGCGGTATCGGCTTGCAGATGTTTGGCCTGGGTATGTCGAGCCTCCTCTTCAAGCAGCTCGTCGGCACCGTCCGGACCATCCGGGGCTTTCCACGGCTTCCTATTCCCCTGCTTTCCGATATCCCCATTGTGGGCCCGATCCTCTTCAATAACACCATCCTGGTGTACGTGGCCTTCGCGTTGGTCCCGATTTCCTGGTGGATCCTCGAGCGCTCGACCGTCGGGTTGACCATCAAATCGGTCGGACAGAACCCCGCCGCCGCGGATTCCCGGGGTGTCCAGGTAAACGTCGTGCGCTACATGAGCGTCTGCTTCGGAGCGGTGCTTGCCGGCCTTGCCGGGGCGTCGCTCTCGATTTCTGTGACGAACCTTTTTCAGGACAACCTAACCGCCGGACAGGGATTTATCGCCGTGGCCCTGGTCTACTTTGGAGGCTGGACGCCGCTCGGCGTTATGCTCGGAGCCCTGCTCTTTAGCGTGGCTAACTCGATTCAGCTCTGGCTCCAGGTGTTGGGGGTCAACCTCCCGGCAAGCCTGGCAAACATGCTGCCCTACATTCTGACAATCGTCGCCCTGACGGCTACGGTCCATCGAGGACGCAGGCCGGCGGCGCTGAACAAACCGTTTCTCCGTGGGGAGAACTAACCCATGTATCCGTTGCCCATCGAGGCAAACATTCGTCAAAAAGGAGTAGGTATATGAACAAACGATCGCTTCTGATTTCGTTGGTTCTGGTTCTGAGCACCGCCACGCTATTTGCGGGCGGAGGTGCCGAGGCCGGCGGCATGGAGGGGGACCAACCCTTTCGTGTAGCCGTCGTAATGCCGAGTGCAACCACCGATACGGCGTTTAGCCAATCGATGTGGTCCGCCCTGGTTACGGTACAGGAAAAGATGGGGGGAGAAAGTGCCCTGGAGCTGGTCTATTCGGAGAACATGTTCAACGTTCCCGACGCCTCGGCGGCGGTGCGGGACTACGCCTCTCAAGGTTACGACCTGGTAATCGCCCACGGTTCGCAGTACGGAACCTTCATCGAAGACTTGGCCCCGGATTTTCCCGAAACGGCCTTCGCCTGGGGTACCGACGTGAACACCTTTGGCCTGGACAACGTCTACGCCTACACCGCTGCGGCGGAAGAGGGTGGCTACGTAAACGGCGTCATGGCGGGCTTGATGAGCGATAGCGGCCGCATCGGCGTCACCGGTCCGGTGGAAGTCGGAGACGCCCGAACCTACATCAGCGGCTTTGTCCAGGGCGTCGAGTCCGTTCGCCCGGATGCCCAAGTCTCCCAGACCTGGACCGGCTCTTTCTCCGACGTCGCCCTGATGACCGCCGCCGCCCAGACCCACATCTCCAACGGCGCCGACGTCTTAACTGGGTCCTCCCAGTCGGTAGTCGGCTCCATCGGCGCGGCCCAGGAAGCCGGAGATGTTCTTTGGTTCGGCACCCAGGCGGAGCAAACCTCCCTGGCCCCGGAACTGGTGGTAGCCTCTCAGGTCTACGACTGGTCGATGATGCTGGAAGAGATGATCGCGAACGCCCAAGGCGGCGTCTACGGCGGCGAGTCCTACGTACTGACCCTGGAGAACGAGGGCCTCAAGATGGCCTACAACGAAGGGTTCGACATTCCCGACGAGGTCATCGAGGCCGCGGAAGCAGCCATCGACGGCATAGTAGACGGCTCGATAACCGTAGAGCCATAGAGCCGGGACGCAGGTTATTATGCAGCGAAGCCGAGATAGCGAGCCACCGCGCATCGATCACATGGAAATGATCGATATCGTAAAGCAGTTCCCCGGGGTCCGCGCCAACGACGGCGTGTCCCTGGATCTGCGGTCCGGCGAAGTGCACGCGATTCTCGGCGAGAACGGGGCGGGCAAGAGCACCTTGATGCGCCAACTCTACGGGATGTACCAGCCCGATGAGGGGGAAATCCGCATCAACGGCGAGCCCGTCCTGTTCCGCTCCCCGGCGGACGCCATTCGGGCCGGCATCGGCATGATCCACCAGCACTTTATGCTGGTACCGACCATGACCGTCGCCGAGAACGTTGCCCTCGGGCGCCGTTCCACCCGGGGTCTCCGCCTGGACCTCGACCGAGTTAGCCGGCGCATAGAGCGCTTGTCCCGAGATTACGGCCTCCAGGTCGACCCGGAGGCCAGGGTCTGGCAACTTTCGGTCGGGGAGCAGCAACGCGTCGAGATCTTGAAGGCCCTGGATCTCGGCGCGAGCCTCATCATCCTCGATGAGCCAACCGCGGTCCTCACCCCTCAGGAGGTGAGCGATCTTTTTGCCACCCTCAAACGAATGGTGGCCGAGGGCCACTCTCTGCTGTTTATCTCCCACAAGCTTCAAGAGGTCCTCGAGGTGAGCGACCGCGTCACGGTCCTCCGGGACGGCGTTACCGTCGGGACGCGGCAAACCGCCGACGTAACCCGGGAAGAGCTTATCACCCTGATGGTGGGACGGAAGCTGAAGCCCCAAACCCACCGGGACGCCGCCCCGGGAAAAGCCGGCCTGGTGGTCCGGGACCTCCACGTCCAGGGAGACCGAGGGGAGGAGATAGTCCGGGGCGTGGATTTGCGGGTCGACACCGGGGAAATTCTGGGACTCGCCGGGGTATCGGGGAACGGTCAGCGGGAGCTTGCCGAGGCCCTCGCCGGTGTCCGGGAAGTATCCTCTGGGAGTGTCGAAGTGTTAGGCGCCGACCTGACCCACGCCCATCTCAACGACCGGGTTCGAGCGGGCCTCTCCTTTATTCCGGAAGAGCGGATGCGCGACGGAGCCATTCGGGAGTTTACGGTTGAGGAGAATCTCTTTCTCCGGGATCACGAGTCCGAGCAGTTTCGCCGGGGGCTCTTCCTGCGCTTCGGGGAGATGGAGCGCCACGCCTCCCGGTTGGTGAAGGAGTACGCGGTAAAGACACCGAGCCTCGACACGCCGCTTCGAAACCTCTCGGGGGGCAACATCCAAAAACTGATCCTGGCTCGGGAGCTTTCCCGGAAGCCCACGGTCCTCATTGCCTCCCAGCCGACCCGGGGGGTGGACATCGGGGCCTCGGAGTACATCCACCAGCGGCTCTTGGCCCAACGGGACGCCGGAACCGCGATTCTCTTGATCTCCGAAGACCTAGACGAAATCCGAGAGCTCTCGGACCGGGTGGCGGTGATCTACGCCGGGCGGATCGTCGGGGTCTTGGATCGAGCCGACGCCGGGGTGGAGCGCCTAGGCTCCCTGATGGCCGGCGTCCAGGACTAACCCGCTACTTCTTTGTTGAACGCTTCAATGAGCTCGTCGATATCTCCGACGCTCTGTTGTACCTGGTGCCAGTACTCCGAGTCGTACCACTGGCGTTTAAGCTCCTCGGCATCCTTCCCCTGCTGCTCTATCCAGGTGTAGTACTTCAGGTTGTGAATCCTCAGGCGCTCGTAGTAGGTAAGCTCCAGGGCGTTGTCGATGGACTGGGCCTCGATGGAACGGGCGAAAGCCCGGGCGGCCTCAATCTCATTCAGATTGCCGTGGCGCTCTCGCGCCTCTTCAACCCGGGAGTTATACAGCTGCATCGAGTCGGTAAAGACCGTCACCAGGACATCGTCTGAGCCGAGCTCCCAGTACCGGGCGGTCTTGATGGCGGCGATCATATTGCCGATTCCGGAGATACCGATCATCGGGAGGGCGGCGATAGTCTCTGAATCGACCCCCAGGCCCTCGAGGTAGCGGTGTCCCGCGGGCTCGTTGAAGACGCGCATCAGGTCGATGCAGTGGTTGTCGTCGACGCCGACCACCATGTCGGTATTCCGCACATTGTGTATCCAGGGAATATGCTTGTCCCCGATGCCCTCGATGCGATGCTCTCCGAAGCCGTTTCGAAGCAAGGTGGGACACTGCAGCGCCTCGGCGGCGACGTTTACACTTGTCGGGTAGAGCTGCTTGAGGCGGTCCCCGGCGGCCAGAGTTCCCCCGGATCCGGTGGACGAAATGTAGCCGGCAAAGCGCCCGCCGTCGGAGAGAACCGGCTCGAGGACCTCGGCGATGGCGGATCCGGTGATCTCGTAATGCCAGAGATAGTTACCCAGCTCGGAGAACTGATTGAAGATGACGACCTCATCACCCCGGGTGCGGTCTATCTCGTTGCACTTGTCGAAGATCTCTTTGACGTTGCTTTCGGTTCCCGGAGTGGAAATGACCTCCCCGGCGATATTCCTAAGCCAGGCGAAGCGCTCGCTACTCATACCCTCCGGGAGGATGGCCACCGAGTCGCACCCCAAGAGGGCCGAGTTGTAGGCGCCGCCCCGGCAGTAGTTTCCCGTGGAGGGCCAAACAGCCTTTTGCTTCTGGGCGTCGAAGCCGCCCCGGGCAAGTTGCGGAGCCAGGCAGCCGTAGGTGGCCCCAACCTTGTGTGCTCCGGTAGGAAACCAGTGCCCCACTAGGGCAATGATGCGCGCCGGCACTCCCGTAAGAGAGGATGGGAGCTCCATGTAGTTCACAGGGCCAAAGGTGCCACCGCTTTCAACCGGCTCGTTCTTCCAGGTGATACGAAAGAGATTCAACGGATCGACGTCCCAGAGGCCGACCTGGGCCAGGCGTTCCCGGATTGATCCCGGCACCAGAGTTGGGTCGCGCATCTGGGCAAAGGTGGGAAGAAGAATTGAACGCTCGCGACAACGTTCGATATTGCGATGCCTAACATCAGGTTGAACCGTCATATTGATCACAGAAAACCCCGCGGTAGAGAATGAATCTTGGTGCAAATATACGTTAGATGACGCCTCGGTATCTACCACGTATGCTTTGCTTCTCTGCGGCACAGGGGCTATAATCCCTCTCCATGAGCACACCCGATATTTCCGCCTCCTTGCGAGAGCTAGAGTCGCTCTCCTTTGAATCGATGCATGGTTCGGACTTCCTGCTGACCTGGAATCAGACCACTGACGAGCTTCGGGCTGTCCTGGCCGTCTCCGAAGCGCTTCGCCTTCTGCGTTCCGGCGGGGTGAGCCCCAGGGTCTTTGATTCCGGCCTTGCGGTCTCCCTCTTTCGGGACAACTCGACCCGGACCCGCTTTAGCTTTGCTTCCGCCGCCAACCTACTGGGCCTTGCGGTCCAGGACCTCGACGAGAAGAAGAGCCAGATTGCCCACGGCGAGACCGTCCGGGAAACCGCGGTCATGATCTCGTTTTTGACCGAGCTCATCGGAATCCGGGACGATATCTTCATCGGCCAGGGACACGAGTACATGGTCGAAGTCGGCCAGGCGCTGACCGACGCCCATCAGGCGGGACTCCTGGAGCGGCGCCCGGCTATCGTGAACCTCCAGTGCGACCGGGACCATCCCACCCAGTCGATGGCCGACCTGCAGCATCTGGCGCAGGAGTTCGGGGGCCTGGAGAAGCTGAAGGGTAAGAAGATCGCGATGACCTGGGCCTACTCCCCCTCCTACGGAAAGCCGCTCTCGGTGCCCCAGGGCATCATCTCCCTTATGACGCGCTTCGGGATGGACGTCCGTCTTGCCTACCCCGAAGGCTACAACCTCCTCCCGGATCTCGAGGCCCAAGCGGGAAAGTTCGCGACTGAGTCAGGTGGTCGGTTCTCCGTAAGTCATTCGATGGACGAGGCCTTTACCGACGCCGATATCGTCTACCCCAAGAGCTGGGCGCCCTTCAGAGTGATGGAAAAGCGAACCGAGCTTTTAGGAGCCGGGGACTCCAAGGGGCTCGAAGAGTTGGAGCAGCACGCCCTCCAGGAGAACAAGAAGCACATCGATTGGGAGTGCGATGCCGATAGGATGCGCCGGACCAACAACGCCCGGTACATGCACTGCCTCCCGGCGGACATCTCCGGAGTCAGCTGCGAGCGAGGCGAAGTCTCCGCCGATGTCTTCGACAAGCATCGCGTCGCCACCTACCGAGAAGCCGGCTACAAGCCCTACATCATTGCAGCCATGGCGCTGCTCTCAAAGATGTCCGACGTAGCCGGGGCCCTGAGAAAGCTTGCCGAGGATGGGGCCCAACGCGTTAGAGATTAGGCTACCCAACCGGCAACTTCGGGTGTAAGCTGGGCGTATGCAGGTACTTATCGCCGATTCCCTTGCCCCCACCGCCGTCGCAGAGCTCGAATCGATAGGGTGTGCAGTCCGGAACGAACCCTCTCTTTCTTCAGATGATCTCCCCGGCGCCATCGCCGGGGTTAATGTGCTCGTCGTCCGGTCCACCAAAGTAACCTCGGCCGTATTCGAGGCGGCAGACAGCCTTGCCCTGGTCGTTCGCGCCGGCGCCGGGGTCAACACTATCGATCTGGAGGCCGCGGATCGAAGCGGCGTTTTTGTCGCCAACTGCCCCGGCAAGAACGCCCACGCCGTGGCCGAGCTGGCCCTGGGCCTCATCATCGCCGCGGACCGGGGAATCGCCGGTGCCACCGCAGACTTAGGCGCCGGCCGGTGGCGGAAGAAACGGTACGGCGCCGCCGCCGGACTCCGGGGCCGCACCCTGGGAATCTTAGGCTACGGCACCATCGGCCGAATCGTCTCCGGTTACGGCGCCGCTCTAGGGATGAAGCGCCTCGTCTGGAGCCGGAGCCTTACCCCGGAACGTGCCGAAACCGAAGGAGTCCAGTTTGCCGCCTCTCCCTCGGACGTCGCCCAAAACGCCGACGTCGTGACCCTGCATCTGGCGACCACCTCAGAGACCCGAGGCCTGGTCAACGCCGAATTCCTCGAGGCGATGAAGGATGGCGCCGTTTTGGTGAACACCTCCCGGGGGGAGATTGTGGACCAGGAGGCCCTGGCCGCCGCCATCCAAAAGAAGAAGCTCCGGGTAGCTTTGGACGTCTACGCCGGGGAACCCGGCGGCGGCGAGGCGGAGTGGACCCCGACGGGCCTCTCCCTCCCCGGGGGCCCGGTTCCGAGCGACGGGGCGTCTTCCGGGGCCGGAAGCCAGGCCCCGGCCCTCCGGGCGGCGACGCCCCACATCGGCGCCTCGACGGCCCAAGCCTCGGACGCCATCGCCGCCGAAGCGGTCCGGATTGTCCGGGTCTTCAAAGAGACCGGAGCCCCGGTGAACGCCGTCAACATCGGTGAGTCCGGCAGGGCGCACTACACCCTGGTGGTCCGCCACCGCAACCGCGTTGGCGTCCTTGCCGGCGTCCTCGACGCCCTACGGGAGAACAACGTCAACGTGGAAGAGATGACCAATACCATCTTCCAGCGGGGCGAAACCGCCAGCTGTAGCCTCCGCCTGGCAGGAGAGCCGGACGCCGCCACCTTGGAGCGGATAGAGAAGCAGGAGCACGTCCTGGCTGTCCGGGGGGAGCGGGCCTAAAACGTATAGTTGTTCGGCAAGAACGGACGAATCGGACCGACCGTCTTGTCGCCGGGAATCCCAATTACCGGGGCACTTGGTGTCGCGGCTCCTTGAAAGTCCAACCAGTCCGCCGGAAGCCTCTTAGAACCCCGTAATCAGCAGATCGATCCCGGCGACAATCTCCTGCCGCCGGCGCTGAAGTGAGGCTATGGGGCCTCCGATCATGCTCGCCGGAACGGCGGTGAGCTCCGACAGAAAGACCACGCAATCTTCGTTTTCTATTGTCACCGGAAGATGGAGGCGCTCGATTGGGTCGATTCCGAGGCCGCTCCGCAGACGGATCGGACAGACCAGGCGCGTGGGCAGAACCGACATCACGTCCGCCTGGACGTCGAGGATGTACGGTGTCCTCCCCCGGGTAGCGGGGTTGGTGTTCTGATGAACGTCGAACTGAGCCATCAGAACTCTCTGAACTCGTCGGAGAATGTGCCGTGTTCGGCAACGAACTCACCGTACCCGGCGATGCGCTCGCGGTTGTCCCGGAGCCAGCGCTCCGCCTCTAATTGGGCCAAGCGATCACGAACCGCCTGTTCCAGGATGTGCGACAGGGAGAGTCCACGCTCCCGGGCAGCCTCAAGTAGAGCACGGTCGATGGTCACATTCGTGCGTGCTTTCATACACACAGTATAACACACGATCTAAAGTGACAATGAACTCACCCCGCCGGGATTACCGAAAGCGCCTCCTTTCCGCCGCGTACCCCGGCGACAGGGATCCTGCCGTCCAAGGTGGCGAATCGAGAGGTCGTCGGAGACAAACTCGGCGTTCGGTAGCTTGAGCATGTCGTGAAGGTCTATCGCTGCTTTTTCCGGCGACCCGGGGCCGCCGGGATACGACGGATGGCCGTAAATCCGCAGGAATCCGGTTGACGAAGTCATTGGTGACGACCGTGGGGTCCGTTTGCGA
>CAZLDK010000046.1:0-16493 GCA_964558285.1 uncultured Spirochaetaceae bacterium | reverse complement strand
CAAAGACCCGTTCGACCGTCCCTGCCAGGAGCGTCCGGAGCTCCACCGCGCCACCGTCGCCCTCGGCGGACATGAGCTCATGCAGCTTCGCGAGGGCCTCGATTCGGGCGATAACATCGGACAAGTCGCATTCGACTTCGGCGTACCGCTGTTTGAGCTGCAGAAACGACCGGACCATGGTAAACCCGTTGCGGATCCGGTGGTTCGCCTCCTGTTCCTGAAGGTTCTTGAAGACCAAGGCTTGACCGAGCTCTCGGAAGACGTCATGACGGTGGATTGCGGCTCTAATCGATCGGACCAGATACTCCTCCGATCCACTGCCTTTGCGAACGTAGCCGTAGCAGTCTCGCTCCCGGGTCTTTGCCAGAGTTACGGCGTCGTTCCGCCCGGAGTAGAAGACGACCGGAATGCCGTGGCGCTCGTTAATGAGTCTCGCCGCGACACCGCCGTCTATGTGCCCCGGGCCGAGGTGGATATCCATCAGCACCAGATCGACCGGCTCTTCCCTATCGAGGCGGTCGAGGGCATCCTCTCCGGTCAGGTCGTAGGTCGCCGCGAACCCGCGGTCGGATAAGAACGCGCAGACGAACTCCGCCACGACGGCTTCGTCGTCTACGACCAGTACTCTCTTGGGCACGTCCCCCCCTCGTCTCCCATTCTACACTTGATTCGTCAGGATTTCATGGACGTTAGATGTATTTTGTATTACGGAATTATAAGCTTAATTCGAGTTTTTCGCAATGGTTTCTTCGGCCATTTCTCCGATTTTCGCTCCTCGGCGGGTCGAATCTCCGAAGAGTTGGTACATTTACCCCTATGAAAAGCCTTATCGGATTGATAATCCTTTTGCATATCGCCTCGATCGCGCCGGCTGCCGAGCGGGAAGGTAGCGCCTCCTCGACCGCGGGCGCGGCCCCGGTGACCCGGCTCCTGTCCGCCGAGAACAGGCAGGCAGAGCTCCGGGAGGCGGAGCGGCACCTCGGGGCCCTCGCCAAAGTGTTTCCCGACCGGGTCGAGGAAGTGGCCTTCCGGGGAGACGACTGGGCCCTGCGCATAGACGGCGTCTGGTTCTACTGGGCCGAAGGGCGGCTTCTTCCGGAACCGGAGCGTAGGCGGTGGGAAGGGTACTCGCCGGTGCGGTTCTACAGCTACTACCCCGGCCCGCCGCGGCTCCGGGAGCTCTCTCCGGCCCGGGAGGCCGCCCTTCGCGGCGAGCTCTCGTCCATCGACGCCCGGCGCCCGCCGCGGAGCCCGGCTTTCGCCGACGCCCTCTACGAAATTAGCAGTCGGGAAGAAGCAGAGCTCCGCATGCGGGAGGTCTCCTTTCTTGGGCGGTCGACTCGGATTCACTACATCGCTTTCGACGCCCTTAAGCGGGTCGAGGCGCGGATTCTCAGAATGGCCGAAAAGGATCGAGAAGTCCGTAGTTTCGTCGATAACCTTTCGACCGTCCACGGTTACAACTGGCGAAACATCGCCGGGTCGGGCTCCCGGAGCTACCACAGCTACGGCCTTGCCGTCGATCTGCTCCCGGGCTCCTTCGAGGGACTGCCGGCGTACTGGAGGTGGGCCGCCGAAGCCGGGGTAACCGACTGGTGGCGGATCCCGATTGCCCGAAGGTGGAGCCCGCCCCAAAAGATAGTCGACGCCTTCGAAGCGGAAGGATTCTACTGGGGCGGTAAGTGGCTCTTCTTCGACAACTTCCATTTTGAGTACCGCCCCGAGGTCTTTGAATTTTGAGTTTATTGCCCTACCTACCGACTATAGGAAGGAAGAGAGGGAACTTCAGATTTGGATAAGGCCGCCCGCGTTCTGCTTCTGGCGATCGTACTAACGCTTCCTCTGGCCGCCGAGCCACTGCGACACACTATGCAGCGGGGCGAAACGCTCTATTCGATTGCCCGGCGCTACGACGTCTCGGTGGATACTCTGGTCGATATCAACGGTATCGACGACCCGACGGGGCTTTCGGTCGGGACGGTCCTCCTGGTCCCGGGGCAGTACACGGTCAAGCCCGGCGACACCTACTACGGTATCGCGCGGCGGTACGGCCTCGGCGTCGACGAGCTGTTAGAGATGAACGATCGGTCCGAATCTACCGTTCTCCGGGTCGGTGACTCCCTCTACGTACCACAGGGCGACCAAGCCGTCGCCGGCACACGTCAACCGGCGAGGGAACCGACAACCACCCGAACGACGTTTCCCCGGGTTGCCGCGACGATAAGCCCCGGAGACGTCGGGAGCCAGTGGCCCCACCCGGGGCGCCGGGCGCCAATGGACGGGAAGCTTCCGGGGATCGTTATCGAGGGACAGGAGGGGGATCCCGTCTGGTCGATCTCCTCCGGCCGCGTTATCTACGCCGGTCCCTATTCGGCTTTCGGTCGGGTGGTGTTTGTCCAGAACGCCGACGGCTACATCTACGTCTACGGCGGAAACGACGATTTGACGGTCGGCGTCGGAGACTTTGTCACCCCTGGGACGGAGCTTGGTGTTCTTGGAGCTCCGGTACCGAATCAGCGGGCAAATCTCTTCTTTAGCGTCTGGAAGAACAACCGATTTATCGATCCCTCCGGGGCTCCCCGGGGCTAACGCTATTCTCATGGAGCTTTCCTGATCAAAACCTTGATATTTTCTAAATTCTGCCATAGGATTTATGTGTCGGGGTACCTGCAACATGAATCAAAAAGATGAATAGACGGCGTTCTCGCTCGTCATCCCAAACTTTTTTGGATAGTCAGGAACGCCTCTCCTCGGCTACGGAGGGTGACCCCCTCGCTTTCTACCTCAAACAGATATCAGTCTATCCCCTCCTTACCGTCGACGAAGAGCAGCTAACCGGGCGTGGCATTCAGGAGCTTAGAGCGGAGCTCTCCGCCGCCTACGAAGCCGGAAAGACGGGCAGGGCGGTTCGCGATTTGGAAGAGGCTCTTCGGACGCAGAAGAACCGGATGATCAATTCCAACCTCCGGTTGGTTGTATCGATCGCGAAAAAGTACCAGCACCGGGGCCTGGGGCTCCTCGACCTGATAGACGAGGGCAACATAGGGTTGATCGAAGCGGTGGAGCGGTTCGACTACACCCGGGGTTGTCGCTTTTCGACCTACGCGACCTGGTGGATTCGTCAGGCCATTATCAAGGCGTTGGCGGACAAGGGGCGGGTCATCCGAATACCGGTGCACATGCTCAACACCATCAAGAAGTGCTACTTTGTCGCCAAGCAACTTACCCAGGACCTCGGACGCGACCCGGATAGCAGCGAGGTGTCGCGGTATCTCGACATGTCGGCGAACAAGGTCTCCGAGGTGATGCAACTCTCCCAGGAGACAACCTCCCTCGACGTAACCGTCGACGAAGACAACTTTACCCGCCTGTCGGATCTCATCGAAGACGAGTCTTCGGCTCAACCCTTCGACCTGGTCTTTCACGTAACCCTCCAAGACACCATTGCCGAAGTGCTCAAACAGCTGAGCCAACGCGAAATGAAGATTATCCAGCTTCGATTCGGGCTCTCCGGGGAAGGTCCCTTTACTCTGGAGGAGACAGGCAAGTACTTGGGCATTACCCGAGAGCGCGTACGCCAGATTCAAGAGAAGGCCATTCGGAAGCTTCGAGAGATCAGCGTAATGCAGGATTTCTGGGAGTAGGGGGCCGGCGAGCCCCCGGAGTACTACGGTGCAACGCGACCACGCCATCGACGATCTAAACAACGCGGCGTGGAAAACGACTCTCCGGGACCCCCGGGAAGGAATAGTCATCGCGACCGAAGCGCTTACCCGATCGCGAGAGAGCGGCTACGACTGGGGTAGCGCCGAGGCGCTCATAACCCTCGGCTGGGGCCACGCCTACCGGTCATTCTTCGAAGAAGCGTTAAGCCACTTCGGCCGGGCGCTTACGGCTTTTCGAAACCTTCACGATGCGGACGGCGAGATGCGGTGCCTCGACGGTCTCGGTGTCGTCCATCACAACCTAAGCCATCTCGAGAGCGCCCTAGAGTACTTCAACGAAGAGCTGCGTCTCAGTCAGAATGACACGTCCCGGCAGCGGGAGATTGCCGCACTCAACAGTATTGGAGAGGTCTGCCGGTCGATGGGGCGCCACGCCGAGGCTCTCGGCTACTTTCTTTCGGCGTTTTCTCTCTTTCCCGAAGCCGACGACGGCGCGCGCCTTCGGCCCCTGGTGCTCTCGAACGTCGGTGCCTCCCAGCGGAAGCTCGGCCGCATCGATGTATCCGAGGAAAACCTCAAACACGCCTACGACCTCTCCCAAAACGCAGAAGATACTATCACCCGTATCATCACCGCTTCGCACCTGGGCCTCTTCTATCAGGATAGCAAGCACTATCGCCAAGCCGAGCTCTTGCATCGAGAGGCCCTCGGCGAGGCGGAGCGCATCGGAAACCGGTACTTGATCCTCGAGTCAAAACAGTACCTGGCACGACTCTTTGGCCGGAGAAATGAGCTTGACAAGGCCCTTGCGACCTATCGAGAGGCGCTTTCCCTGGGGCAGGAGATCGGCGCGACGGTGCGCGTCTATCGCATCTACCGCGACATCGCCGGGATTCTCGAAAAGAAGGGGAGCTATCGGAAAGCCCTCGAGTACTACCGGCTCTTCGTCGACTGCCGGAGAAGCGTCGTCGACGAGGATACGGAGCTCAAGCTCGAGCAGTTGACCATTCGAAACGCCGCGGACCAAGCCGCCTCCAAGACCGAGCTCTACCGCGTCCGGAACGCCGAGCTGCGGGAAAAATCGAACGATCTCGAAGAGGCCAACAAGCGATTGTCACTCATTTCGGCGATGGGGCAGGAGATAACCGCCAGCCTGGACCTCGAAAAGTTGATGCAGACGGTCTATGGTCACGTCAACAAACTGATGGACGCCGCCATCCTTGGCATCGCGATTTACGAGGAAGAGAAGCAAACCGTCGACTTTCGATTCTTCATCGATAGCAACCAGAGGATGACGCCCTTCGAGGTTCCGGTATCGTCCCAGGTCAGCTTCGGAGCCTGGGTTATCCGAAACGGCCGAGAGATCGTGATGAACGATGTAACAGCGGAGTTCGATGCCTACGTTTCCACTGCCGACGCCGTCCCTTCCAATCATGCCGCGAGCATGGTTTACCTTCCGCTCCAGGTTCGAGGGCGCATCGTAGGTCTTTTGACGGTTCAGAGCTATCAACGCTTCGCCTACAGCGGGAAGAACGTCGAAACGTTGCGGGCCTTGGCGTCGTTTATCGCGATCGCCCTGGATAACTCGCTCATTCTCGAAGAGGTTACCGCGGCGAACGAGAAGATCCGTCACATGGCCAATCACGACAACCTTACCGAGCTTCCGAACAGGCGCCTCCTCACGGAGTTTCTCGAAGAGTATCTACCCCTCGCCCGCCGAAAGAGCGAGCGCTTCGCGGTGCTCTACATCGACCTCGATGCGTTCAAACCGATCAACGACGACTTCGGCCACGGTACCGGGGACGAGGTACTGAGGGTGGTAGCCGAGCGGCTGACGGCCACGTTGCGGCAATCGGACACCGTAGCCCGGGTCGGTGGGGACGAGTTCGTCGCGGTTATTCGGGACGTAAAGAGCGGGGAGTCCGTCGAGAAGACCGTTCGCAAGGTGCTCGACGCGGTGTCCCGGCCGATTGCCGTCGGCGGAGAAGAGCGAAGCGTCTCCGCAAGTATCGGCGTTAGCCGGTTCCCCGAGGATGGAGCCTCCACCGACGAGCTCATCAAGAAGGCGGACGAAGCTATGTACCGGGCCAAACGGGAGGCCGACGAAGGATTTGCCTTCTACGTCGCCTCGAAGCCGGCGTAACTATTCAGTTCCGAGGCCCAGGACGTATCTCCATATCGAGCATGCTGTCGCCGTCGAAGATAAAACGGCCGATGGGATGTTCCCCGGAGAGCATCTTCGGCAGCCAGTGGCGGTCGTCCTCCCACATTCGGTCGAAAGGTATGTCGTCCAGGTGGCACCAGAAGGGATCGGCCTCCTCCGTGGCCCCGACGGTCCCCTCGAAACCGTCTGCGAGAAAGACGTAGACATGAAGCGAGTAGCCGTCGGTAAAGACGAAGGAGAGCTCACCCCGAAGCTCGGGATTCAAGGGACGCACGAGGATCTCTTCCTGAGTCTCCCGGATCGCTGCCTCCCGTGGCGACTCTCCGTTTTCTATTCGTCCCCCCGGGGCGTTTATCTTTCCCGCACCGAGGCCACGTTTTTTTAGCATCAACAGCAACCGCTCGCCATCCTTGATAAAGCAGAGAACCGCTTCCTCGGTCGGAAGCCATTCCTCCCAGGGAAACCCTGAGATGGTATGTAATGCACTGTCGACAGATCGATCCGGACTCGCCTCGGTTCCCATTGTCACAAGAGTAGGGACATGATACTCTCCAGGTCAACCTTACAGAGGAGTCGGCTATGTTGGGATTCGTTGTAGTTGCCGTTGTTGCGGCCCTGTCGTTTGCCGCTATCAACTTTTACGCGGTCAAGCGAATGGATACCGGTACGGAGCTCATGCAGGAGATCGCCGGGGCAATCCAGGAAGGTGCCGACGCGTTCATTCGGCACGAGTATAAGACCATCTTTTCGATCGCCATCTTCATCGCGATTGCCCTCGGGGTGCTGGTTTCCTGGTACACCGGAGCGGCCTTCATCCTTGGCGCCGTGATGAGCGCTTCGGCTGGATGGATCGGAATGAAGATCGCGACGCTGGCAAACGTCCGCGTCTCGAACCGAGCCCGGGAAACCAAGAGCCTCGGAAGCACCCTAAAGGTCGCCTTCCAAGGCGGAAGCGTTATGGGCTTGAGCGTCGGTGGTTTTTCTCTCCTCGGTCTCGGACTCGTCTACTTCGTTCTCGGACGGATACTCGGCCAGACCGATCCGAGCCAATTGACGGTTTCGGTCAACTGGTTGGGGATCAACTTTATTCCTTTTACCATGAGCGTATCGGGGTACGCCCTCGGCTGTTCGATCATCGCCATGTTCGACCGTGTCGGTGGAGGTATCTACACCAAGGCCGCGGATATGGGTGCCGACCTTGTCGGTAAGACCGAGGCCCACATTCCGGAGGACGACCCTCGGAACCCCGCGACCATCGCCGACAACGTCGGTGACAACGTCGGAGACGTCGCCGGTCTCGGCGCCGACCTTCTCGAAAGCTACGTCGGCGCCCTGATATCGAGCGTCGTCCTGGCCTCCTACATGTTCCACCTGCGTCTCGGGACCGCCCGGGAGCTTTCCGGAGAGCTCGTCAGCCGGCTGATTACCTATCCGATTCTCTTTGCCTCTATCGGCGTTGTGGCGTGTATCTTCGGGATTATTACGCTGATCGCCAAGAAGCCCTCGGAGAAGCCCCACCGGGAGCTGAATACGGCGACCTGGGTGTCGGCACTCTTGACCCTGATCGGCACCGGCTTTCTGACCTACTTCTACATCCCGGCGACGGGTCTCGAAGAGCTCGGCTTTACCGTCGGCATCTGGAGCCCCTGGGTCGCGGCGGTTCTCGGTATTATCACCGGGATCGCCATCGGGCAGCTCGCCGAGTACTACACCAGCTACGACTACAAGCCGACTCTGGGTATCTCCGCCGCCTCCCGGGAGGGAACCGGCCTGACTATAACCCAGGGAATGGCCGTCGGTATGAAGTCGGTCTTTGCGCCGATTATCGTGTTGGCGATTGCGGTTATCGGCGCCAACGCCGTCGCCGGGCTGTACGGGGTCGCGATGGCGGCCATCGGGATGCTCTCCTTTGTCGTGGCTACCGTTTCGGTTGACACCTACGGACCGATCGCCGATAACGCAGGGGGAATCAGCGAGATGTCCAGCCTCGACCCCTACGTCCGGGAGATTACCGATAAGCTCGATTCCGTCGGTAACACGACCGCCGCCATCGGTAAGGGCTTCGCCATCGGCTCCGCCGCCTTGGCCGCTCTCTCCCTCTTTGCCTCGTATCTCTATTCCCAGGCAGGACCCGGAGACGACATCAACAGCTTCGTTTTGATTCTGGACATGATCCAGCCGTTGACCCTCGCCGGTGGGCTCGTCGGCGCGGCGCTGCCGTACCTGTTCTCGGGAATCCTCATCGAAGCGGTGGCGAACGCCGCGCGGAAGATGGTCCAGGAGGTCCGAAGGCAGTTTAAGGCGGATCCGCTGATTCTGACCGGCGAGAGCCGCCCGGACTACCGCCTCTGTATCGAGATCTCCTCCGCCGGAGCTCTGGCGGAAATGAAGGTACCGGCCCTGATCGCCGTTCTAACGCCGATCGTGACCGGTTTCGTCTTCGGCGCGAACTTCGTCGGCGGTCTCTTGATCGGTACGACGCTGTCGGCCATCATGCTCGCCCTCTTTTCGGCGAACTCCGGTGGCGCCTGGGATAACGGAAAGAAGTGGATCGAGGAAGGCCACCACGGCGGAAAGGGTTCCGACGCCCACGCAGCCGCCGTCATCGGCGATACCGTCGGGGACCCGCTGAAGGACACAGTCGGTCCTTCCTTGGACATCCTGATCAAGATTATGGCGACGATCTCCCTAATCGCCGTCTCTATCTTCGGTAAGTACAATCTGCTCTCGCTCTTCTAAACAGGACGACCATTTCGAGGCCGGTGAAACGCCGGCCTCTGATACTCCATCAGCCGGGGGGCCCGGGTCCCCGGACCCCGGTGCACCCCCTCGCCCCGAGGAGATTCTCGCCGAGATTCTCAAAGCCAAGCGGGGGGCCTTCGAAGCGGGGCGCTCCCTCAACCGGATCGTCATGCCTATGAGCTACTACCGGGCCCTCCAGGACTATCACGCCGGCCTCGGCGAAGCTCCCTACGACACCTTTGAGTATCTGTCGCGGTACGAGGTAATGGGCCTCCCCATCTTTATCGACAACGAGAGCGACTTCCGCGTCGAGTGAGGCAAAGCTACCAGCCGAGGGTGCCGGGGCCGCCCTTGAAGGGCCCGGTAATCCAGCTGGTAATCCACCCGCCGTAGTAGCTTCCCTCTTGGGAGTTCACCTCCTCGCCGTCCACGTAGCAGGCGTCCATCGCCTGGGCGTAGAAGGAGAGGTGGTCCTTGAGCGGGGTGAAGGCGGCGGTTGGCGTTGGGTATTCCCAGACGGCGTTTTCCGCGATCTTATCGCCGACGCCCAGGGTGTAGTACCGGGCGGCCCCTTTGAACTCGCAGACACTTCGGCGGTCGGTCGGGGTCAAAAGGTCCATTCGGCAATCGGCCTTCGGGATGTAGTACGTCGGCGGATGGCTTGTTTCGAGGACCCGGTAGCCCCTGCGGGTCTCGGCCACCACCTCGCCGCCGAAGACCACCTTCAACGACAGGTCCGTCGCCTCGAGGCGCGGTGGCCGGGGGTAGTCCCATACGGATTCTGTGCTTCTCATGCTGGGCACAATCTACTGCTCCGCCGCCTCTTCGGCGAGGCGCCGGACCTTGAGGACGTAGGACGCAATGTCGGTCTTGCGCTCCAGGCCGGATGCCGTCATGGTGCGCACCTTCCCGTAGATAGCCCGTTCGGGCCAGGGGCGGTCGTGGAGGCCGAAGATCCACCCGACGTTCGCGAAGGAGTTGGCGTCTCGACCGTCCAGAAAGTACTTGTTGTTCAACGTGAGGGTGGTTTCGAAGGCGGCCTTCGGGTCGGCACTCCATTCGAGGATCTTCTTCCCCCAGTACATCCGCATGTAGTTGTGCATGGACCCGGTAACCTTCATCTCGGTCATCGCGGCATTCCAATAGTCGTCGTGGGTCTCGGCAGACTCCAGGGTTGCTTTGTCGTAGACACCCGGTCGTTCGTCGCCTCTGTGGGTTTCGAGGGTATCGCGAGCCCAGTCCGGGAGGCTCTCGTAGGAGGCGTAGTCCCGGGTGTAGTAGCAGTAGTTGTACGCGAGCTCTCGCCGGACGACGAGCTCTTCGACAAAGGTGTCGACGTTACCCGAGGGAACGCTGCCCCGGGTCTCCTCTGCGTCTATGACAAGGCGGACCGGGGATACGTGGCCGAAGTGGAGGTAGGGGCTCATGCCGGAGGTGACGTCCTCCGCAGGGTGGTTGCGTCGCTCGTCGTAGTCGGCGAAGCGTTCGGCGAGAAAGCCCCGGAACCGACGCCGGGCCTCGGTCTGGCCGCCGACGAACCATGCAGCTACGGGCGGTACAGTGGTATCGACCCGGAGGTGGGGAGTCACCCGCTCCAGCTCCAGGGAGTCGACGGGGTCGAGCCCCCGGCTCCGCGGTGCCCTCTGGGAATCCGGAGCGACAATCCGGCGGGCCGTTTCCACCGACGGATGGTCCGGAACCTGGGGCTCCGGAAGATGCGCAAGCTCCGGCACCTGGGTCATCAGCTTTTTTCGAAGGGTCCGGGCGGCGTATTCCCGGTGGTCACTCGCCTGGCGTACAGGCACAACGAGGTCGGTCTCGACAAGGTCGACCCTGCAAGGGGCCTCCTTGGCCACAGTTGCCCGCCACTCGCGCAGATGGCGGAGGTAGGCCCCGTCGGTGACGACCATTCTTGCGTTTTCGGACAACCGGAGCACCACCTCCGGCGGGTTTCCCCAGGCGCAGACCAGGCCGATGCCCCGCTCTTCGAGACCCCGGCGCAGGTCACTCAACCCCTCGAGGAGGAAGGCGTAGTGGCGCAGGTTGGCATCGGGGTAGCCCTTCGTCAGCCCGAAACAGGCCACCATGGGAAGTGACAGCTCGTTTGCCCAGGCGATGGCGTACTCAAGGGCGTGGTTGTCTACCGACCGCTGGGCCCGCTGAACCCAGTAGAGGACGTAGTGGCCGCTCTCTTGAAGCTTTGTAGTGTTCAAGGGCGTGACACGGGAGGGATGGAGTCCCGCTATCCCGGGGGCGTTCACGATGTGCTCCTTAGTGCCTCGGCCTGTTTTTGGATCATCCGCACCTCGGATGAGTCCTTTCGCCGGAGGTTCTTGAGTTGTAATTGCATCCAATAGACTCCCCGGACGTATTCTCTCCATCCGAGGACCTGCCGAATGAACCCTTCGACCGCCGGGAGCGGTGCACCATCCTCGTGATACGCCCGCTGTGCCGCGGAAACCACCGCCCGGGGATGCAGCAACCGCGTATTCAGCGCGAAGGAAAGCCGGGAGTGAAAGAGCGAGGGCTCCGAATCCCACATGGCATCCTGGTAGCGTCCAAAGCTCGGAAGGAGATGATGGATAAAATGCTCGAGTTGGACGGTGGCCTCTTCGGGGGTAATCGGCTGGTCCGTCAGATCGATGGTCCCCGGTCGTTCGGGACGGTATTCCTTTACCCGCCCCGATAACCAGGAGCCGAAGTCGAAAGAACCGTCTGTCGCCGATGAGTCCGAAGCGTAGTCTACTTGGTAGTCTTTCTTTTCTAGCAGTTCGTGGAGCCTACGGAACGCGGCCACGAGAAGCCCAGCCTTCTTTCGATGCACCGAAGGGCGCCAGATGAGCCCCGCGGGCATAAGAATCCGATCTACCTTCGGGTCGAAGCCCGTTAGCGCCGTGGATTCGGCGTTCAGCTGGTCAGGAAAAAGAACGACGAGATTTCGGGTTTGCTTCACCCAGACATTCTAACGGATGGTATACTCTAGGGGATATGACTATCTCGAAGGGAGCAGTCGGGCACGCCCTCGTCGCCGCCTGTCTCTTAGCAACTCTTCTGGCCCCCGGCGGCCTCAGAGCCCAAGACTTCGAAGTCGTCTACCTCGAAGGCGAGGCCTATACTCGAAACCAAGGCTCTTGGCAGCGGGTCGAAGTCGGCAACACGCTGCGGAACGAGGCCGTCTTGCGACTTGGAAGCGGTGGCTACGTCGAGATAGGACACAACGAAGGCCTCCTCCGCATCGCACGACCCGGAACCTACGAGCTTGCCTCATTGCGGCGGGCGACGTCCCGGGCGCGTTCGGAAGCGGTCAGAGAAGCGATAAGCCGCCGTTTTCGACAGGTGCTTGCCGACCGCTACGACGATGTGGAGAATCCTGCGGCTCAAGAGCGCATTATCGGTGAGGGGCTAAGGGCCCTCGCCCAGGGCCAAGCTCAGGGCGCCTATAATCTCTTCGCCGAAGCGAGGGCAGATGCAACAGCCGACCAATACCGGGACCTCGGAGTGCTCCAAGCCTTGGCGGCCCGGGCCAACGGCGACTATCAGGACTCTTTGAGGCTTCTCGACGCTGAAGGGGGATCCCTCGCCGACGAACGCGCTCTCCTCAAAGCGGACGTTCTTCTAGAGCTTTCAGCGTTCTCCGAAGCGGTGACAATGGCCGAGCGCTATCTCCGGGACTCGGGACGGACTCCCAGCGAGAGACAGGTTGCCTATGCCTTAAAGGCGCAGGCTCTCGCGGGAATGGGTAACCTCGGTGCGGCGATGGCGACCTTCGAGGACGCCATCGCCCTCGATCCGATAAGCGACGTCGGTCGAGCCGCCCGAGAGCAGTTGGAAGCGCTCCGGTAGGATTTGCTCCCGGGACGACGGAAGTCTATCGGGCCGCTACCCCCGTACAAGTTCCAACCAATCGCCGAATACCTTGGACGCTCGGGGTAGGAGCGCGGTCGCCCGTTCGACTCCCGCCTTTCGGAGGCTCACCACGTCTGTTCCGGGGGTAGCGGCTATCTCCGCGGTGTGGCCGACGTACCAACTCTCCAGACCCTCCGCCGTAGCTTCGAGGTGGAACTGCAAAGCAAGCACGTGGGCCGTCGCCGGGGCGTGGGGAAAGGAGAAGGCCTGATTCTGATAGAGCGACGTCGAGGCCAGAAGCTCGGCCCCCCCCGGGAGGTCAAAGGTGTCCCCGTGCCAGTGGAGGACGGGCATTCCCTCGGTCTCCCCGAGAACCGAGCGACGACCTGCTGCGGTCAGCTCCACCGGAGCCCAGCCGATTTCTTTGGCCCCACCGGGGTAGACCCGGGCACCCAGGGCGGCGGCGATAATCTGCGCGCCGAGGCAGATGCCCAGGGTCGGGCCCCCCGCCTTGATGCGACGGCCGACGGCGGCGATCTCCGGTTCCAGGAAGGGGTAGGCGTCGGTCTCGTAGACCCCGATAGGCCCCCCGAGGATAACCACGAGGTCCGCGGATTCGACCTCCCGGAGGGAGGGTGTATCTTGTTCGGGGCCGGGCCCGGGGCCGGCCCCGGCGGCCGGCACGTCGAGGTAACGAACCCGGTACCCCCGGCGCTCGAGGAGTGGCGCTAAGAGTCCGAGGTCTTCGAAGGCGACGTGCCGGAGGGCGAGGGTGGTCACCCTAGGGAGTCGCTTTTTCCATGATGTCCCGGACCATTTCCGGGAGCGTGAAGCGGGGCTCCCACCCGAGCTCCTTCTTTGCCAAGGAGCAGTCGATGGTCCATTCCTTGTAACCCGATACCACCGCCATAATGTCCGGGTCCGGGGCGTAGGAAAGCTCGGCGTCCGGACGCCGTTCCTTCACCAACTTGACCATCTCGGCTACCACGGCGTTTCCGGAGGCCACGTTGTAGATCCTGCTCGGAGCCTCCGGGGCGGTGGCGATGGTGTAGAGGGCATCTACCGCATCGTCGATATAGACGGCGGGGTAGGAGGTGTCCTCTGAGACCTCGATGGCGTAGGGCTCGCCCTTGGCCGCCTTCTCGGGAATCAGAGAGACAAACATGCTCGCCGAGCCGACGGCGACGCGGTTGGGTCCGGTTACCGCCGCCATTCGCGCGGCGCGGAAGTCGATGCCGTACCGGCGGGTTGCCAAGAGTCCGATCTCTTCGTCGCAGATCTTGCTGACGCCGTACCAGCCGTCGGGTTCGGTGGCCATCGACTCAGTAATCGGCTGCGGGAGGCCCCGGCCGTAGACACCGATGGTGCTCGCAAGCAGGAGGCGGCGTCCTTCGTGCTCCCGGATGGGATCGATAAGGTTCACGAAGCCGCCGATGTTCACGTTGACCGCCCGGCTCGGGTCCTTGTCGCATCCGGCGGTCAAAATTGCCGCGAGATGGAGTATCTCGTCCTTGTCGCCGGCGGCCTTCACGATAGCGGCTACCCGTTCTTTATCCGAAATATCGCACTGCTCGTACTCGACCCCTCCGGCCCAGATCTCTTTGGTAAGGTCCGACGGCGGCGCAAAGTCGACCGCGACTACCTCCTTACCGTTTTTCGCAAAACGCGCTCCGAGACGCGCCCCAATAAACCCACATCCACCGGTAATAATGACTGCCATACCCGCGACGATACGCCGACGCCGCTACCGCGTCAAGAACCGGCGCATCTTGACTCGTCGGCGAATGCCGCTCATACCGTTGGTATGGATGTAATCGACGCCTATCTCCACTCCGGGTTGAGCAAGTATCTACCGATCGAAGACGTGGAAAGCACCATCGCCGCCGCCGGGGTTTCCCGGGCCGTTGTCGTGCAGCACCTCGGCGAATACGACAACGGCTATATCCGGGGGATCGTGGAACGGCAGCCGGACCGCTTCGCCGGGGTCTGCCTGGTCGATCATACGGACGAAGGGGCGGGACGAAAGCTGTCGGCCCTTCTCAGCGACGGTCCCTTTCGCGGTGTTCGCCTAACCACCGACGTGCTCCGGGAGGCTCCCGGCGTGTTTGCCGCCGCCGCGGATGCCGGGGGGATAATAGTGTTCTACGCCCCGGAGGGAATCGCCGCCTCGGCGGACGCCCTCGAGGCCTTTCTCGAATCGCGTCCCGACTGCCGCCTCGTGGTTACCCATCTCGGCAATCCGAGTGTCCGTGAGTCCCCCGGGTTCGCCGAGCACCGCGCCCTCTTCCGCCTTGCCGCCTTCCCCGGTGTTAACCTGCAGGTCTCGGGGATGGAGATGTTTTGTCCCTATCCCCACGAGGCGCTCTATCCCCTTATCGAGGAGGCGGCCGGGGTCTTCGGCCCGGAGCGGCTCCTCTGGGGGTCCAACTACCCGGTCGTCGGAGGTCTCGACGACTACCGAAGAGAGCTCGACCTCCTCCTCGAGGGACGGTTGCCCCTGCCGGAGGAGGCCGTACCGAAGGTGGCCGGGGGGAACGCGGCGAATCTCTATTTCGGCGCTTCGGCTTAGTCCTGCGCCGGGGGGCGGCGGCTAACCCTCGGCGGAGGCTTCTGCGTCCCGGAGGATGCGCATCGTCGGGAGGACCTCCTCCCCGGTAACCGCCGGGTCCCGTCCCTCCCCGATCGCGGCGACGAACTCACCGTTCTGATCCCGAAGATCGACGATCGACCGCCGAGGTACGAGGACTCGTCCGTCGCTGTCGCGAAGCTCCCCCATGTCAAAGAGGAGGGTCGCTTCTTCGGCAAAGACGTCCAACCGCCACCGGAACTCGTAACTACCGTAGCTATGGGCGAGGGTCGCAATCTGCCCCCCGGGCATCCCCATGCTCAAGGTAAGGTTCATGACGCCTTGGCTCGGGTGGGGAGCCCCGTAGCGGCAGAAGACATCGGCGGTCCGGCTCCCGGTTATCCAGAGAGCGGCGTCGACCATGTGGGCGCCGTGATGCCAGAGGAGGTTGTCGGTCCAGGAGCGGGGCTTGCCGTCGGCGGTCACGTTTTGGCGGCGCACCATCGTGAACTGGCCGACGAGGTGCTCGATGTGCAGACCTCCCGCGGCGACCCGATCGCGGAGCTCCCGGATAGCAGGGAAGAAGCGCATGGTGTGGGCCACCATCAGGCGGCGGTTCTCGCTCCTCGAGACCTCGGTTACCCGTTCGGCATCCTCGAGGGAGAGGGCTAAAGGGATTTCGCAGAGCACGTGTTTTCCGGCGCGTAAAGAGCGTTCGGCCTGCTCGGCGTGGAGGCCGTTCGGAGAGGTTATGACGACCGCGTCGATACTCGGGTCGGCGAGGGCTTTGTCCAAGTCCAAGGTCCACCGGTCGAATCCCCAGGTTTCGGCAAACGCGGCGGTCGGTCCTTCCCGTCTTCCAACGAGCCAGGCCGGGTGCACCCCGGGAATCTCCCGAAAGGCCTCCATGTGCTTCGACGCGATCGCTCCGTAGCCTACCAGACAGAACTTCATCCCACGACTATACCCGGCGGGCAAAACCTTGACACCCCGGTAACTCCGGCGCACCATGGCCCATTATGCCGGATCTCGTACACACCTTCTTAACCACCCCCTTGGTCTACCATGGTCCCGGGGCTCTGTCTCGATTACCGAGCATTCTCCGGCAATTGGGAGCCCGACGGCCGGTGATCGTGACGGACCCCGGTCTTGTAAAGGCCGGCATCCTCGGACAGGTTGTCGAGGTCCTCGACGGCGAGCCGCCTTCCTTCACCGAGGTTCAGCCGGAGCCGCCGGACACCCTGGTGGCCCTCTGTACGGACTTTCTAAAAGCCCATAAGGCCGACGCCGTAATCGGGCTCGGCGGAGGGAGTGCTATAGACGTCGCGAAATTGGCCGCCGTGATGGTGGGAAACGCCGGGAAGGTGGGTGACTACTGGGGGGTAGAGAAGGTTCCCAACGCCGGGATCCCCTTTATCGCGATTCCGACCACCGCGGGGACCGGAAGCGAGGTTACCCCGGCGGCGGTCTTTAGCGACACGGCGACCCACACGAAGAAGGGTGTCCGCTC
>CAZLDK010000045.1:11173-16544 GCA_964558285.1 uncultured Spirochaetaceae bacterium | reverse complement strand
TTTTCCCGCGCTTCAATCAACAGGGATGTTGATACGTCATACTTGACGCGGAAGAACGGGAGCACTATCGTTTTCTCTGCTCAAAGTGATTACCTCAAGACGTACCATCCGCCAGAAGTTTACCGTTGTTCTCCTTGTCGCCCTCCTCTCGGCCTGTGGTTTTGGGGGAGAGGGCTACGGTGTCGTCCTCTGGAGCGATTATTCCGAGACCCTTCCAAACGGGACAATTGCCCGAGTGGAGGAGCGCTCTCAGATCAACGCCACGGTAACGCTCCGAGTACCCGATTCCCGGGATACGGTGGTCTTCGATGAGTGGCGAGTCCGCGTCTTCGAGGAAGAGGAAGAGGCAGCCGCCTACGCAGATCGGATGGCTTCGGTCGAGGAAGATTTTGCTTTCGCCGGGAGAAACGCCTTACCGGTCCGACAATCCTCGGACCGAACCTCGCGAATCGTCTACCGACTCCGGGATAACGAGCGAATGCGCATCTTGAGCAGAGGAGATGAGCCCTCGGACGAGGCGGGGTTCGTCGACTACTGGTACGAAGTTCTCACCGAAGAGGGTGTCTCCGGCTGGGTGTTCGGCTATTACCTGACGATTCCCTCGGACGTTCCCCAGGAGGTTGACGAAGATCCCAAACTGTCGACGATTCTGTCGACGGTGTGGCGCCCGTCCTACTTCCCGGAAATGATACAGTCGGGCCGCTACGACCTCAGGCGATTCCGGCCGGAGTACGGACTCTTCCCAGTCCCCGAAGAGAACCGATTTGATCTCCGACTAATTGGAACCTCGGCGACCTTCGAATACGAAGAGATCGCAAACGCCGCCTTCAACGAGTACGTTGCCCGGGGAACCTCTCTCCAGATTACCTACCGGAACGAGCGCACCATCAGCATTCAGTACTCCGTGGGGGGAGAGGGGAACAGCATCGCCATGGAGCGGGTCGACGCGGATATTCCAGAGCTGATTCAACAGGAACTTGGCCGCCGGGACGCCCTCCGGGACCAACTGGTGGAACGGGGGCCGGTTCTCCGGAGCACTACCTACGGAACCATTACCCTCAGGCCCGACGGCACGCTGCGGTGGACCGGTTTCGACCCCCTGGTGCCCCGAACTATTCCGAGAAACACCACGGGAGAAGGTCGCTTGACCTTCGATCTCTACGTCAGCGATCGGTTCAGCGACCGTTACGACGGCGCGGCAACCCTCTCGCTGGAGAACCCCGGCGGCCGGGTAGAAATTCCCCTGCTCTATGTCTACACGTCGACGGGCATCCGCTTACTCCCCGTCGAAAGCCAAGACGTTCGACGCAATCTGGTTATCAATGAGCCGTCGAGCCCGCTGGTGCTCTTCTTCTCCTTCGAAGACTAGGGTGTTCGAGAAGCGTCGCATCCGGGCCTACCTCCGGGAACAGATCAAGGGCACCTGGAAGATGGACAGGGAGAGCACCCGCCCTTACGCGAAGGACCAGAGCGTCTTCCGGCTCTCGCCGATAGCGGTCGTCGTCCCTCGGGACCGGGAGGACCTCGCCCGGGTTCTCGCCCTCGGTCGCGAAGAGGGGATTGCGATTACTCCCCGAACCGGTGGCAGCAGTACCGGTGGGTGCGCCGTCGGCTCGGGAATAGTCGTCGATTTGCGGGGGGAAGAGTTCTCCGGCTTGACTACCGTCGAAGCGACCAACGGCGGACCGGCTGTCGTGGCGGGCCCCGGGGTTCGCCACGACAGGGTGCAGAACGCCTTCCGGGACCGGGGGTACTACCTACCGAGCGATCCGTCGAGCGGCCCCCTCTCCTTTCTCGGGGGTAACATCGCGACCAAGGCGAGCGGAGCCCACGCCCTCCGCTACGGAGCGATCGATCGCTACCTTTCTCGGGTCGAGGTGATGCTTTCCGACGGCACCCTTATTAGGAGCGCGGACGCGCTTCCCGGTGAGGCGACAGAGGCCCTCGCCAGGGTCCCTAGAGCCAGACTCTCCCACCCCGGGCTCTTGAAGTGCGCAAGCGGCTACAATCTTTTAGGTTTCCGAAGGGCCGACACCCCGGAGAGGCGGCTGGCGGCCCTGGTCTGTGGCGCCGTCGGAACCCTCGGAGTAGTTACCGAGGCAACCCTCTCCGGCGAAGTTCGGCAACAGCGGCGGAGCGTCGCCGTTCTCGGGTTCCCCGACGCCCGGGAGGCGACGGCGTCGGTTCCCGGGCTGTTAACCGAGGAGCCGTCGGCCATCGAGCTTCTCGACGAGGGGTGCGTCGCTCTGATGCCACCGGGACTCTTTGACAGCCTCGAAGAAACACGGAAGGGGCAATCCCGGAGTCGACGGGGGGCCATCCTGATCGTCGAGGTGGAGGGCGCCGCCTGCGAAGAGCGCGCTCGGAAGGCGGCGTCGGAGGCGGACCCGTCCTTCTCCTGGGTCTGGGAGGGGGAGTCGGATGCCAAGGTCATCGAGGAGCTCTGGAAGGGCCGCAAACGTATGCTTTTCAGCGTAAAGCAGGACGCCGGGGGCGACGGCGCTCCGTCGTTGATAAACGACATCGGCGTGCCGGTTCGCTCCTTGAGCAGCTTCGTCGACGACGTGGGGCGCCTGGTGGGCAGCTATTGCCCGAAACTCTACGTCTACGGCCACGCCGGAAGCGGCAACCTGCACCTTCGACCCGATGTTCGGGGCGTTCCGGGGAAGCGTCAGGTGGCGATGGCCCGGGCGGTCTACGAGTTGGTGCTTGCCTACGACGGAACGGTAACCGGCGAACACGGGATGGGGCGGCTTCGGGCGCCCTGGCTCCTGAGGGAATGGGGCTCCGAGGTCTGGGGAACAATGCGGGCCCTCAAGAACGCCATGGACCCGGCGGGAATCATGAATCCCGAAACGATGTTCACAGAAAGGTCCTTCGAGGAGATGATGGAGAGGGCCCCTTTGGGCTAAGCTACCGGCCATGAAAGTCTTATCGTGGAACGTCAACGGAATCCGGGCGGTGCTCAAGAAGAACTTCTTAGGGATTATCGAGGAGCTCGGAGCCGATATTGTGTGTCTCCAGGAGACGAAAATACAGGGGCACCAGCTCCCGGAAGAGCTCCTCGCCGTCCCCGGTTATCACGCCTATTGGTCCTTCGCGGAGAAGGCCGGCTACAGCGGCGTAGCCATTTTTGCCAGAGAAGAGCCCGACGAGGTGGAGACGTCTGGGATTCCAGAGGTGGATGCCGAGGGCCGGGTTCTCCGGGCCCGCTTCGGAGACATCAACGTAGTTTCCGCGTACTTCCCGAATAGCCAGGCCGAAGGCAAACGGCTGCCCTACAAGCTCAGTTTCGGAAAGCACATCAAAGAGATGAGCCGGGGCATCGTCGAGCGAGGCGAGCACCTCGTTCTCGCCGGAGACTACAACATCGCCCACAAGCCTATCGACCTCGCGAACCCGAAAACTAACGAGAAGAACCCCGGCTACCTACCGGAGGAACGTAGTTGGATGGGAGAGTTTCTCTCGGCGGGCTACATCGACGCCTTCCGGCACTTCAACCAGGAGCCCAACAACTACACGTGGTGGTCCTACCGCTTCAACGCCCGGGAGAAGAACGTTGGATGGCGGATCGACTACCACTGCGTCGACGAAGGGCTCGGCGGCAAGCTCCGGGGGTCCGAAATTCGACCCGACATTTATGGCTCAGACCACTGTCCGATAATCCTCTCTCTTGATTAACTTTTCCACGCACAACGTGGAAGCAATGGATAGACCCGGCGAGAACGGAAAAACAGTGCGGATTCCTCTCTTTCCCCTGAACGTGGTCCTGCTGCCTCAGATGCCGCTGCCCCTCCACATCTTCGAGGAGCGATACAAAACGATGATCGCCACCTGTCTTGAGGAGGAGCGCCCCTTCGGCATCGTCTACCAAGGATCCTCAGGAATCCGTCCCGTGGGCTGCGAGGCGCATATTCAGCGCGTCCTTTCTCGGTACGACGACGGCCGCCTCGACATTCTCACCCTTGGGAGCGACAGGTTTCGTGTTGCCGAGTTCCTCGAAGAACAGAGCTACATGGAAGGACTTGTGGCTCGGGTCCGGGACGATACGGCTCCCGAGGAGAACGGTCGGCTCCTGGCCGAAGAGGCGGTTTCTCTTCTCGTCGACCTCGCCGAGATAACCGGACACTCCATCGACCAGGATGTGATTGCCCGCCTCGCCCCGGAAGGGATTTCGTTCTTGGTAGCTTCCTCCGGGATTTTTACTCTTGGCGAAAAGCAGCGCTGCCTCGAGCTCACATCGACGGAGGAACGCCTGAGGCGAACGATCGGTCTGCTCAAGGAAGCCATCGCTCGGAGGGAGATGGTTCGAGGCATCAAGAAGGAGTTGGGCATGACCGGGGACATCAGTTACATGCTCAACTGATAAACGCACAACGACTCCGTTCATTGACAGGGGAATCCGAGGCCCCTACACTTCCTCGGCGGGTATGGCCGATTACAAAGAGCGAAAAGCCGAGTTGTCACAGGAAAAGCAGAAGCTCGAGGAGACCCACGCCAAGCTTCTTCGCCGGATTGGAGAGCACGCCTACGAACAGGCGGCGAGCCTGCCGATCGATCCGGAGGACCCGGCCCTAGCTGCAGTCCGCGAATCGACAAAAGAGCTCTCCCGGATCGACGAACGGCTGGCCCAGGCAACCGAGGTCGAGCGGCGGCAAGCGGGCATCAAGCAGGAAATCGCGAACGCCACATCTCGGATCCAAGCCGTCGAGGCCGAAATGGCCCCCCTCTTTGAAGAGATCGGCCGATCGGCCTTCGCGGTGTATCAGGACAATCCCTTTTTAGACCCCGAGTACGCCGAGCTTTTCAAGGAGCTGCAGAGGGAAACCGAGGCCCTCGAAGAGGTGGATCGGGAGCTCGCCGAAGAGGAGCGGGACATCGAAGAGAAGCCGTTCCTCGACCGAATGCTTGCCCGGGGTAAGGCGACCTGGCTCAAGAGCCGGAGGCAGGGTCGGGAGCATTCGCTGGAGAAGCACTGCCGCAGGGTCGGCAAGGCCATCGTCGAGACCAATTTCGCCGAAGTGGTTGAGGATCCGGGACTGAACGCGGCTATCAGACCCTACGTGAATCAACGGCAACGAATCGACACCCTCAAAGAACGGATTCGAAGCTTCGAGGCGGACCTCGAGCACGATCGCGCCGAGCTCACGGAGTTCGGCGCCGGGGTCGCATCCCCGACGGGCCTCCGTGATCAGAAGATAGCTCTCGAGGAGAATCTGGCGGCGGCGCAACGCGATCTGGGGCGCCGTTTCCTCAAAGCCGTCAAAAAGGACGCCGTTCCGGAGCCTATCAAGGAAGAGTCCGAGGCGGCCAGGAAGCTCGACCGGCAGATCGCCGCCACCCCGGAGGAGACGGCCGACAGCGCCGCGCT
>CAZLDK010000045.1:0-11163 GCA_964558285.1 uncultured Spirochaetaceae bacterium | reverse complement strand
AACGCGCGTCGATCGCGAGCTTCGCAGAGGCCAGTTAGAGGCGGAGGCTGCCGCCCTGGATCAGCAAGCCCGGGAGCTTCACGCCAAGGCTACCGAGATGGAGAAGGAGCGGGACCGCCTTCGGGTAGAGATCAAGGAGCTCGAAGAGCGGAAGTGAGCCCGACCGATCAAGACCTCTTTGGCCCCGATCCGGGAAACCAACCTCTGGCGGCGCGGATGCGCCCCCGAACCATAGACGAGTACATCGGACAGCAACACATTCTCGCCCCGGGACGGCTTCTGCGCCGGGCTATTCAAGCAGACATGCTCTCCTCGATTATCCTTTCCGGCCCACCGGGGTCGGGAAAGACCACCCTTGCGGAGGTAATCGCAAACACGACTCGAGGCCGTTTCCGATCCCTAAACGCGGTCCTGAGCGGGGTCAAAGAGGTTCGCCAAGCCATCGCCGAGGCGGAGGATGCGATGCGGCACCAGGGGCGGAAAACCATCCTCTTCGTCGACGAGGTCCATCGCTGGAACAAGGCACAGCAAGACGCCCTCCTGCCCTGGGTAGAGAACGGCACGGTTATCCTCGTCGGGGCAACGACGGAGAACCCCTATTTCGAGGTCAACAGCGCCCTGGTCTCCCGGTCCCGCATATTTCTCCTGAAGAAGCTCTCCGCGGAGGAGCTAAAGGAGGTCGCTCGCCACACCCTGTCGGACGTCGAACGGGGCTACGGCCGGTATCGGGTCGTTCTGGAGGATGATGCCCTGGACCATATCGTTCGGGTCAGCGACGGAGACGCCCGGGTTCTCTTGAACGCCCTACAGCTGGCCGTCGAAACGACACCCGATCGCTTTCCACCCCCACCGGACCAGGAGATAGTGGTTTCGCTCTCGGTGGCGGAGGATAGCATTCAACGCAAGGCGCTCCTCTACGACCGGGAGGGCGACTACCATTTCGATTCGATAAGCGCGTTCATCAAGTCGCTTCGCGGCTCGGACCCGGATGCGGCGCTCTACTGGATGGCACGAATGGTCGCCGCCGGGGAGGACCCTCGATACATCCTACGGAGAATGCTGATACTGGCCGCCGAGGACATCGGCCTTGGAGACCCCCAGGCGCTGACGGTGGCGAACGCAGCGGCGGCGGCCTTCGATCGGGTCGGCATGCCCGAAGGACAGTTCCACCTGGCGGAGGCGGCCCTCTACCTGGCGACGGCGAAGAAGTCGAATACGACACTCTCCTATTTTGACGCCCTCGCCGCAGTCGAGAAGGAGCGAGAGGGAGATGTCCCCCGGCACCTCCGAGACGGAAACCGCGACGGGGCCGGCATGGGGCACGGGGCCGGCTACCTCTATCCCCACGCCTACTCCGACCATTGGGTCGAGCAACGCTACCTTCCCGAGAGTCTCGAAGGGCGCGTCTTCTACGAGCCCTCGACCCAGGGTTACGAGGCGACGGTGCGAAACGACGTCCTCCGGCGTCGAGAGCTCGTCTTGGCGGCTGTCTCCGAAGACGCCGGGGAGGATGTCTACGCGGTGGCTCCCCGGAAGGGGAGCCGGCAAAGCTGGTATCGACGCCTCGAGTCCAACAGGGTGGAGCGCCTCGCGAAGATTCAAGAGCGGCTCCTCGAGGTCGGCGAGGTGTCCCCGCACCACCGTGTTCTGATTCTCGGGGTATCGCCCCAGGTGATCCTCCCGGAGGTCCATCGCCGAGCCCACGCGGGTCGGGTGGTGGTGGTCCCTGCTGCCTCCGGAAGCGACGCGGAGAGGGCACTCCTACACCGGGCCGCCGCCGAGGTTCCGGAGATCGAGCGCCCCCTGATTCTCGAGCCGGGGGAAGAGCGGACGCCGGGGCATCGCTTCGACAGGATCGTCGGACGAAACTACCTGGCCTACCGCCGGGACCCCCGAGGAACCCTCGACGACCTATTCGAGATTCTCGCACCCGGGGGGCGCATCGTCCTGGCGGAAAGCGTTCCCCGGAGCTCGACCGGTTTGTCCCATCTCCTCAGGGAACACTCCTGTCCCCTCGAAGAGTCTCTCTTGGCGGCTTTGGAGAAGGCGGAGGAGGCAGCCTTCGCGGCGGCGGAGGGTTCCGGAGGGATAGACCCCGGCGTCCTCGAGGCGTTCTCTTCCGCCCCGGAAGGACGCGAGTGCCGAATCGAAATCCAGAGCTACCCAGAGCAGCGCGTCCTAGACGGCGAGCTTCTTTCCCAATGGCTCTCCCCCGAAAGTTCCGGTCCCCTCTCGAAGGCCCTCGGAGCCCATCTAGAGAAACAGGAGCAAGAGGCGCTCGTGGCCGGCGCCGTGGCCTGCCTTCGAAACCGGGAGATCGAGTGGCGCTTTTCGGTCGCCTACGTAACAGCGTTCCAGCGAATTGACGCCCGAAACTCGGGGTGAGTATACTATCGGTTCAGTTAGTTTCCGGCAGCCACCGGGCGTTGACAAAAGGGTGCGATTCTCGCATCCTTTCTTTCTGCAAAATGGTGGATGTAGTTCAAAGGTAGAGCACCAGATTGTGGATCTGGATGTTGCGGGTTCAAGTCCCGTCATCCACCCGCCGGATTTTGCGCCCGTAGCTCAGCTTGGATAGAGCGTCGGACTTCGAATCCGCAGGTCGCAGGTTCGAATCCTGCCGGGCGTACATAGGGGCCGTTAGCTCAGCTGGTAGAGCAGCAGACTCTTAATCTGCGGGTCAGAGGTTCGATCCCTCTACGGCTCAATCCCACGTGACCGTCTTGGAAACGTAATTGACGACGTTTTTATTAGATGGTATACCGTGCGAGAGTGGTGAAATTGGTAGACACGCCAGATTTAGGATCTGGTGCCTTCGGGTTTAAGGGTTCGAGTCCCTTCTCTCGCACCTATCCGGGCGACTGTAAGGCACCGCCGGTACTGTCACCGATCACCGAATTGCGGGAGTAGCTCAGTGGTAGAGCTCCACCTTGCCAAGGTGGATGTCGCGGGTTCGAATCCCGTCTCCCGCTCTAACCCAAAACAGGACTGGTCCCACCCATGATTTCGGATACGAAAGTAGAAGCGCTCCCCAACGCGGAGCGGAAGCTCACGGTAACCGTAGACAAAAAGACTCTCAAAGAAGAGTACGACACCCTTTTGAGCAAGTACTCGAAGACGGCTCTGATCAAGGGTTTCCGGAAGGGAAAGGTTCCCCCGGAGGTCCTCGAGCGGAAGTTCGGCGAGAGTATCCGAGCCGAGGTGGAGCAGCAGGTCCTCGAGGAGGGGCTGAAGGAGGCTTTCGACACCATCGAGGAAAAGCCTATCCCTTACGCCCGCCCGGTCCTCGACGGCGAGCCGGAGTTTGCCCTCGATTCTGACTACACCTTTAGCGTTCGGTACGACGTCTTCCCCGAGGTGACCCTCGGAGAGTACAAGGGGCTGGAAGTCGAGGTGCCGAAGGTCTCCGTCACCAAGGAAGACGAAGAACGGGAGCTCAAGGCCATCCAAGAGCAGAACGCCCTGGTGGTAGACAAGACCGAGGGCGCCGTCGCCAAAGACGACATCGCCACGGTGGACTACTGGGAAGTCGACGAGGAAGGGAACGAAGTGCCGGAGACACGTCGGGAGGACTACGTCTTTACCGTCGGTAGCGGCTACAACTACTACAAGTTCGACGACGACATCCTGGGGATGGGAATCGGCGACGAGAAGGTCATCGAAAAAGAGTACGGCGACGACGTCGAGATCGAAGAGCTCAAAGGGCAGAAGAAGCGCGTATCGGTTCGCGTCAAGTCTCTCAAGCAGCGGGACATTCCGGCGATAGACGACGACCTTGCCCAGGACGTCAGCGACAAGTTCGAGACCTTGGAAGATCTAAAGAAGGATATCCGAGAGCGTCTGCAAAAGAGCCTCGACGCCCGTCTCAAAGAGATGAAGTCTCAGGCCCTCTTGGACCAGATCGTCGAGAACTCCACCCTGGAGGTTCCCAAGTCGATGGTCGATGCGGAGCTCTCCTCGATGTGGCGCCAGTTCGTCCAACGTTTTCAGGCCCCGGAAGAGCAGGTGCTCCAGCTCCTTCAGGCCCAGGGCCGGACCCAAGAGCAGCTGGTTGAGGAGTGGCGCCCGGAGGCGGAAAAGCGCGTCCGGTCCCAGCTGGTCCTCGGGAAGCTTATCGAGACCGAAGAGATCGAGGCTTCCGACGAAGACATAAACGCGCGCCTGGCGGACCAGGCCGAGGGCACCTCGATGGGGGTCGACCAGATTCGCGACTACTACGAAAAGAACAACCTGATGGACTACCTCCGTCAACAGGTCGCCGAGGAGAAGGTCTTTGACAAGCTCCTGGAAGAAAGCAAGGTCAAGCAAGGCAAGAAGGTCAAACTCCTGGACGTCATGGGTGGAAACGGTTAAATTTGGCCGATGAGTTCCACAACCACTAAGCCTCCCCAGATGAACACGCTCGTCCCGATGGTCGTCGAGCAGACCGGCGTCGGGGAGCGGGCATACGACATTTTCTCCCGGCTCCTGAAGGACCGGATTGTTTTTCTGGATGGGCCGGTCAACGACGTAACCGCGGACCTCGTCGTCGCGCAGCTTCTGTTTTTGGAAAGCCTGGATCCGGAGAAGGACATCAACCTCTACCTAAACTCCCCCGGGGGTTCGGTAACCGCCGGGCTGGCGATCTACGACACTATCCAGTACATCAAACCGGACGTGCAGACCATCTGTCTGGGGCAGGCCGCCAGCATGGGGGCGATGCTCCTAGCCTCCGGCACACCGGGCAAGCGCTACGCCCTCCCGTCGGCTCGGGTCCTGATCCACCAGCCCTGGGGAGACGTATCCGGTCAGGCTGTCGATATCGGCATCCGGGCGAGAGAGATAACCCGGCTCAAAAAAATGATCATCGGATACTTTGCCCACCACACCGGAAAGGCCGAAGATATAATTGCGAAGGATATGGAGCGGGACTACTTTATGTCCGCCGAAGAAAGTGCTGAATACGGCATCGTCGACCAGGTATTGCGCCGGAGTCTAAAGGATGAGCAAACAAAAGACCGATAGCACGAAAGTCTGTTCTTTCTGCGGAAAGAGCGCTGACTTTGCACGACGGCTTATCGCCGGCCCGGGAGTCTACATTTGCGACGAGTGCGTAAACGTCTGCAAGAAGATTCTCGATGAAGAAGACGACGTCATCACCGCCGAGTTTATCGACGAGGTACCCAGTCCGAAGGAAATTCGGGAGTACCTCGACGGCTACGTAATCGGCCAGGAGCGGGCTAAGAAGACGCTCTCGGTAGCGGTCTACAATCACTACAAGCGGATTACCCAGAAGGGACGGCTCCAAGACGGCATCGAGATCGAGAAGGCCAACGTCCTCTTGATCGGCCCGACGGGGACGGGAAAGACCCTCCTCGCTCGAACCCTCGCACAGCGCCTCAAGGTGCCCTTTGCCATCGCCGACGCGACGACGCTTACCGAGGCCGGCTACGTCGGCGAAGACGTCGAGAACATCCTCTTGAAGCTCTATCAGGCTGCGGGAAACAACGTCTCGGCGGCGGAGCGGGGCATCATCTACATCGACGAGATCGACAAGATTGCCCGGAAGGGAGAGAACGTCTCGATTACCCGGGATGTCTCCGGCGAAGGGGTCCAGCAGGCGCTTCTAAAGATTATCGAAGGCACGACTGCGTCGGTCCCGCCCCAGGGTGGCCGAAAGCATCCGAGCCAAGAGATGATCAAAATAGACACCAACAATATCCTCTTTATCTGCGGAGGCGCGTTTGTGGGCCTCGACCGGATGGTGGAAGCCCGGGTCTCCCAGAATCCGATGGGTTTCGGTGCCGATGTAAAGGGCCACAAGGAGCGGGATCTCGAAGAAGTGTTCTCCCACCTCCACCCGGACGACCTGATAAAATTCGGTCTGATTCCGGAGTTCGTAGGACGGCTTCCGATCCAGGTGGCGCTGAACGACCTTAACCACGAGGACCTGGTACGAATCGTCCGGGAGCCGCGAAACTCGATCCTCAAGCAGTATCAGGCGTCGCTGAAGCTCGACGACGTGGAGCTGGTCTTCGAAGACGAGGCCGTCGAGTCTATTGCCGAGTTGGCCCACCTCCGGAAGACCGGGGCCCGGGGCCTCCGTTCCATCGTGGAAGCGGTCATGATCGACATCATGTACGACATTCCGTCGATAAAGGGCAAGAAACGGGTCATCATAACCCGGGACGTCATCGAGAAATCGGAAAAGCCCGTCGTTATCCAGGATAAAAAGACCGCCTAAGGGAGCCCCTACCGTGATTTCCAGCCTCCGCGGCCAGTCGCTTCTGACCCTCCTCGATCTGTCGCCGGCGGAGATTACCTCGCTACTCGACCTGTCGGATCGGGTCAAGAAAGAGCGACGGGCCGGAGAGGTGCACCGTCGCTTCGAAGGAAAGACGATGGCGCTTATCTTCGAAAAACGCTCAACGCGGACCCGGTGTGCCTTCGAGACGGCCTTCGGCGAAGAGGGCGGGTATCCGGTCTTCCTTTCGGGGCATGATATCCACCTCGGCGTCAAAGAGACAGTAGAGGACACCGCCCGGGTCCTCGGGCGCATGTTCGACGCTATCCAGTTCCGCGGCTTCGAACAGAGAACGGTGGAGCTGCTCGCCGAGCATTCCGGGGTCCCGGTCTACAACGGCCTTACCGACGACTACCACCCCACACAGGCACTCGCCGACCTCCAGACCTTCCGGGAGGCCCAGGGTGGCCTGACCGGACGGCTAGTGTACGTCGGAGACGGCAGAAACAACGTCGCCACCTCCTTGATGATTGCCTCGGCGAAGGTCGGGTTGGACATCGTGATCGCCGCTCCGGAAGCCCTCGCGCCCCGGGAAGAGACCCTTGCGGCGTGTCGCCCCGTGGCCGCCGCCGCGGGGAGCAGCATCGAAACCACCACCGACCCCCGGGCCGCGGTCGAGGGCGCCGACGCGATCTACACCGACGTCTGGGTTTCCATGGGCGAGGAAGATAAATCTGCGGACCGGATGGCGCTTCTCGCGCCCTACCGTGTCGACGCGAGGCTGATGGAAGCCACCGGAAAGCCGTCCACCGTTTTTCTCCACTGCCTCCCGGCGGTCCGGGGGAACGAGGTTACCGACGAGGTGATGGACGGTGCTGCCTCCCGGGTCTTCGACCAAGCCGAGAACCGCAAACACAGCATCAAAGCGGTTATGCTCGCAACCCTCTTTGAATCTTGAAGTAGAGGCCCCGGCGTAGTATACTCTCGACAAGGAAGCCTCCAGGAGGGTCAATGTGAGAAGTTTCGCCAAACTCTTTTTTATAGTCCTGCTCGCTATGGTCTCGTCGGCCGCCTTCGGTCAGATGGTCGAGTCGGACTACTATGTTCGGACCATCTACTTGAACGAGGTTCTGACCCATCGGTCCGGCTTTAAGGTAAACTATACCGCCGCCGACTATTCCCGGGTCGAGATCTACATTCCGAACGACTGGTTCTCGTTGGACTCGGGTAAGGCGGAGATAATCTACACCGATTCCCGCTCCGCTCCCTACATGGACGTCTACTACAACCTCGGGGAGTTTTCCCACGTCCGCCTCTACGCCAAGCAAGACCGGAACCATCTGAGCTGGGGTCGTCTCGAGGGTGAAGATGTGTCAACGCGTTTTGACAAAGAAACTATCGGCGACCTTCCGTAACGGTTGAGCTACCCGGCGCCTCCGGACGAACTGCTCTCGTTCGTCTCGAGCTACCAGACATACTTCCTCGTCGGCCACACAGAACCCGACGGGGATTGTCTCGCCTCCGCCTTAGCCCTCCGGTCGTTTCTCAAGCGCCAGGGAAAGGACGTGCGCCTCTTGAACGAGGGCCCCTTTTTTCGTCCGGAAATTAAGCGTCTCGAGCACCATTTCGAGACTTCCATCGACCCGAGGGATCTAAGAGAAGCCGCAGAACCGGCGGTTGTAATTCTTGACTGCTCGACCCCGGAGCGGATCGGCGCCTTCGGCGACGCTGTCGCCCCCTACCCTACTGCCGTCATCGATCACCACGCCTCCGGGTCCCCCTACGGCGATGTTTCCTACGTCGTCAGTAACTCTCCGTCGACGAGTCTCCTGGTTCAAATCCTTATTGAGGCGGCCGCCGGGAAACCGACGGAGGAAGAGGCTCGGTTTATCCTTTTCGCCCTCGCCACCGATACCGGCTACTTTAGGCATCTGGATATCGGCTCGGGTCCGGCATTCCGGGCGGTGGGACGTCTCGTCGACGCAGGCGCCTCCCCGAAGGACGCCCACCTCGAGATGTACGGTGGCAAGAGCATCGAGTCAAGGCGGCTTCTCGGCGTCGTCCTCGCGCGATCGGAGTTCCTGGTCGACGGCCGGGCAGCCCTGGCCTACGAAACACTCAAGGAGACCGAGAAGTACGGTCGATCCAATAGGGATTCGGAGACTCTCTATCAGCTATTAATGGGAACCGGAGACTGCACGATTATCTGCCTTATTCGAGAGGAGTCTCCGGGGAGTTGCACCGGGAGCCTCCGCTCCAGGGACGATACGGACGTAGCGACCGCCGCCCAAAGGTTCGGAGGCGGCGGACACCGTCGAGCCGCGGGCTTCCTCGTCCAGAAGCCCCTCGCCGAGGTCTTGCCGGAGATGCGGCTCCTCCTCGAAGAGCTCGCCGGAGCCTAGCCTTTCTTTCTACCGGCCTCGGGAGCCGGGTGCATCAAATGTAACACAACGTAACAGTACACCGCTCGGAGCGTCGCCCTCCCCTCCTTCTGCCTTGGCAAGCCTATTGCATCAGTCACATCACTATTCACCACGGGGAGGAGTGTGATGGTGACACTGACCGAGCTCGTAGCAACCTACAAGGAGTGCGGAGAGGGTTTCGACGAAATAGCCCGCCGCATGTCGAAAGTGGTCTATGACTTTCCGAGGCAGTATCGGGGATTCGACGAGGACGATTCCGGGGAGTTCCTCCTCTTTATGTATCCCAGATTTCGTCGTTTCGTAGAGAAGTTTCACCCAGCGGGAAAGCCGTTTGAGAACTACTTTCGCCAGTGCTTACGGTGGCAGGTCAAGACCTACGCGACGGTGATGCGGAGCCGCCGGGCCCGGTATACGGCGGAAAAATGTCCCGGTCTCTGGCCCGACGGGTGCGTCTACGGAGAAGAGGAGGTCCGGGAATCGGAGTCGCTCTACGGTCCCGAGTTCTTCGACCGGGCCGACGAAAAGCCATCGATCGCGGATCCCGGGAGGCGAAGAATGGTGATTCTGGCGCTAAAAGGGTGCACCGGGATGGACGACGAGCAACTCGAAGAAACCGCAAAACGGATGGGCATTTCGCCCTCCTGGCTGGTCCTCCAGCGTGACCGCCTAGAGGAGCGGCTGCGGAAGAAGTCACCCCGGCTCGACGTTCTGCGGCACCGCCGCAACGCGGCGTATGCGACCATGGTGGAAGTGCAGGGAGAGCTCTCCCGCTGCATCGACCCCCGTCGCCGGGCGAAGCTCGCCTACCGGCTGCGGGTTCACCGGAAGCGCCTCGAGGGGGCGCGGCTCCTTCTCTCCCGGGTACCCTGGCGGCCGACGAACGAGGAAATAGCGCAGATCCTGGGGATACCGAAGGGGAGCGTCGCCTCGACTCTCTACTATCTTCGCAATCAGGGAGGATTCCGCCATACTCGTCGCCATGATGGAGCTACTCCTCGCAACAAACAATCGTCACAAAAAGCGCGAGTTCGAGCGAATCTTTCGCGGAGCGCGAGTCCTCCTACCGGAAGACCTCGGGATGTCGTTCTCCCACGAAGAGACCGAGACGAGCTTTCTTGGGAACGCTATGGGAAAAGCGATGGCACTCCGGAACCAGCTGCCGGCGGAGTACCGGAAGGTGACCGTGGTTGCCGATGACTCAGGGATCTGCGTCCACGCCCTCGGCGACCGCCCCGGGGTCTACTCGGCGAGGTACGGCTCCGAGTCGCTTTCGGACGCCGAACGGAACGCCCTTCTCTTGGCGGAGATGGAGGGCGCCGAGGATCGAGGGGCCCACTACGTCTGTTGCATGGTCGCAGTTCGAGGGGAGGACCGTTTCGGGGTCGCTCAGGAAACCTGGCACGGGGAGGTAGCGATGGAGCCCTCCCGGGGGACCGGGGGGTTCGGCTACGATCCCGTTTTCCTTCTCCCGGAGCGCGGGCTTACCGTTGCCGAGATAAGCGACGAGGAGAAAGACTCCCTCTCCCACCGCGGAAAGGCGAGCCGGAGGCTCTGGAGTTACTTAACCTCTTCGGAAACGTGACCCGGTTCCGGTAGCTCAAGAGGATCCGGCGACGTGAAGGCCTCTTCGTAGGCACGAATGCAGTTCTGGATGATCGTTACGGCCTTCTCGCGATCCATCGTCATCTTGACGGAGGTTTCGGAGTGCTCGAGCTCCTTGTAGACCTCGAAGAAGTGGGAGATCTCCTGAACGATGTGTTGCGGTAGGGTGGAGATATCGCGGTAACCGGAATAGACGGGATCGCGGAAGGGACAGGCGATAATCTTTTCGTCCACCTCGTTGTTGTCGACCATCTTGACGACACCGATCGGGTAGCACTCGACCATAGTAAGGGGATCGAGGATCTCCGAGCAGAGGACAAGAACGTCCAAGGGGTCCTTGTCGTCGGCGTAGGTCCGGGGAATAAAGCCGTAGTTCGAAGGATAATGGGTCGCGGTAAAGAGAATACGGTCGAGGCGGATCAGACCCGTCGTCTTGTCGAGCTCGTACTTCTTCTTGCTTCCCTTGGGGATCTCGACAATCGCGACGAAGTTCTCCGGTGTTATGCGGCCCTTATCGATATCGTGCCATGGATTCATTCGCTACCCCTTTTGACTCTTTCCGGCTTTTCCGCGCCGCTTAAAGAAGAGCAGCCGGAGCCCATTGAGTGATACCAGAACCGTGCCTCCTTCGTGTCCCACAACCGCCAGAGGCAGAGGTAGCTGCACGGTAAATATCCCTACGATCATTATAGCAATCAATAGCCCTGCGAGGCCAAGGTTAAATACGAGAGTCTTTCGGGTTCGGCGGCTCAGCTCCATGACGTAGGCGACCTTCGACAGGTCGTCGGCCATCAGGACGATATCCGCGGTTTCGAGGGCCACGTCGGTGCCGGCGGCTCCCATAGCGATACCGATGGAGGCCCGAGCGAGAGCGGGGGCGTCGTTTACCCCGTCGCCGACCATCGCGACGGGGCC
>CAZLDK010000044.1:5337-16582 GCA_964558285.1 uncultured Spirochaetaceae bacterium | reverse complement strand
CCCCGGCAAAAGCGCCGGTCAGGCCGACCATTGCGATCAGAATTGCAAGTAGCAGTAGTTTTTTCATAAAAACTCCTTATTGGGTGATGTCAATTCAGGGTAGCACCGCTCCGGCAGGGCTCAATGGAATATCTGACACAAAATTTGCAATATTTGACGGGATCGTGGCGTTTTCGAGTCGTTATCGGAGACTGAAGGGTTGGTAGTCGATCCAGATATACTTTCGGTTTTCCAAGGGATAGGAGAGGTTTTGGAGGTCCCCACCGGCGACGATGCTCGTCGATAGCTCGACAATCGCCACAGCCATGCTCTCGGAATCGTTCTTAACTGTGCCGTAGAGGTACCCGGCCTCTATCTGCTCCACGGCTTCCTGGAGGCCGTCGATACCGACAACCGGTACCCACCCGCTTGCGCTTTTTCCGAGGCGGCCGTTTCCGTCGGTGTCGGTCAGGTAGCCCTCCTGACGCATCCTGCTGATGGCGCCGAGAGCCATGGCATCATTATTCGAGATGACCAGCTCCACCGCCTCTCCGTGCTCGCGGAGAAGCTCCTCCATCCGATTGTACGCTTCATCGCGCATCCAGTTGCACACCTCGATAGCCAGAATATCGAGGCTGAAACCGGCTCGATCGAAGCTCCGGAGAACCTCGGTGGTCCGGATCTCCGCATCTTGATGCCCCTGTTCGCCCTTGAGGATAATGGTCTGAATGGCACCGTCGCCATTCTTGTCGTGGTGATTGAGGTTTTCCGGATTGCCCCCGAAGAGCTCCATAACCAGCTCAGCCTGAAACCATGCCGACTGTTCCGCCCGAGCTCCGACGTAGTAGGTGTGTTCCCAGAGATACAAGTCTTCCGGCAGTGGCTCTCGGTTGAAAAAGACGATCGGGATTCCGGCTTCCTGGAGACGGCGGATAATCGCATAGGAGCTCAGTCGGTCCACGGGATTGACGATGGCAAGGTCGAGCCGTTCCTCGAGGGCGTCGTCGATCTGCTCATTCTGCAGAGTCTGGGAGTTCCGGGCGTCGAGGGAGGTCAGGCGAAAGCGGTCCCCCGCCGCGGACTCTATCTGATCCACAAAGGTGCGAATGTAGGGGTCTTCACCGTTGTAATAAAAGAGGGCAACCCGGGGCACTTCGTTCCTGCAGGAAAGGAGGGATAGAAGGAGCAGCGTCAGAAGAAGAAGGGAGCCGATCCAACGCGACGGCCGTCGGCGCCATCGCTGTGTCCTGCCGGCTTTCATAGCCCGGGTCTCTCTGCTGGGATTACAAGGGCTATCGTCGTACTCTCATCGATAACGCTGCTCACCTTTACCTCCGCTTCCTCTCCGTAGTAGAGCTTCAGACGCTGGTACACGTTCCGCAAGCCCACGCTGGACCCGGGACGGACGCCTTTCATCATCTCTTCCATCTCGCGTATCTTCTCTTCCGTAAGACCGTACCCGGAGTTCTCTACTGCAAAATAGACTCGGTTTCCCCGCCGGCTCCCTCGGATCTCAATCAAGCCCACCTCGTCGCCCATACCATGGTAGATTGCGTTCTCGACGAGTGGTTGTAGGATAAGCTTCATCACCTTGAGCTCGAGAATCTCCGGTTCCACCTCGATCCGGTAGGTGAACTTGTCGACGTACCGGGTCTTCTGAATGGTGAGGTAGCTTTCTACATGCTCTATCTCTTGAGCGATGGGGATAAAGGTCTCACCCTTGGAGATGCTTATTCGAAAGAACCTCGCCAGAGCGATAACGCTCGTAACGACATCATCGTTTCGACCGTGCTCGGCAAGCCAGACGATGGAGTCGAGGGTGTTGTAGAGGAAGTGCGGATTGATCTGGTTCTGAAGCGCCCGCAGCTCCGTCTTGCGCTTTTCCCGCTGCTCTGAGACGAGTCGCTGCATGAGCTCCCGGATCCGGGTGACCATCTGGTCGAAGGATGCCGAGAGCTCTACAATCTCTCGCTGCCCTTCGATCTGGACCGGGGTCTCCAGCGCCCCCCCTTCAATTCTCGCCATGATGCCCCGAAGCGTGTTTATGGGCCGCGAGATTCGCACCGAGATAAGCGCCGCCACAAGGGCGGTGACGGCGAGAGAGACCAGGCCGATGGCCACCATTACGTAGAGAACCCGCCTCCGGACCCCGACGACTTGGTCGATGTTACTGACTGTCGTAATCCGCCACCGTGTGTTGGGTAGCGAATTCGTGTGGAGGTACATATCGAGACCATCGACTCGGGCTGGAAAGCCCCCGAGGTAGAGCCGAGCGGCGATGGCGTAGCTTGAGGCAGAGTAATGAGTGCGTTGAGAGGCGTAGATCAGCCGATCCCGCTCGTCCATGATAAGGATGTGACCGAACTCGCCGAGGTTGGTGCGCTCGGAAAGCTGCGTAATCGCGTCTATGTTTAGCTCTACCAGCAGCACGCCGGTATAGTCCGAACCGTTGCGGTAATAGCTGACCTGCCGGGAGACGGTGATTACCGTTTCGTTTCGGGCTATTTCGCTGTTGGCGCTCGTCCCGACCGAGAAGTGGTAGACTTCGGGGCGCTTCCTGGCGGAGACAAACCAATCGGTCTCGGAGACTCGTAGCGGCGCCGGGGTACGGAGCCCGTCGCCGAGGAGGGGCGAGCCCCCTTCGTCGAAGAGAAAGATGGAGACCACATCCTGCTTTATTTCCTCGTTCAGATCGAAGACGCCTTGGAGGGTTTCTCGGTTGTTCTCGACGTCAAAGGTTCCGACGGCTAGCTGCAGGTAGTTAGCCGTTTCGATGACACTGGCGATGTACCGGTCGAAGTTAAAGACGATCTGTTTGTTGATTTCGACAGACTGATCTTCGACCAAGTTTTGGGAGGCTTCGGAGAAAACGATCAGGTAGACCAAAGTCGTCAGCACCAGGGTCACCACCACGAGGCTCACTGTGGAGATAAAGATTCTTTCGCCGACTGACCGGCCCGGCGGCCTTTTCTTATTGCTGCTGCTCACGGTACTTTTTCGGTGGGACACCCACAAATTTCCGAAAGCAATGACTGAAGTAGTAGACATCTCGATAGCCACAGGCTTCGGCTACCTCGATAATTCGGCTTCCAGAGAGGCGAAGGGCGTCTTTCGCGTGCTCCATGCGTATCGCCGTAAGGTAGGTGACAAAGGTGCTTGCCTTGTACTTCTTGAACAGTTGTCCGAGATAGGAGGCGCTGATCCCTTTAGCAGCGCAAACCTTCTGCATCGTGAGCTCCTTGTCCGCGTAGTGCTCCTCCATGTAAGCAATAGCGTCGGATAGGAGGCGTTCGGCGTTGTCCATCCGACTCCGGCGTCCCTGCTCTTGGAGTTGATCCGCCATAAGTGCCACCCACCCGATAAACTCTTCGATACTCTTCATTCGATAGACGGCCTCCAAGAGATCGCCTCCCGCAATCGCGGTTATATCCGCATCGACCACCAGGCTGTACTGGAGAAGCGCGTTCACCATCCCCACCATTACCAGCCGGTGGTCGAGTAAGAGCTCCGAGACCCCGTTCACCCTGCGACGGATCGCTTCCAGGAGCTCTCGAATCTCGTCGGTGGTGCCGTAGCGAAGAGCCTTATTGAGCTTCTCACTTTCTTGTGCCTCCAGCAGCGCGTAGCCCCGCCGGGGCACTGAAAGATCATCCACGTAGATAAGCCGGCCCACGCTCTGGAGGCGTCCGGCTTCCAGAGCTCCGGTTGCCTCGTCGTAGGCACGACCGAAATCCCTAAACCCCCGGTGTCGACGGCTAACGCCGATCATCACCCGGACCAAGAGGAATCGTTCGATGGAACGAATAATCTGATTCAGGACCAGATCGACCTCCTCGTCGAACCGGTGGCCCTTTCCCTTCAGAACCGCGACGATCCCGTCGTTGAAGAAGAAAGTGTGAACACCGATCTCTTCGCGACGGAGTGCCTTTTCGAGGTTGCCCCGAACGGACATCTTGAGCTTCTCGAACTCGATCACGTTCCAGTGCTCCTCGTTTCGCTCCACGGAGACGAAGGCTGCACGGTACTCTTCTTCCAGATCTACTCCGTATCCCTTGAGCTGCTCGATTTCCGAGGAGCCTGATTCCTCCCGGGTAAAAAGAAGGGAGACGAGGCAGTGATCGATGAGAAGCGGAAGGCTTTCCTGGTACTGCTGCTCGACGATTTGTCGACTGTAGTTCGTCCGGAGCTCCTCATCGAGCTCCTGCCGCAATTGCTTGAGGAACTCTCGGATCGCATCCTCCGTCAGCGGCTTGGTGAGGTAGCTCTGAACCCGGAGCTTTATGGCTTCCCGAGCGTAGTCAAACTCGTTGTAGCCGGTCAGGAACCCGATCCGGACAGTGGGGTACTCCCTCCTAATGATCGAAGCGAGCTCGATCCCATCGATGTAGGGCATCTTGATGTCCGTCAGGACCACATGTGGAGCGTGCTCCTCTATGAGATCCAGCGCATCGTAGCCATTGCCGGCGGTGCCGACAACCGAGAAACCCGTCTCCTCGGAGATTCTTGAGGAAATACGCCCCCGCACTTCGTCCTCGTCGTCGACGAGGATCATCTTGTAGAGCTGCTCCATAGACGTCGTAATTGTACCACGACCCGTGGTCCCGTGCCGTCTGTTTCTACACCGCCCGCTCGAACCGCGGACGGTTGTAGCGCTGGACGATAATGAAGGGGCTGTTTCCGAGAAGCGCCACGAGGGGCATCCATACGGCGACCTCAGGTGGATTCCAGAGAAAGAAGAGCGTCGAGAGGGGGAGGGGGAGCCAGTGGGTTAACTCGGCCCGCCTGGTTTCGCCTACGAGGCGCTCGAGGGTGGCCCCATCGGCGCCGCCGAGGGATCGCTTCGCGACGCCGCCGGCGAAGAGCGCGCCGGCCTCAGGGAGGCGATCCTTCCACCTTCGGACGGCGAAGAGACGCTGGTAGATTCTACCCTGGTCTTCCCACCGCCGCAGACGGAAAAGCCATCGGTCGCGGGTATACCAGGCGTCCGGGATTCTGTGGGCGAGGTAGCCGGAACCGATCTCTATCGCGACCCAGGCGAGGGATATTAGCAGCAGGCGAAGCGCGACGCTCACCGGCGAACCGCAAAGGGGTCGACGCGGCGCCCTTTCCACAGCACCTGTCGCCGGGTAACCGCCAGAAGGGCGACACGACCCACCACGAGCAAAAACGCACTAAGCGGAACCGGATAGAACAGCGCCGTCGGAACTCCGAAGCTCCCGAGGCGGCGCCCTGCTAGGAGGACCTGCGTGGCAAGCACCGCGTAGAAGCCGCCGGCAGTGGCGAGCTCGACCCACATTCCGCTCGCCGCGGCAATGGCAGCCAGCGCCGGCGCGGCGACGAGACCGGAGACCCAGAACACGTCGAGGAAGAAGAACCAGGGATTCGCGCGGAGGACACCGAGGAGCAGGTTCTTGCTAAAGCCGTCGATCATCGATCCGAGCCCATCCGGATACATCCTGAACTCGATGTCTCCCCGCCCGGCGAAGCCCCGGACCGTGTACCCGGCGTCCTTGAAGAGGTTCCCGAGCTCGATGTCCTCGAGGACGCACGATTTTACCGCGCGGTGCCCGCCAATCGCCCGGTAGGCGGAGCTACTACAGAGGATGCAGGGGCCGAAACAGCAGCTGCCTTCGAGCCGGAGCTGGAGCCCTCGGGTCCGGCTCGCCGTTCCTGCGAAGACCTGGATGTTGAAGAAGAGCGCAAGCCGCTCGTAGGCGCTGTCCGCCCGATGATACGGCTGTACCGATATCACCGCCTCACTTTTGTCGGCTTCGGCCCCGGCCCCGGCTTCGGCCCCGACGGCGAGGAATCTCGCGAGGAGCGCTTCGAGGGCGTGTTCTCCTAGGACGACGTCGGCGTCCAAAAAGAGGAGGTAGTCGCCGGCTGCGTCTTCGGCTCCCAAATGGCTCGCCCACGGCTTGCCAAGCCAATCCGCCGGGCGTTCGGGCACCGAGACAACCCGGGCGCCGAGGCGTTCCGCGATAGACGCCGTCGCGTCCGTCGACTGGTCGTCTACCACGATAGTCTCCAGCGGCCTGACACTCTGGAGGGCGATGCTCTCGAGTAGCTTCCCGAGTGACCCCTCTTCGTTACGCGCCGGAATCACTATGGACAGACGGCGAGCGACCGCGACTACCTCTTCGGTCCGCGCCGCCCCCGGGCCGCGCTCCCGCAAGCTCGAACGGACCACCGGTGCGAGGAGAAGGGCTCCCGCGAGAACCGAAATGCCGAGACCGATGACTGTAAAAGCGAGCATCCTCAGCAAAGTATACTACCGCAAAAGCGGTGCAGACGATCGGCTCGTCCTCGCGCCGCCTACCACTACGTCGCCGTCGCCGATTTCGTAGGTGCGGTTCGGCACCGACGAAATTACGAGCTCAGTCGGAGCCGCGAACATCGCGGTGTCCTGGAAAAGGAGGCCTTTCTTTCGTTTCATACCATCAAGAACACCACCGCAGAAGCGAAGCCACCGCCCTGGTTCGTCTCAACGTCACCCTTGGTATTGTCCACTACCATGAAAACCGTCCCTCGGCGTGTTAACGTTAGTAGCACTCCAGGAGGATCAATGAGGAAGATAACGCTGGCCGTGTTGCGCGCGGACGCCAAGGTAGGCACGACGGAGACGAAGAAGGGGCTGTCGGAGGTCCTGCCCAAGGGGTCCTTCGTCGTGGTTAAGCCCGATGGAAGTGATGCCCGTTCCGATATGGAGGTGGGCACCCTGCGAGAGCTCTGGGCGCGCAAGGAAAAAACCACTATTGAAGCGTACCGAGAAGCGGGGGTGCTGAATCCGGTAGTGCCGATCAAAGACAACGGAGCCGTCGGTGCACTTAAGGATCGACTTGCCCAGGCTCTGGGGTTGCCACCGAAGGCAGTGCGACTTCGCACCCCGGACGGCAGCGACGCCAAGCCGGGCACGCATTACGCCACCTTCCTGAAGCTCTGGCAAGAAGCGACAGGGCGATAAGGCACGGCGACGGCGTTGGCCGCCGCGCAAGGGACCTCCGCCCCTAGGCACTGCGTTACCGAATCGATACCGGTCTGAGCAGTAGAACTTTCCAATCCACACCTCCTTTACACCCAGGGGGCCCCGTGGTAACGACGGTTCGTTGACCCTCTTCCCAGGGAACCAGCTGCGTAGCGGCAATCTCTCCTCCATCGAAGAAGGCTTCGATGGAGCATGTGTCGACGTACAAGGCCACGGTCGTCGCCGCGCTGTCGCTCGGCGAATCGATGACTATCTGGGTAACCCGTGCCTCTTCTGTCTCCGTTTCCCACAGCGCTCCTCGGTCGAGGGTAATACGCAATACCGTGTCGACACGGGCAACAGAGAGGAGCGAAACTCGGCCTTTGACGTCGCCGATAGCAATACGGACCTCGGATCCGGAGTCTATTACCACGCTGCCCCGGAGAACGAACGCTCTGCCGGCAGGCACGCTCCACTCGCTTCGACCCTCGGAAGAAACCTGGGGATCCACGGCATCCTGAAACAGCGCGGTTATCCCCGAGATAGGCTTCTGCCGCAGCACCCACCGCCCGTTGCTATGCGTCAAATCCAGGACTCGGGGAAGGGAGAGGCATCCGCCATAGCCGTCGGCGGAAGCACGGTGGGCGTAGGCCCAATTACCCATCCACCCGATGGCGAGGGGCGACTCTGGAGCCACCCCGCTCCAGGACTGCAGCGCGTAGAAGTCGGGCCCGTAGTCAAAGGGGCGATACGGGATGTCCGGATCGGGGTGGAAGGCCTCTCCGTCGAAGGTGCCGACAAAGTACCCGACGTTCGCGGCGGTCGTTACCTCGTGCTGTCCGATACTCACGACGAGGATATCCACCGACGAACCGTCGGCTGTTACAAAGGAGAGAAGGTCCGGGCACTCCCAAATGCCTCCTACATACCCCACTTCGGCGGTAAAGATCGAGGTCTCCTGCCAGGTGATGAGGTCCTCCGATCGGTAGAACCGCAGGTGGTCGCGACAGGCGACAACGGCGTGCCAGGTGTGGCCCCTCCGCCAGAGCTTCGGGTCTCGGAAATCGGATAGGTCGGGGTTCTTGATTACGGGATCGGGTAGGACAGATCGGAAGGTCTTCGACTCGTAGTCGAATCGCGCAAGGTACTGCTCCTCCCGGGCTCCTTCGGCCAATTGGAACGAACGGGTAAAAAGCGCCAGGAGCCCCCGTAGCTCCCGGGGCGATGTATCGACGCTGTTCTCGAGGGCCGTTCCGGAGAAGGGGAGGCCCCGGACCGAATCCGGGGCGAGGGCCGGCTCCTCGATCTTCCAATTGAGGGCGTCCTCGCTGGTCGCGTGCCCCCAATGGATGTTTCCCCACACCGTGTCGTCGGGATTCAGCTGGTAGAAGAGATGATAGACACCGTTCGCGTAGACGAGGCCGTTTGGATCGTTGATCCAACAGTGGGGATGGTAGAAATGAAGACGTGGGCCACCAAAGGGCATCAGCGCAGTTCCTCCGTACGGGGTATCAGAAGACGATAAGCCTTTACTCCGAATGCGGTCCGTTAGGCCGTCTTTCTGAGTCCGTCTTCCTCAGTTCGTCACGGGACACATTAGCATTCCTTCGAGTTTCCGGGATACGAACGAGTCGGCGTCGTCCTGGCATTGATCTCGGGAGCGATCTCTTGATCTTGCGCCCCGGGCCCCAGAGGACTACGCTTTAACCATGAATACAGTCAATTGGGGCGTCTTGGGCGTCGCCGGAATATTTCGCAAGAAGGTGTTTGTCCCCGGGCGGGACTCGGATCTGGTTGTCTGGGATGCGATAGCTTCCCGAGACCAGGAGAAGGCGTCGAAGGCTGCGGTGGAGTTCGGGATACCGAAAGCCTACGGAGACTACCAGGACCTCATAGAAGACGCCGAGGTAGAGGCGGTCTACATTCCGCTTCCGAACAACCTCCACCTGGAGTGGATCAAGAAGGCCGCCGACGCCGGGAAGCACATCCTCTGCGAGAAGCCGCTTGGACGAAGCTCCGCAGAGGTAGAGGAGGCGATCGCCCACTGCGACGCGAAAGGCGTCCTCTTGATGGAGGCATTTATGTATCGCTTTCACCCCCAGTGGCTTCACGTCCACGACCTCATCCGCACCGGAGCCATCGGCAGCGTCCGGGGGGTCCAGTCGACCTTCTTCTACAACAACCAGGACCCGGCAAACATTCGAAACCGCACCGAGACCGCCGGCGGGGCCCTCTACGACATCGGGTGCTACAATGTTTCCTCCAGCCGCTTTCTAATCGGAAAGGAACCGACCAGGGCCCTTTCGCTGATCAACCGACATCCGGAATGGGGTACCGACACCCTCTCTTCGGCGATTCTCGATTTTGGCGACGCCCAGGCAACCTTTACCGCGGGGACCTTGACCCACCCGCATCAGCACGTTTCGGTCTACGGGAGCTCCGGTCGGATCGACGTAGAGGTTCCTTTCAACACCCCGGCGGACACCCCGGCCTTGGTGGTGGTAACCGACACCGTTGGAACCCGAGAGGTCTCCTTCGAGCCGTTGGACCACTACGGCGAAGAGCTCGAAGTCTTCTCCCTAGCGATTCGAGGTGAAGAGCCGGAGACCCTCACACCTGTCTCCGATGCCCTGGCGAACCAGCGAGTTCTCGACGCCCTCTTTGCATCGGAAGCGTCGGGAAATTGGGAACGGATCTAGGAGGTAGTCGGTGTTCGACAGAAAAGTGGCCGAAGCCTACGACAGCTGGTTCGACACCCCCCTCGGGGCCTTCGTCGATCAAACCGAAACTCGGTGCGCCTTCGATCTACTGAGGCCGCTCCCCGGCGAGCGGATTCTCGACCTCGGCTGCGGCACCGGGAACTTCTCCCTCAAGCTTGCTGCCGCAGGCGCCGTCGTGACCGGGGTGGACCTCTCCGAAGAGATGCTCCGGGTCGCCGAAAAACGGGCGAATCAGGAGCAACGAACTATCGACTTCCTCCGGGGAGCCGGTGAGAGCCTTCCTTTCGAATCCGAGAGCTTCGACGGCGTTATAACGATGGCGACGCTGGAGTTCGTCGACGATCCGGAGAGGGTTTTGGGTGAGATGCTTCGGGTAACCAGGCCCGGCGGCCGGGTCGTTGTCGGAGCTATCAATCGCGACTCACCCTGGGGGGAGCTCTACACCCGAATCGGAAAGGAGGGAGACCCGGTGTTTAAAGACGCCCGGTTGATGAGCCGGTCCGAAGTCGTCTCCCTGAAGCCGAAGGGCAGCCCGGCCGCGAGACCTCCGGCAGTAACGCCTCCGGAGACCGTCGACGGCTGTCTCTACCTGCCTCCCGACTCCTCTGAAGGAGAGATCGGCTGGGTACGCGAAGACGCCGGCCGAGAAGCGGGGATGGCCCCGGGGTTTCTCTGCCTACTCTGGAGGAAGTCAGCATGATTTCCTGTCAGATCAGCTACTATCCCCTTCGCCAAACGGAGTTGGATGCCGGGGTGCAAGAGGCCTTGGAACTGATCGAGAACTCAGGGTTGCAGGTGGAAACCGGCAAGATGTCGACCGTTGTATCCGGGGAGACGGCGGCGGTGTACGGTCTGCTCCACCGGCTTACCGATGCGATGTCGTCGAAGGGCCGCGAGTTCATTCTAACGATTACTATCTCGACAAGCTGTCCCCTTTAGGGTATCAACAGAAGCGGTGCGATTGGGCGTTTTTTCTGACACTCACGGTAACTCACTGGCGTTGGAGGCGGTTCTGGCCGACGCGGCGGAGCGCGGTCTCCATCGGTTTATCTTTCTCGGTGACGCCGTAGTCAACGGGCCCGAGCCCCAGGCCGTCTTCGACATGTTGTCGAAGCTGGAAATGGAGGCCTGGGTGCGTGGTAACACCGACGACTGGTTTGACGAAATCTCCCCCGATTGGGAACCCACGACACCGGAAGAAGAGCGAGCCCTCGACTATTTTCGATTCGCGAAAGAGCGGCTCTCTCAGGAAGCGATTAATCATCTGGGGCAGCGTCCCTTTTCTGTGTCCCTCGATCTCGGGGGGAGCAGCGTTCTTTGCGTCCACGGCTCACCGCGGTCGTTTTCCGAAGGAATAGGACCCACCGTGGATACGGAAAAGATCGTCGAAATGACCTTCGATATCGCGGAGGGCGTGGTGCTCTGCGGCCACACCCACGCTGCCTACGAGGGCTACGTCGGCGACCGGCGAATAATCAACCCCGGAGCCGTGGGCTATTCCTACGACGGCGATCCTCGGGCCGCCTACGGCGTTTTGACGGTTACCAAGGGCGGCGACCTCGACTTCGAGCACATCCGCGTC
>CAZLDK010000044.1:0-5327 GCA_964558285.1 uncultured Spirochaetaceae bacterium | reverse complement strand
GTCTCTTACGACCGGACGGAGGCGATCGCCCGGGCCCGGGACAGGGGCTTACCCCGTCTCGACCGATACGAAGCGCTCCTGCTCCACGGGCAGCGGGTCTAGGGGATAGGATGGGGTCTGAGAAAGGACGGATAACGTCGGCTCTCAAGACCTACTACCCCGACGTATTCGAATCCCTCGAACGGCGCGATATCGGCGCCCTCAACCCCCTCTGTAACAAAATTAGCTACGCCGCGGCTCTCGCCCCTTTTGCCTACAATCAACGCCGCTACCCCCCTATTTACCGTGTGGGTCCGGTAACCTCTACGGATTTAGGAGCCTTGAAACGCCTCGCCGGCAAAGTCGACCGCCCGGACGAGATCTTTGAGGAGGACCTCGCCGATCCGGTGCGGAGCCTCCTCTTCGTGGCCCTCTGGAGGGACGGCAATCTCAAACGGATCCGTGACCTCTACGACGGTGCACGGGATTCAGTCGCCGGGACACCTTACGAGCCGGGGAGCCATTCCAAGGGATGGTACTCCCTCGGTCGCCACTGGGGCTCCGGGGGCCGAGAGCCGCTTCTAGACAAGAACGTCGTCCGGGCATACATGGTATACAGAAGCGGCTATCGCCTCGGAGACAAAGAGATCAAGTCGCCGGGGCGGGACGACTTTCGGGAGTACCACGACTGGTTGGTCGCAAAAAAGCTCGAGCCCGACGAGCTCTTCGTCGTCCACAAGACGCTCTTTGCCTTGGGGCAGGCGACGAAAGCAATACTCTAGGAGTTCCGTGTGAGTCCAAGCCATCTTCTCTTCGACGTCGGCGACACTCTCATCCAGACTCGGGAATACAACCTCGAGCGGGGAATCGAGGCGATGCTCCGGCGGTCGGTCAACGCCGGTCCCAGGGACCTCGATAGGGTTCTTACCCGATCGAGGATGCTCAACGACATCTTTAACCTGCGCTCCGCGGAGTCGGACCTCGAGTACTCCCAGCAGGCTTTTCACCGCCTCCTCTACGAGGGCCTCGGAATCGAATTCGAAGACGGTGACGCGGAGCTGGAGACGGCCTACTGGGACGCGGCCTTTCGTTTCGACCCGGAACCGGGAGTGCACGGTGTTCTCTCGGAGCTTACCCACCTGGGCGTGCCGATGGGAATCGTCAGTAACGTCTCCTTTTCCGCCGGCGTGTTGCGACACGAGCTCGAGAAGCACGACCTCGTCCGCTTTTTCTCCTTCATTGTCGGGAGCGCCGACTACGGAATCAGGAAGCCGCAAAACGTCCTTTTCGGTCTCGGCGTATTCAAACTCGACGCCGAGGGACATAAGACCGCCTATACCGGTAACATGGTTCCCTACGACGTCGTTGGCGCGGCAAATGCGGGGCTGCTTCCGGTATGGTACAATCGGTACGGCCATGAAGCGGAGCTACCCGAAGCAACCATTGTCATCCGGCACTGGGACGAGTTTCTCCGAGCCCTCGAGTTTGGTCCCCCAAAGCGCGACTCCCCGGGAGGCAGGTGATGGCTGAAACGCGACCCCAGGGGGCGAATCTCTTTCTCAATACCGCCGAGCTCTACGACCTCGACACAGCGTCTATAGCGGAGCACGATATTCCCTTCTACCGCAGGGCACTCGAGGGAGTGTCGGGGCCGATTCTCGAGGTCGCTTGCGGCACCGGCCGGGTCGCGATCCGACTGGCGGAGGCCGGCTACGACGTAGTGGGGCTCGACTACTCGATGCCGATGCTCGAGGTTTTTCGCCGGAAGATCCGGAGTCTCCCCCGGAAAACTGCCCGGCGGATCCGGCTTTTCCAGGCCTCCATGGCCGGTTTTCGGCTGGAGGAGACCTTCGGGGCCGTCATCTGCCCGTTTCGCGGTTTTCAGGCCCTCACAGAGAGGGAAGACGTCCGGAGCTCCCTGGCCTCCTTTCACCGGCATCTCCGACCCGAGGGGCTCGGGATTATCGACCTCTTCTACATGCCGAAGCCGCCGGGAAACGATTGGTACGGCGAACACGTCGATTGGGTCCGGAAAATGCCCGACTCCGACACGACCATAACCCGAAGCAGGGTAGGGAGATCCGTCGATGAGGAGGCCCAGATTCTCTATTCGGAGATTGTGTTTTCCATATCCGACCCTTCCGGGGCGCAGAAAAGCATAAAAGACGACCTCGCCCTGCGCTACTACCAGCCGTATCAGTTTCAGACGCTGTTGAGCACCTCCGGCTTTAGAATCAAGAAGGAGTACGGCAGTTACCGCCGAGCGCCCCTCGAAGCAGGGCCGGAGCAGATCTATCTCTTCCAGCCGCTCTGACTTTCCGCCAGGTGGCGCAATATCCGACTACATCTACCTTCGGGATCGGGGATACCCGCCGCGACCGGCACTCACCCTGGTGGGGGACCGCCATCGTTTGGCGCGGCGTCAGCGAACCGTTCTCTACCGAGGAGTTTGCTCCGAAGAGGAGGCCCTCCGCCGGTTGCCTCGAATTGCGTCCCCGGCCTCCGCTTCGGATGCGACGGTCACCATCGACGGGTACAACGTGCTGCTTACTCTCTATCATTACTCAACGGGATACCCGGTATTTCTCTGTCGCGACGGACTCGTTCGGGACGCGGGGCTATCCCATGGCCGGAGCGCCCGTCCGGAGAGGCTCGAAGAGGTGGCGCGGCGTCTCTTCGGAACTCTGTGTACCGGCGCTCCGCCAAAGACGCTTCGGATCATTCTCGACGAAGCGGTCACCCATAGCAGGGACCACGCCGCCCTTCTCCGAGCCGCTTGGGGGACGGTGGCCGTCGAGAATCGGGTTCCGGGCTTCGACCTTTACCTCTCTTCGGCGGCCGACGCCGACCTCGCCGCAGTTGCCGAGGGGTTCCTCGCAACCTCCGATTCCCAGGTTATCGAGCGGTCGACACTGCCGGTCCTCGATCTTCCCCGGTGGGTTCTCGAAGAGAGCTTCGGTGTCACGGTGCCGGGGGTGCCGACGGCCGGCTACCGAGGCGGTCGATAGCGTACCCGAGGCGCAAACTCGCTCCGGCGGGTGCCGGCGACTGGGCGGACCAAGGTAAGGAAGATCTCCGTTTCCGCCGGGGCGACGAAGGATCGGGGAAAGTCGCCGGAGGTTTCCATCCCCCGGAGATCGAAGCTCACTTCGACTTCCACGTCCTCGGGATAACCGTTGGCCAGGTAGACGACGAAGGTGGAGTCGACCTGCTCGGTCCGGATGTCGAGCTCGTTGTTAACCTCCACACCCCGGCGATACGCCGCGAAGTCCTGGTTGGAAAGGGTGCTGCCGAAGGCGACTTCGAAGGGTTCTCCACCGGGGTGGAAGGCGAAGTAGTAGAGACCCTCCTCCGGATCGACAGCCTCGCCGTCTATTCCACGAAAACGCATCGGTATCGACCGCATGCGGCCGTCGTCAGTCGGGAGGCGAACATCGAAGTGGAGATGTGGTCCCGAGGAGCGGCCCGTGTTTCCGCTGTAGCCGATCAGCTGCCCTGCCTCCACGAGTTCCCCGACTTCGACAAGAGCTCCGTTAGGTCGAAGGTGAACGTAGTTGCCGAAGGAGCCGTCCTCGTGCTGAATCAAGATGTAGTTTGCGTGTTGGCCGTAGCGAACGTTCGGCCCACCGATGGTCGAGTCCTCTTTGACTTCGACGACCTTCCCCGGGCGGGCGGCGTAGACCTCGGTCCCTTCGTCGAGGTCGAAGTCCACGGCGTACTGGTTTTCGCCGAAATGGGTGAACGCACCGTTGAACCCCTGGGTCACCCGATGCTTCGCACCGTGGGCGAAGGGGAATAGGTACAGAAAATCATCGTGTCGGGCTGTCGCCGGGTTCCCCCGGGCGTAGGTAAACGAGAGGTCGAAACCGCGCCGGCCGGTCCGAGAAGTCGGAACCAGGGTGGCGACGGCAACTGCGGTGGCGCCGGGGTCGATCAGCCGGGTTATCGGTTGAGACTCTCGGACCTCCAGGTTTACCAGGCGATCGAAGGTCAGGTACACGTGGACGGGGATGATGTGATCGCTGTCTACGAGAAGGCGGAATCCGCCTTCGTCGGTTTGCTCGCTGCGGATGCGAACCAGCTCCTGGTCCTGGGTGAAGGCGGGAGGGACAAGGAGGGCGATAGCAATCAAGAAGAAAACGAAACGCTTCATCGCCTAAGAGGATACAAAGGAACAGGCGGCTTTTCCATCCAATTTGCTCTGTTGTATCCTCAGGTAACCATGAATTGTACTCGAGCGGCCCGGCTAACTATTAGATTCCTCTTCTGCGTCTTGATCACCCCCCTCGCACCCTCAGAAGAGGTTCTTACCTTTTCCTTCGTAGGGGATATAATGGCCCACTCGGTCAACTTCCAGATGCCGGAGTACGACCGTATCTACGACGATCTCCGTCCCATCCTGTTGGAAGACGACGCGAGCTTTGCCAACCTCGAGTTTCCAATCGACGAGAGCGCGCCCTACGCTACCTACCCCCGCTTCAACGTCCACCGGCCCTACGTCGAAGCGGCGATTAGGGGAGGTTTCGACGTCTTCTCCCTGGCGAACAACCACTCGACCGACCGCTTCCGCTCCGGTGTTCTGGAGACTCTTGATGCGGCAGACGCGCTCTCCGAGGACTACGGCGTTCGCTTCTCCGGGCTGCGTCGGGACGCCGCAGCCCCCTGGGAGCTCGAAATCCTCGAGTTCGAGGGAACTCGAGTCGGATTCGTCGCCTTTACCGGTTTCTTGAACGACCCCTGGAACGGCGCGGAACTCGTCTACCTCGCCGACCACCGCGTGGCGGCGTCTCGGGCCTCGCTCCTTGGCGCGATCGAATCCTGGGATGGCGACTGCGACGTGTTGATCGTTTCCTACCACGCGGGAATCGAGTACGTCTTGGATCCCGATCCGGACAAAGCAGCCTTCCTCCGGGAGATGGTCGCAGCCGGTGCCGACGTGGTCTGGGCTCATCATCCCCACGTCCTGCAGCCCTGGGAGATGGTAAGGGGCCCCGACGGCGGTGACAAACTGGTGCTCTACTCCCTGGGCAACTTTATATCCGGGCAGACCTGGCGCCTCTCGGCCGAGGATTACCGGCGGCACCGGGCCTTCACCGGGGATACGGCGGTGGTGCAGGTCCGGCTCCACGCGGACTCCCGGCGGTCCACAGTCTTACAGGTGTCCCCCTTGCTCGTTACCACCGTCAACGATCGGGTTATCGGGCCCGTTGTCCGGCCGCTGGCGTCAGTCGCCGCGGACCACCCGGACGAATCTTGGCGGCGCTTCTTCTACTTTCGACGCCGGGCCGTTTGTGACGTATCAACATCCCTGTTGATACATCAGCCTTAGATCCCGGCAGGCGAAGCCG
>CAZLDK010000043.1:0-16680 GCA_964558285.1 uncultured Spirochaetaceae bacterium | reverse complement strand
GACCGGCTACCTCGTCGTGGCCCAAGAAAGCAGCCTCGGACTTGAGCGAATGGCCGCTTCGAAACGCGTTGTTCGTCGATTCCCAGGTGGCCGAAGCCTCGGCAAGACTCTCGGTATACTCCCAGAGATTCGTCAGGTAGAGCTTCGCGTCCTCCTGAAAGACGCGGGAGAAGCTAGGATTGTTTGCCGGCATATCCACGCACCTTCTGGTAGCGAGCCAAGAGCCCGAGCCCCCGTGCCCGAAGGCTCTCGTTCTGGTCCCTCAGGGCAAGCTGAAACAGCGTTCCGTAATCCTCAAGAGCTCCGATCTCTTCGATGCAGTCGAGAATAGCGTGTTTTACCGCGACCGATCGCTGCGGAAAGAGGGCAATCAGTTCGTTCCGAGCCTGCCGTACACCTATTCTGCCGACCGCGCGTACCGCTTCGCAGACGACCCGATCGTCGGAGTCCCGAAACGCCTGGCGAAGGTATCCGAAGGAAGAGCGCCGACCCATCTCGCCGAGGGTCTTGGCAGCCAGGGCCCGAATAGTCGGGGTTTTTCCCGACAACAAGAGCTCCCCGTAGCGTGCCCACCGTTCCGGATCGACGTGTCGTACCCTAGCTCCCCGGTTGGGCGTTGGATGCACCGGGTTCCGAGGAAGGCGGGTCAGCAGCCGTTGGTAGGCGTCCATTACCTCCTCGAGCATACGGCTGTTCTTCGCCGCCTGCTTCTCATCCCGGGACAGGTCGGGGTGGTACACCTTTACGAGGCGACGGTACGCCCGGCGGATGGTCTCTTCGTCGGCGTCCCGGGGAACCCGAAGCACCTCGCAGGGATCACGCACGACGTATCTCCGAAGGGGGCACCGTTAGGTTCACCTCTCCGATAAGCGTCTCGAGAGCCAGCTTGCATTCCGGAAGCTTCTTTTCCTCCGCCGATTCAACCGCCCTTCGGGCCAGGGCAATCATCTCTTCAGACTCTTCTCGAAGACCCGAATCGACGAGAGTCCCGCCTTGATCCAGGAGCGTCTCTAGGCGCCTGGCGAGGGAGAGTACCTGCGTTTCCCGAGAACCCGCGGTACCTTGGTCGAGGGGCGTCACGATAATAGCGTGCCGCGCCTTCGTTTGGCTGTCTTCCGCCGAAATATGGGCTATGCCGTCGACGTCCACGCTAAAGGTAACCTCTATCCGCGGTTTTCCCCTCTTCGCTTCCTGGATACCGGAAAGGAGAAACCGACCGAGAGAGCTGTTTTCCGACGCCTGCTCCGACTCGCCCTGGAGGACGTTGATCTCCACCGAGGTTTGGGAATCGGTGACGGTGGTGAAGGTTCGCTTCCCCACCGCGGGAAGCGCTGCGTTTCTGGGGATGACCTCGACCGAGCTGTCGTTCTCCGTTTCGACGCCCAGGGCGTAGCCGGTTACGTCCTGGAGACGGTACGGAGTCCCGGCGTCCAGCAGGCTCGCCTGTACCGCGGCACCCAGAGCTACGACCTCGTCGGGGTTAATCTGGGGAACCTCCCGTAGGTCCAGTTCTTCGAGAAGACGGTTTCGAACCAAGGGGATCCGGGTCGAACCCCCGGCGAAGACCAACCGGTCGACGCCTTTGGCCCCGAAACCGGACTCCGAGAGCGCTTGCCGCGTTAGCTCCAAAGTGTGCTCGACCCTGGAGTCGATGAGGTCGTTCAGCTCCTCCCGGAAGACGCGACGACTCAGGTGAACCGGCCTTCCCCGGCCGGAAATAAAGGGCATGGCGATGGTCGCCACGTCGCTGCTCGACAGCTCGATCTTTGCGGCTTCTACCAGGCTGTCGAGTTGTTGCAGAAGCATCGGGTCCGATCCGAGTCCCCCGTCGAGCTCCGCCTCGAAGGCTTCGAGAACAAGCTGGGTCAAAAGAGTGTCGAAATCGACCCCGCCGAGATGCCCGTCCCCGGTCGTCGAGACCACCGTGTAGTCGAGTCCGTCCTTGACCAGGCAGGTAACGTCGAAGGTGCCCCCGCCGAGGTCGTAGACGAGGATGTTCTCTCGACGGGCGGCCCGAGCCGCGTACGCCAGAGCTGCGGCGGTAGGTTCGTTGACGATGCGACGAACATCGAACCCGGCGAGGCGCCCCGCTTCCTTCGTAGCCGAGCGTTGCGCCTCGCCGAAATGAGCCGGCACCGTTATCACCGCCTGAGAGATGCTCTCTCCGAGAAACGCCTCCCCGTCGGTCTTGAGCTTCCTGAGTATGTAGGAGCTGATTTCTTCGGCCGTGTAGCGCCGTCCGTTGATCTCGATCGGATCCGGGGATCCCATTCGCCGCTTTACGTGCTGCACGGTTCGTTCGGCGTTGACGATCGCCTGGTTCTTCGCCGATTCGCCGACGAGCACCTCTTCGCCGAATGCCACAACCGAAGGCGTAATACGATTTCCGCGATTGTTGGGGATCAGGCGCGGTTCGGTCCCCTCCATAAAGGCAATCGCAGAGTTCGTCGTGCCGAGGTCTATCCCAACGGTCCGGGGCATGCTATCGTCCCCCTCCACTCAATCCAATAATGAGCTCCACCTCTCCCACCGTAGATCCTACCCGAGTCGCGATAATATTGGGCGAGATGCCCTTGCGGTGCAAGTCGAGCACTCTCTCGCGAATCGGCCGATCGTCGAGGGGAGTGCCTTCTGATGAGTCGTTCGAAACCGCCTCCTGAGGCTTCCGGCGCTGCTGCTTCTGGGCCTCCCGGACTATCTCACGATAGGTCGTAGCGCTTTCGTTTTCTTTCACGGCCTCCCGGCTGAGGAGGGTGATTTTACGGTCAATCCGCTGCTCGATCTCTCGCAGCTCTTCGATCTTATCCTCGAGAAGTGTGATATTGCGCTCCGCCGCCTGGTTCATTTCGGTTACGATTCCCCCAACCTCCCTTTGCAGCTCGCCGATGCTCTCCTCGGGAGAGAGCTTCCGGACCAGGCGTCGGGTAAGGAAGAGAAAGATACCGGTCACGACGATAATATTTACGGCAAGAGAGACTATGACGGACATGAAGCGCTAACCCGAAATGTCGACGTTTTGACCGAGGTCAGGGTCCTGGAACAGATCGGTACCTTCCTCATCCTGCCCTTTGGACTCCCTTTCCTTTTCTCTTGCCCGCTCCTCGGCGAGTTGCCGGCTCTGACCTTCTTGGTCGTTTACCGTCTCCGGGCCTTCTTCGATCGTCGACGCCTCGTCGAGACGTCGCTCCTGTTCCCGGCTCTTCTCCGCGATCTCGCTGCCGGTCACCGCCTGGCCCTGAAGAATGGCGTTGCGTTCCGCCGACTGTTCTTGCCCCACATGACTGAGTCGCAACAGTAGGGTTTGAAGGTCGATCGGTTGAATCGCCATAGCTAACTTCGCTGTACGCTTATGTCCTCCCGGGACTCCTCGTACTTTGTAACCTTCACCGTGTTCGCCTCACTTACGAAGGTAACGGCTTTGAACTCGTTTCGCACTTCGAGAAATGCATCCTTTATGTAGATCTTGGTCCCCGGGTACACCTGATTCGAGGCCGAGATCTTACCGGTTATCGAGAGCTCCTGGAGGTAGCCGTTGAGCTCTTCGGTCTCGTTGGCGGCTTCCACCAGCTCTTCCTGGATGGACTTTTTTCGACCTTGGAGCTCTTTGAAATACTCCATCTTCTCTTCCGAGAGCTTCTTCTTCACCTTTAGAACGTTCTCGAGGCTTCCGAGATTCCGGTTTACGTCGTCGAGCTCCTCCCGAAGGCTCTCCTGCTTATCCTGGAGGGCCCCAAGCTTGGCTTTGGTCTTGGGATCGTAGCCAACCGCGACAACGGTTTCAGCGCCGGCTACGGAGCCGAGGGTCTTCGCGTTGACTTCCTCCGCCGCCCGGGTATTCCCGCCGACGATACTCGCCCGTTTACCCTTGCAGATAACCTTGCGATTAGAAAAGACCTCGGAATTGATTATTCCATCGCTGACGACCACCAAGTCGCCGGATTCCACCTTGCAGTTTTCGATAAATTTCGACCAGAGATTTCTACCACAGCGGATAAGCGCTCCGTTCTTGCCGGCAATTCCCTGGTGGACGATGATATCTCCCTCGGCGTCGAGGTTGGACCGCCCGACACTACCCATGACTTCGATGTTGCCCGCCGCCTTAATGTCGAAGCCGTCGTCGACGCTCCCTTTGACCATCACGGTGCCGAGAAAGAGGATGTTTCCCGTCTTTAGATTCACATCGCCGTTGACGACGTAAATCGGCTCGACGTTGAGCTTCCCGGCAAGAACAGTCACTTGCCCGTTTATCTCCGCGATCGCCGTTCGCTTATCTTCCGAGAGCTTGACGTTCTTGCCGACCAGAAGCGGTACATCCGAGCCGTCCTTCGCCGGAAGAACGGTCCCGGTTACGGTGGTCCCGGGCTGCCCCTGCTCCGGAGGGTTCTTCTTGGCCAGAACCTGCCCTTCGACGACGTTCTGCACCAGGTTAAGCTCCTTGAAGTTGACCTTACCGTCGGTCTCCTTGAGCTTGATGCTACCCGGTTCGGTTTCGAAGTTGTAGACAATCCGGGCGTCCCGACCGTTGACCGGTTTCGTCCCCTCGGCGATGAGAATCGGCTCCCGGTAGGTTGGAGAATCAACGAATCGATCTACCACGTCATCTTTGACTCCGGCGACGACGCCGTTGTTTTCCAGAAAGGTGACGAGGGTCTCTCGATCCGGGTCCGTCCCTCCGGGCCCCGGCGCAAGCGCGGTGAGGTGCGCTTTCATCTCGCTGTCGGTAATCTCTACCGAGAGAATCGCGTCCTTCGCCGGGTCGTAGTCCAGATCCGCGACGCGAACCCACTGGCCGTCGGCGAGGCGCACGATCTTCGCGACCGCAGCGGTATCGATGGTGGCGTCCGTGCGTTGCCGGATCTTCTCGATGGTCATCTTCTCCGTGGCCTTTGCGCCGGAACCGGTCGGTTTGGTCACCCGGAGAAGAACACCGTCGGGGGTAAGTCGGACCAAGGCCCGACCGGGCTGGTCCTGGGAAGCTTCTTCCCCGTCGAATCCAAAATCCATGTCGAGAACGCTGTCGTCTTCGCTGGAGACATTTCGCTCCGCCTCCGGATAGGCGAGTATCAGGAACGGCTTTCGGCCGACGCCGAGAACCCCTGAGGAGCCTTTCTCGAGAATCTCGTACTCGATTTTCTTGATAGGAAGGGACAGCTCGACCGAAGCCTCCCGAAGCGCCTCCTCCAGGGTAGCGCCGGAAACCGTCGCGTACTGTTTGTCCTTGTCTTCGGTGAGCTGTTGCCGCATGTACGCCTGGATTTGTCCCAGGTTGACCATGACTACATTATCCCCTTCTTTATGTTCGTCAGCTTCGCCCGGAGCCTCATAATGGCCTTGGTGTGGAGCTGTGAAACCCGCGACTCCGTTACCTCGAGGACCTGGCCGATCTCTTTGAGCGTAAGGTCCTCGTAGTAGTATAGCACGAGGACGGTCTTCTCTTTCTCCGGAAGCTCGCCGATGGCTTGGATAATGACCCGCTTGATCTCGTCCTTCTCGACGATTACGTCCGGATTAAGACTCTGGGGCGACTCGATACTGTCGGCAATTGAGACCTTGTCGTTGTCCTCTCCGGTGTACCAGACGTCGTTAAGAGAAAGAATCGACGTGGCGCTGATCTTGAGCATGGTCTTTTCAAAGTCCTTGAACCCCATATTCAACGACTTCGCGATCTCTTCGTCGGTTGCCGCTCTTCCGAGGGAGGCTTCGAGACGACGAACCGTCTCTTCTATCTCCCGAGCCTTCTGCCTGACACTCCGGGGAACCCAGTCGATCGACCGTAACTCGTCGAAGATGGCCCCTCGAATTCTGGTGACGGCGTAGGTCTTGAACTTGACGTGCTTGTCCGGGTCGAACTTTTCGATGGCGTCGAAGAGCCCGAAGACCCCGTAACCGACCAGGTCGTCGAACTCGACGTTCTGCGGCATACCGACCGCAACCTTCCCGGCGACGTACTTTACCAGGGGGGCGTATTGGCGAACCAGACGGTCCCGGAGCTCGGGATCCTTCGTCTTGCGATAGCGCCGCCAGAGCTGATCTTCGGTCTTTTCGTCGAGGGCCTGTGGCGCCTGTTGTGTTCGCTTTTTACTCATCCCGTTTCATCACCGTCTGTATAGCTTTTGCGATTGTCTGGGCGTCTTGCCCTCCGGGCATCGAAACCCCTTCGTCTTCGTCGACGATCTCTACCGTTCCCTCGTCTTGAAAGCTGTCGACGAAGCCGTCAAGGTCCGGCAGCTTGTCGACGCTCGAAACGTCCACATCCGGAACCCGGGGGGGGACACTCGACTCAGCGGCCTCTTCTGATCCGACCTCGGTAACCTCTTCTACCAACTCCCCGCCTTCCTCCGAATCTTCGGAGACTTCTTCCATGTCGCGGTCTTCCTGGTCCTCCGCTTCCTCGTCCAGGAAGCTCGGCTCTTCGACCGGCGTAAGCAAATCGACATCCTCGTCGACTACCATATCCACGTGACGACCGAGATCCCCAGGGGGCGAGTCGCCGAAAGCTTCCAGCAGCTCCGGGAGAAACCGTCGAACGAGAAGCTGGACGCCCATCGCCGCGGCGGCGAAGAACAAGCCTCCGAGTAGGGCTCGAAGGACGACGGTACCGAAGGCTACTCCTCCGATAAGACCGGCCAGGAGCGCTATCGCCGTAGCACCGACGCCGACGAATATCACGGCTTTCGGGTTTTGCTCCATTATTGGCTCACCTTTGACCTTGAAGGGTAGGCAAAATGCCAAACGCCGTCAAGATTCGTCCTTTTCGAGGCTCGACCGCCCGAAGAGCTTTTTGATAAACGCAGAGACTCCGCTTCCTTCGCGAAAATCGACGTTCTCCAACCGTCCGACAATGTGCTGTATGCAGACAGATGCCTTTCCTTTCGGGTCGTGTACCGTGAACGGCTTCTGGCGGAGCACCGCCTGTTGAACCGCCGGATCTTCGTAGACGTAGCCGAGGTAGTCGACTTTGACGTTGAGAAACTGTCCGGCGATGCTGATAACCCGTTCCGCGACCCGCTTGCCCTCGGTGACCGAGTGGACCCGATTGACGATCAGCTTTATCCCCATCCCGGTTCCGTCGAGCTCCGTCGCGATAATCTTAATGATCCCGTAGGCGTCGGTAATTGCCGTCGGCTCCGGGGTCGTGACGATAATGACGTCGTCCGCCGCAGCGACGAAGGAGAGAACGTTGTTCGAGACCCCGGCGCTCGTGTCGATGATAACGACGTCGGCTCCCGAGAGGGCAGAGAGTTCCTGCATGAAATTTTCTCGCTCGTCCTCGGTAAGGTTGGCGATCTTGGCAAAGCCGCTGGCCCCGGCGACGATCTGGATACCGTATTTGGTATCCATAAGTATCTCCTGCATGGTCTTCTGCTTTCGAATGACGTGATAGAGGTTGAACTTTGGGATAATGCCCATCACCACATTGACGTTGGCAAGCCCGAGATCGGCATCCATCAGAATGACCTTACGTCCAAGCTTCGCATAGGTAAGGGCCAAATTGGTCGCGGTGTTCGTCTTTCCGACGCCCCCTTTACCGCTGGCCACGGTAAGAATGCGGGTCCGCGTTTCGGGAGAATCCTGTTTCTGCCGCATGATCTCCCGGAGTGTCTCGGCTTGATCGGCCATTATCTACGCCCCTCCAAAGAAAATGAAATGGTCTCACCGTCTTGCGGTAGACCATCGAGTCGCTCGACCAGCGTCTCTGTGGACGCCCGAGCAATGTCCTGGGGCACCCGCTGGCCGTTGGTCGTAAAGGATACCGGCTTTCCGTGGGCCGTCAGCACACTTATAAGGTTACCAACTCGGGCGGTTTCATCCAGTTTTGTTACAAGAATAGATTGATAATTGAAGGGCTCAAACTGCCGCAGGATCTCTTCGAGATCCGACGCCTTGGTAGTGGCGCTCACCGCGAGATGGACCTGGGCGTTGTGACCCGCAGCTCGAAGAAGCTCCTTCATTTCTCCGAGACGGGCGAACTCGCTTGGACTCTTGCCGATGGTGTCGAGGAAAACCACGTCGGTGCCGGCGTAGAGGGCCAACTGTTTCTTCATGTCGGAAGCCGATTCGACGAAACCCACAGGTATTCCCATGATTTCTCCGTAGGTTTCGATCTGTTGTTTCGCCCCGATCCGGTAGTTGTCGATCGTAAGAATGCGGACGTCGAAACGGCCGCTGCCGTTTTCGCCGGCTACTCCGTACATCGCGGCGAGCTTGGCGATGGTCGTTGTCTTGCCGACGCCGGTGGGCCCGACCAGGATAAAGACCTCCGGCTTCTGCTCGAAGGCGACGTCGAAGATCTTTACGCCTTCTCCAATCCACTCGCGTACCTGTCTGCCCACAGAAGCGCGGTCCTCGAGCTCTTCGAGGCTAAAGCTCTTACGGGCCCGTTCGATGAGGGCTTCCCGGTACTCCTCTTCTATTTCGTTTCGCTTTAGTACTCTCCGGAGCCACGCGACCGTCGGGTGTTCCTCCCCATTCCTAGACGGTGCAGTCCCTCCCTGATCGCGGTCGGAGAGGGCGCTTCTAAGCTCCCGCAGCTCGGCGAGGACGGTGTCGATCTGTTTGTCCTTCTCCGGCTCCTTCCGCGTTGCGCTGAGAAGTTTCTGTTTCTCTTCCTCGATATTCAGGGGCTGGGGGATCACCTGCCGCTTCGGCTGTTCTGCAGCGAAGTAGCCGGTTACCTCCACACCCTCGCGACGGAAGAGTCCGAGAAAGCCACCGATCCTTACCGAACGGTGGTGCATTATTCGAGCCTTCTCGCCGTATTTCTCTCGGATTCGGCGCTGGGCTTCCGTATGGCTCGTCGCTTGTTCTACAAAGTATTGCATTCCTATCTCTCCACGGGAGCCGACTGCTCAATTGCGACTTCTCCAAGGCTTTCGACCCGGACCTCCGGAACGATCTCAGGCACCGACAAAACCACGAGGTCCGGCAGCTGCCGGGAGGCGCTTACTTTGACCAGGGGTCGGGCTGCTTCGGAACAAAGAATGATAGGCAACTCCCCTTGTTGTTGGACGTTTTGAACGGCGTTGACCAAGGCGTTTATCCAACGCCGCTGGAGCTCCGGTTTAAGGGCGGGCACCACCCCACCGGAGGTTTCGACCCGGCTCTCGATAATGGCCTGCTCGAGTCGCGGGTTGATGGTCAGCACCTTTAGTACACGATCGGCACCCGCGTACTGAAGCGAGATCTGACGTTTGAGGGCCTGTCGTACCTTTTCGACGAGAAAGGTGGTGTCCTTACTGACCGAGGCGTAATCGGAGAGGGTTTCGAGAATCGTCACCATGTTCCGGATCGAGACCTGTTCCCGAAGAAGGCCCTGGAGAACCTTTTGAATTTCCCCGACGCCGAGGCCGGCAGAGACGTCTTCCACCACCGCCGGGTAATCCCGCCGCAAGCTGTCGAGCATCGACCTGGTTTCCTGCCGCCCGAGGATATCCGACGCATGGTGCTTGATAATCTCCGTGAGGTGGGTAGCGATAATGCTCGGAGCGTCTACGACGGTGTAGCCGGCGCGCTCCGCCCGGTCTCGGTTCTCCTCGGTTATCCACCGGGAAGGCAAACCAAACGCCGGATCCGTCGTCTCCTCCCCGGGGAGCTCTTCCACCGCGCCCCCGGGGTTGATCGATAGGTAGTGCCCCATCTTGATGGTTCCACGGCCGACCTCGACTCCCCGAATCTTAAAGCTGTACTGCGAAGGCTCGAGGCGCATATTATCGATAATCCGAATCCGAGGGACCACCAGACCGAGATCTAGTGCCGCCTCCCGGCGAATCCGGGTTATCCTGTCGAGGAGCTCGGCACCCTTATCCTTGTCGACGAGGGGCACCAGGGCGTACCCGAGCTCCAGGGAGAGGGGATCGAGGGGAGCGACCGCGGGAATTTCCGCCGCTTGCTCCTGGGGAGGCGCCTCCGCGGTGGCTCCGGCCTCCTCGGCCGCCTGCCTCTGTCCGAGACGATAGGCGAGCAATCCCGAAAGCAGACCCATGGGAATCAATACGTACCACGGGAATCCAGGAAGAAGCGACAGTGCGAATAGAAAGAAGGCGGCGATCCAGTAAATCCGCGCATAGCTGGAGAACTGCTTGGTAATGTCCTCGCCGAAACTGCCGTCGGAGACCGCTCGGGTAACGATCAGGCCCGTCGCCGTCGATACGATGAGGGCGGGAAACTGAGTCACCAGGCCATCACCGATCGCCAGAGAGATGTAGGTGTTCAAGGCGGTGCCGAAAGTCTCGCCCCGAATGGTCATCCCGACGACGATACCACCGACGATGTTGACGATCGTAATGAGAATGCCGACCCGGACGTTCCCGGAGACGAACTTGGAAGCACCGTCCATGGCCCCGTAAAAATCAACCTCTCGCTCGAGGTCCATCTTTCGCTTCTGGGCTTCTTCTTCCGTCAACGACCCGGAGTTGAACTCGGCTTCGATCGACATCTGCTTTCCCGGGAGGCTGTCCAGGGTGAAGCGGGCGGCGACCTCCGCGACCCGGGTCGCGCCCTTGGTGATGACGACGAACTGAACCGCGACGATGATGATAAAGATGATGATCCCGATGACCAGACCCTCGGTCCCGGTCGTCCCTACGACGAACTCCGAAAAGGCGCGGACGATCTGCCCACCGAAGTCTTCCCCCTGGGCGAGGATCAACCTGGTCGAGGAGACGTTAAGGGCCAGGCCGAAGACGGTAAACACCAAGAGCAAGGTCGGGAAGACCGAGAACTCCAGGGCGGACCGAATATAGAGGACGATAAGAATCGCGAGAAGGCTCACAACTAAGTTAAGCGCCATCAGGCTGTCGAGGATTACCGTCGGCAACGGGATGATCAGCATTAGGACAACGGCGATGACGCCGACCGCTACGAAGACGTCGGTACGCTGCCGAAGGAATGCATTGCTAAATATCGACTGTACGTCGGACATACTCTCTTACCCTACCTGGCCTTTCATTGTGTAGACCTGCTTGAGAACCGCGACGGCCGCTTCGTAGAACTGCTGGGGAATCTCGTCCCCGATATCAACCTCGCTGTAGAGGGCTCGGGCCAGCGGTCGGTTCTCGATAATCGGCACACCGCTTTCGACGGCGATCTCTCTGATTCTTTGCGCCACCAAATCTTGCCCCTTTGCGGTAACAATCGGAGCCGTCATAAGCTCTCGCTTGTACTCCATGGCCACGGCGAAGTGCGTCGGGTTCGTGACGACTACATCCGCCTCCGGTACTTTTCGAACCATGTTTCGGGAGAGGACTTCCTGCATCCTCTGCCGGAGCCGGCTCTTAACGAGAGGGTCCCCCTCGTAGGTCTTTCGCTCTTCCTTTACTTCTTGCCTGGTCATCTTTAAGGATTCCCGGTGCTGCCGACGCTGGAAATAGTAGTCGAAAACCGAGAGCACCAAGAAGACAACCGCGACCTGGAGCAGGATAGTCAGGCCCGTGCCGGCGATGAACCGGACCGACTGGAGAAAGGGCACCCACAGCAGGTTGGTAATCTGATCGATTCTACTTCGGATATTCACGAAGGCGATCGCCCCGACGATCAGAACCTTGCCGAGAGCCTTCGCCAAATTGAACAGTGCCTCACTCGACATGAAAGACTTTTTAACAAAGCGCGAAATGTTCGGCGTAATCTTCTTGAAGTCCGGGGTTATCGGTTTGACCGTAAAGAGAAGCCCCACCTGAAGAACGTTCCCCATTACGGCGGCGACGAAGGCCACCGCCCCAATCGGAAGCGTAATGCGGACGAAGTAGCGCAAGAACGTTTCTGCGATCAGGCCCGTCTCCGTAACGTCGATGACGGTGAGGTTCGAGAAGTAGAAAGTAACCATCCGGCCCATCTCGCGAAACATGTAGCCGGCAACGAAGGCCAACGTCGCTGCGGTAAAGATAAGCACGATGGCCTGGGTGACATCCTGCGACTTGGCAACTTTGCCGTCTTCCCGGGCCTTCCGGATCTTGTGTTCCGTCGGCTCCTCGGTACGCCCTTCGTCCTCGGCGGCAAACCACTGAAGGTGCATACCGGCGAGCTGCGACCGGAACAAGCGCTCTTCAAAGCCGGTCATCGAAGCGCCTCGGGGTTGGCGAATATCCGCAAGAGGATAGAGAAGCCGTCTTCGATTACCCGGTCGAAGGACTCCACGATAAAGGGCAGAGCGACGAAGATTACGAGAAAAGTGACTCCGATCGAGATGGGAAACCCAAGGATAAGGAGGTTCATTTGCGGCGCAGCCTTCGCGATAAGCCCCATCGCCACGTAGACCAAGACGAGGGTCCCAAGAATCGGGAAAGAGATGATGAGCGCCTGTTCGAAGAGGCGTCCGAGACGACTCATCACCTCGACGACGATATCCTCGCGAATCAGGACCAGATCCACCGCCCGAAACACCCGGAAGGAGCGGTCGACCCCAACCAAGAAGATACGTTGAAAACCCGAGACGGTGACGAAGACGAACATCGCAACGATGTTCAGGAACTGGCCCATCAGAGGAATCTCTATCTGCGCCAGGGGATCGAAAACCTGAGAGGCGCCGAAGCCCATCTGGAGCGAGAACATCTGGCCCGCAAGCTGAAAGATGGCGTAGACGATAACCAGGAAGAAGGCCATCGTCAGGCCGACCATCGCCTCACCTGCGACAAGCAGGCCGTAAGCCAGGCCGTTGTCCGGCACCGGATAGCCGGCGGCCCTTACCCCGGGAAAGACGAGGGTAGCCGCCAAAAGCGCGAGACCCACCTTCGCAAGGTTCGGAATCGACGACGAGGACGTCAGAGGGGCAAGGAGAATCAGCGCGATAATTCGGGCAAAGATCAAGAGAAAGATCTGTGCGTCGATCACGAACCGGCCGAATCCCACCTAGGCCTCCCTACCGTACCATGTTAGGAATCTGGGCAAAGACCATTGCCGAGAAACTGACGAGGGTTTGAATCATCCAGGGCCCAAAGAGGATGAGTGCTCCGAGAATGGCCGCAATCTTGGGGATAAAACTCAAGGTCTGGTCTTGAATCGAGGTCGTGGCCTGAAAGATGGCGACGATAAGCCCGACTCCCATGCCAATCCCCAGAATAGGAGCTGCGAGCATGAGAATGTGGAGGACCGAAGAGCGAAACATGTAGACCACGAAACCAAGATCCATCAGAAGCCTCCAAAGCTCGAAACGAGCTGTTGGGTAATCAGCGCCCAACCGTCGATAAGAACGAAGAGAATCAACTTAAAGGGCAGAGAAATCATAATCGGCGGAAGCATGATCATGCCCATCGACATAAGGGTCGATGCGACCACCATGTCGATGATGATGAAGGGAATGAAGAGGAGAATGCCGATTTTAAAGGCGACGGTTAGCTCGTGGAGGATAAAGGCGGGTATCAACACCCGGGTTGGAACGTCGGCGAGGGTATTCGGCCGGGGCAGGTCGCTCATTCGCATAAAGAGGCGAATGTTTTCCGGGTCCCCCTGCATCTGACGGTACATAAAGATCCGTATCGGCCCCTCGAAATTGTCGTACGCCTCTTCGATGCCGATTTCGCCCTCCGAGAGGGGGACAAAGGCGTTCTCGTAGATGGCAGAAAGCGTCGGCCACATAACAAAGACGGTCATAAAGAGAGCCACCCCCATCAGTACCTGGGTCGGCGGAACCTGTTGCAGCGAAAGGGCGCGCTTTACGAAGTCAAAAACGATGGCTATACGAAGAAAAGAGCTGAGGAGGATGATGATCGACGGAGCGAGACTGAGAACCGCAAGGATGAGAAGTAGCTGCAAGGAGAGCGCCACCTCCTGATCCGACTCCGGGTTACGGATGGTCAGGTCGACGAAGGGTATCTGAAGGCCCTCCTCACCCTGGTTCAGGTCGCCGATGCCAAGACCCGGTGCCGGAGCAGGCTCCGCTCCACCGGGACCCGCCTGACCGAAGACCGGAGCTCCGAGAGCAAGAAGCAACAGGACGCACGCCGTCGCGCCGAAGAGGGCTCTCATCCTAAGCGCCTCAGCCGGTCGCGTTGCTGCTGCAGGACGGTCTTGGTCGCTCCCTTCGCGCCCATACCGAGGGACGGCATAATCGACGCGAGGGCTTCTGCAAAGGTCTGTTTCGGTTGTGTTGTGGTCTCGGAGGCCCGGAGGCGAATCTCGTCGATGCTCTCCTGGTCGTCTATCTCGGCGACCAGATTGACGCCACCGTCGGCGCCGCCGACGAGGTAGAGCTGGGCGCCGACGCCCACGAGGTGGAGCGATTTACCCCCGGGGAGCTGTTGGCTCCCGATAATCTCGATAAGGGGTGAGTCGCCGGAGCCCCCGCGAGTAGCCCTGCGAAGCAGATAGAAGACGCCGTAGATAGCGCCGAGAACACCCCCGAGGACGACGATCATCCGTACGATATCACCGAATCCAATGGCGGGCCCGAGCTCCGTTGAAGCGGGCGTACCTTCTCCCTCCGAGGCCTCTGCTTCGGTGGGACTATCGAGAAAGAGCGTAGATTCGTTTACGGAATCGGCCTGCCCGAAGGCGGCCATTGTAACCCCAAGAGTCAGGGCAATGGAAAATAAAAATTTCAGCGTTCCCCTCCCAAGAAACAGCCGGCCGAAAGCGGCGGGCCAACTTACGTCATGTTACCAACCCTCTCCATAGGCGAGACAATCTCCGTCACCCGTACACCGAAGTTTTCGTCGATGACGACGACCTCTCCCTTGGCGATGAGCTTGTGGTTTACCAAAATGTCCACAGGCTCCCCTGCGAGCTTGTCCAGCTCGATGATGGTGCCTTCGCCCATCCCGAGGATTTCCTTGATTAGTTTTTTTGTCCGCCCGAGCTCGACGGTCATCTCCATGTAGACGTCCATCAGAAGCCCGATGTTTCCCGACTCCTGTTGAACCGGCTGACCTTGAAGATCGCCGAATTGCACCGACTGAACCGTCGGACCGCCGCCGGACTGCCCTAAAGAGCCCATTCCGGAGTTGCCGCCTCCGCCCCCGCCGCCGCCGGATAGCCCCGCGAAGGGATCGGACGCCGGACGCGCCTGGGACATTCCACCGCCCCCGGCTGCCGGGGCTTGTTGTGGAGCCGGCGCCGAAACCGCCGAGAGTACCGACGCGTCGTATACTTCGACGACCTCCGCCGGAGGCCCCCCTTCGACGCTCAAGTGGTAGGTCAGCTTGACGAAGGAATCGCCGGCAAAGGAGAGCTCTCCTCGGTCGGTCAATCGGCCGGCCGGAGGATCGGTCATCACGTTCTCTCCGGTGGCGTCTCCGAGGGCGGTAATTACGGGGCCTGAGACCTGCTGGATTGCTTCCTGAAGAGCGTTGATGGCGGCGTCGTTCATTTCGACGCCTTCCTGGCCCATCAGGGGCTCGACGATCTTTACCGCGGAATCCGGGCTCATAAGGTAGAAGTGGGACGCCTGGATGCCCTCGGTCAGGTCTTGCCTGACCTCAACGACCTGGGCGCCGAGACGGGAGACAAGACCATCGGCATCGACCAACTCCGCAGTTGGGGCCTGCATCGAGACCTGTTTCCCCAGGAGCATGGAAAAATTGGACCGTTGAGATTCGAGGGTACCGGCGACGACGTTCCGGAAGGCTTCCACCTGCTCCTGAGAGCCACCTACCCCTCCACCACCGGCGCCACCGCCTCCGAAGTCCATTCCGGAGCCGCCTTGGAGCAATGCGTCTATTTCATCTTGGGATAGTGAGCCGTCGCTCATAAGGGTTCTCCTTCTTCAATGGCCAGTTCCTCGAACTCCTCCTGCTCGATGTCTTCCAGCTGCTTGATGATCTGAACGGCAAGCTTGTTGCCGACGAGCCCCGGCTTGCCGAGGAACTTCGGTCGGTTACCGACCTTTACGATCATCGGGTCTCGAGTCCGGGTGTGTTGCAAACGAATGACATCTCCGGCGCGCAAAGAGAGGACGTCCCGAACGGTCAAATCCATGGCGCCGATTTCCGCGACGACCGTTACTTCGATCGTCGACAGCCGTTCCCGGAGAATATTGAGATTCTCCGTCGTGGTTCCCCGCCGGACCGACGAGTACCAGTACTGCGCCGAAAGCTTCGAAATAATCGGTTCGATTGTCAGGTAGGGGATACAGAAGTTCATCATTCCTTCCACATCTCCAACCTTGGTCTCTAGGGTAACTAGAACGACCATCTCCGTCGGTGGAACAATTTGCGCAAACTGCGGGTTGGTCTCAATCTGACCAAGACGGGGCCGCAAGTCGATAACCTGGCTCCAGGCTTCCCGCATGTTGCCCAGGACCCGGACTATGATTCCTTCCATGACCGACTGTTCGATGTCGGTCAGGTCTCGGGTAACCTTGGTCCCCTCCCCCTGGCCGCCGAAGAGCCGGTCGATTATGGAAAAGGTAATGGCGGGATCTATTTCGAGAATCGCAGAACCCTTCAAGGGATCCATGTTGATGACCGCAAGGGTCGTTGGGTTGGGAATGGAACGGATAAACTCTTCGTAGGTCAGCTGATCCACGCTTGCGACGTGAACCTGAACCAGGCTTCGCAGCTGGGCGCTCAACGAGGTCGTCGTCAGCCGGGCAAAGGTCTCGTGCATAATCGAGACGGTTCGGATCTGTTCCTTCGAGAACTTGTCCGGCCGCTTGAAGTCGTATATCTTGATTTTCCGCTGGTCCGTGGGTTGATGAACCTCTTCCGGTTCGACATCCCCAGAGGATATAGCGGTGAGGAGCTGATCGAT
>CAZLDK010000042.1:0-16731 GCA_964558285.1 uncultured Spirochaetaceae bacterium | reverse complement strand
GAACCTCTTCCGGTTCGACATCCCCAGAGGATATAGCGGTGAGGAGCTGATCGATCTCGTCCTGAGAAAGGACTTCGGTCATTACTTAATCTGTTCCCCCCAACAGTTTGTCAGAATTCTCTCACACTTGTAACCAAAATGCAAGACTAACTCAAATATTAAAAGTCGACGATTTGGTACTGTTGGAACGCAACATCCTCGACTTCGCCACTTCGCAGCATTCGGTTGATCCGGGTCGCCAAGTCTTCCTTTACCCGTCGACGGCTTTCGGGTCCCAAGAGGTCGTCGGCGGTTCGTTCGGAGAAGTAGAAGTCTATCTCTTCCCGAATCGGGATCGTTAGCTGGACCAACTCGGTCTGGAGCTGCCGGTTGTCCTGGCTGTAACCGAGGACCGGCTCTATGATAAAGGTGCGCCGGGGCTGATCGGCGGTTACCCCGCGAATCTCTCCGATGGCCTGATAGTAGGTCAGCATCGCCGGGCGCTCGGTGCTTAGCTCGGGACTGTCCGGAGGAAGCACCGTCTGGGATTGCGTCGTATCTCCCATCACTTGGAGCGTTACCACTACCACGGTAACAATAAAGATGATCGCCCCGACGACAATCCCCGCCCACTTGAGAACCTGTATCAGCAGGCCGGGAAGAAACCCGACCGAGCGTCCTCCACCGGCTGCCTCTTCGCCGCCTACTTCTTCTTCTGTATCAAACAGCTCGTCTGACATGCGTTGCTCCTTAGAGGTGCCCTTCGGTGAGAATAATCACGTCCACCCGTCGGTTGTACGCCCGGCCTTCGGCGGTATCGTTCGAGAACAGTGGCACCGTATCGGCGAGTCCCATTACCTGGAACTGCTCTTCGTCTACCCCGTAATCCTGCAGGAGCCGGAATACGCTCAGAGCCCGGGCGATGGAGAGGTCCCAGTTGCTCTCCCAGGCGCCGGTCGGGTCGGTGGGAATACTGTCGGTATGCCCCTCAATCCGAAACTTCCTGCCCTCGAGCTGCTCCGAGTCGAGAAGCTCGGAAAGCTTTCTGAAGACCTCCCGGGTCTCCTCCAGGTTTACCTCCGCAGTAGCCGGCTCGAAGAAGCCGTCGGAGGCCAAAGAGATGACCAAGCCCCGCTCGTCTTCCCGAATCCGCACCCGTTGGGAACGAATCTCTGGCTCGAAGATGCTGACTGCGTTCCGTCGGGCCTGGTCGAGGGCTCGGCCCCGCTGCATCGACGGAAGCGACATTATGGTGTTTCCCAGCTCCGCAAGACGGCCCTCCTGGAGCGTGTTACCCCCCTGGGAATAGCCGAGGCCCGGAAACGCCGCAAGAATGAGCCTCAACTCGTAACCGTCGATTGTCGCGGTGGTAAACATCAACACAAAGAAGGTGAGCAGCAGTGTGGTCATGTCCCCGTAGGTCAACAACCAATCGGCCGCGCCTTCCGGTGGACACCTTTTGCACTTCTTTTTCTGAGCCATACCTAGTCCTTACCGGACTCTTGCCGAATAACCTCGCGTTGCCGCGGGGGCAGAAAAGAGACCAGCTTCTCCAGTAGAATTCGAGGATTGTCCCCGGACTGGATCGAGAGGATTCCTTCGATGATAACTTCCTTTACCCTGGTCTCTTCCCGGTCCCGGTCTTCGAGCTTGCTCTTGATGGGAATAAGAACCAGGTTTGCAAAAATTGCCCCGTACATGGTCGTAATCAGGGCCAGGGCCATCCCCGAGCCGATGGAGCTCGAGTCTTCGAGGTTTGCCAGCATCGCGATAAGTCCCGCGAGGGTTCCGATCATTCCGAAGGCCGGGGCAATCTTGCCCCAGTCGTCGAAAATCTTAATGCCGACTTCGTGCCGGCTCTGGATCTGGTTCAGGTCGTTGTAGAGGATATTCTTGATGATATCCGGATCGGTACCGTCGACGACCAACTGGATACCCTTCCTCATGAACTCGTCCTCGACCTGGTCGAGGTTGTCCTCCAGAGCGAGGAGCCCTTCGCGTCGTGCTCGCTCGGAGAAGCCCACCAGCTCGTTGATGATGCGCTCCTCCTGCCAGTCCGGTGTCCGGAGGGCGTGGTTAAGGTAGCGCATAATCCCGAGCATTCGGCTCATGGGATTGGCTACAAGCATCGCCGAGAAAGAGCCGGCTATGACCATAATGAATGAGGGCAGGTTTAGATAGGAGAGGAGGTTGCCACCTGACGTGACGATCGCCATCAGGATGAGAATGAATCCCGCAGCGATACCTATTATTGTTCCGAGATCCACGGCCGGCTACTCCTCGTTCTTGAATGCGCCGATACGGCTGCGATAGTCAATAATACGATCGAGAAGCGTCTCGTAGTCCTCCTGGACCACAAGACGCTTGCCGGAGAGCATTATCAGAGTCGTATCGGGATTCGATTCGACGTATTCGATCTGATGTGGATTTACGTGATAACCCTTTCCATCAAGTCTTGTTACGGTAATCATCTACGTCCATATCTTACCGCTTGAGACCCAGAACTTCTTGGAGCATCTGGTCGGACGTTGTAATTGTCCGAGAGTTGGCCTGGAATCCCCGTTGGGTGACGATCATGTCGGTAAACTGCTCGGCAAGATCGACGTTGCTCATCTCCAGGGTTCCGGCTACGACCTTACCCTTCCCGGCGGTTCCGGAAGCGCCAATATTAGCGATTCCAGAGTTTATGGTCTCAAGATAGTTATTCTCTCCAGACTTCTCAAGTCCCCCGGGGTTCGTAAACGAGGCGAGGGCAATCTGGCCGATAGCTCGGTTGGTCCCGTTGGAGTAGATGCCGGTGATGACCCCGGACTGATCGATCCGGTAGTCCTCTAGGTAGCCCATGCCGTAGCCGTTCTGGCTAAAGACCTTGGTCGAGCTCTCCGAGGCGTACTGGGTCATCGAGTCGACGAAGGCACCGACTTGTCCGAGGTTTAGGTTGAAGGTCTGGGTGACCGGGGCGCCGAGGACCCCGGTGTCTGCGTCCACCGGGATGGATGCCTCCGGCACTTCGAAGCTCCCTTGCACCGAGAGGTCGCCGGTATCCACAATGCCACCCTGGGCGTTGGTTACGCTTTCGATCGTTCCGTCGTTGGCAAAGTTCACCAAGAAGGTTTGCCCGTCGGCGCTCGGGGTCCCGCCGACGGAGACGTTCTGGGGAACCGGGATATCGTCTTCGGGGTTGATGAGCATCTGCGCCTGCCACTGGTTGGGCTCGCCGTTCACCCGGGAGAAGTTAACCCGGAGGGTGTGGGTATTACCGAAGGTGTCGTAGACGTCGTACTCCACCGTCCAGGTTCCCTCTTGAACTTCCGCCTGGGTTGCCCCGGGAGGAATGATCGGCGTGTTCTTGTTCAGGTTACTCGCCAAGAAAACCTCGGTGGTTTCCTGGGCAGGGTCCTTTGCCCCGATGGGGATCCGCAAATCCTCGAGGGGTCCCGAAGGGTTGATAAGGACCGTGTCGTCGATAACCTGGGCCATCCAGCCTTGGACACGCATACCGTTCGCCGGGTTTACCAGGTCTCCGTCCTCGTCGAGGCCGAAGGTACCGTTTCGAGTGTAGAGGTCCTGGTCTCCGTTTCGCATAACGAAGAACCCGCTACCCTGGAGGGCAACGTCGCTCTTGACCCCAGTGGTCTGGAGCGAACCCTGGGTGTGGATGGTATCGATCGAGGCTACCATCATCCCCAGGCCAACCTGCTGCGGGTTAACGCCACCGACCTCTACTCGAGGTCGAGCCGCACCCTGAAGGTTCTGGGAAATCATATCCTGAAAGTTGACCCTACCCTTCTTGAATCCCGTCGTGTTGACGTTGGAGACGTTGTTACCGATGACGTCCATTCTGATCTGATGATTCTGAAGACCGGACACACCGGAGTATAGTGATCGCATCATAGCTGTCTGCCCCCTATTCCATTACACGCGCAACGGCGTCTAAGTCGTAATATCTTCCGTCGACCCGAACCTGGGGAAAATCCCCGGTAGAGACCTCGGTTACCTTTCCGGTAATCGCTGAGCTTCCCTGGACGATCTCCACCTGCCTCCCGATAAGGCCCAGGGCCTGACTCGAGTTGATCAGGTTCGTGACCTGAGCGAAGCCGTTCGACATGTTCGTCATCTGCTCCAGGGTCGAGAACTGGGCCATTTGGGCGATGAACTCCCGGTCCTCCATCGGCGAGGTCGGGTCCTGGTTCTGCAACTGAGTGATAAGAAGCGAGAGAAAGTCGTCCTTGCCGAGGCTATTGGATGCCTCTCTACCGTTTCCCAAGGCGGCGTTAAAGGCATCAACCTGACTCTGAATTGTCGACTGTTCCTGCATCGAAAGGGTTTGGGAAATGTCCATATCACTCCTCTGTCACTTCTGTCTAAGCAGTTCTGCCTAGGCGTACACGTTTATTATTCGGGGCTCTTCAAGCTCTCCGATTATCCGGGGAACGCTCTCTGCGAGCTCTTCGATCGCCCGGGCTTGTCGCCCCTTGGCCGCCGAGCGCTCTCCGGAGGCCTGACCGTCCTGACCGACGGTTACCTCCAGGCTCCCGGTATCCAGACCCGCTTCTCGAAACGCGCGGTGCAGCTCCGAGAGGGTCTGCTCGAAAGCGTCCCTTACAGTAGTATTTTCGACAATAATCCGGCCGGCTATACGATTATCCTGAACTTCGAGCCGGACTCGGACAGTTCCGAGCTGCTCCGGCTTCAAGAGCAGACGAATCTCTCCCCCGGCGTTCTCCTTGAGGACGAACCGGGCATGGCGCACAACGTCGCCGGTTGCGAACTCCTTGAGCTGCTGCTGGAGGTGCCGCGGTGCAAGGTCTCGACTTCCTTCGAGGCTGCTGCTATTGCTGCTACTCGTCGCGGGGACGGTGGAGGCTCGAGCGGTGTCGAAACCGGTCGATTCGGTTCGTCCCGAATCCGAGCTTTCTCCGACGAAACGAACCTCGCTCCGCCCGGAAGAATCCTGGAGCGCCGACTTATTCCCACCACCTTCGTCGGCCTGTCCGTTGCTGCGACTTCGGTTGACGACCGTTGCCCGAATCGCACCCTTGCCCGACTCCTTTTCGCTTCCGTTCGCCCGGTCGCCCTCGGAAATAGAGCCCTTCCGCCCCTCGCCTTGGGAGGGGCGCCGGGGTAGCTCCCGGGGGCCGAGCTCCGAGGCGGCGACGCCCTTCCCGACGACGCTGGGTTCGAGACCCTGCCGAGGAGAGCCGGCGCTGTTGTTGGCGGCTCCTTTCGCCCCTTGCGTTTCTTCCGCCCCTTTCGCCCCTTTCGCCGCCGCGAGAATCGCTGCCTCCTGGTTCGGGTCAACCTGTTCGGCCTCTTTGGCGACGACGCCGGAGAGCTCCGGTGCGCCGCTCTTGGGAGGCATCGACAGCTTCTCGGTCGCTGGCGGGGCGGCACCCTCGCCGTGGGCTCCGGCGGTTTTGGTGCCGGCGACGCGAAGGAGCCTTTCTCGTTTGTTTGTTTCGCTGTCTTTTTCCGATGCAGCTGCTGCCGCGGAGGGGGGCTTTGGTTCTTCATCCGAGGAGCCGGAGCCCTTCGAAAGCGATTTGCCGTCTTCTTCGGCTTCTGCCTTCGTGCTCTCTCGGTCACCGTCGTCGGAGACCGCTTCGGACTTCCGGTGCTCCGGCGAAGTCTCTTCGCTTCGGGAAGCTTCCGTCCGGGAGTCGTCTTCGTGGCGCGGCGACTCCTGGGCTTTCGTTTCCCGGTCTGCACTTTGGGCCTCGGCCTCGTCGTAGCGCTCCCGGCCTTCGTCGTGGACTCGCTGGGAATAGGAAGGCCCCTCCTGGGACTGGGACTGGGCTTGGGCTTGGGCCTGGGCCTGGGCCTCCCGGTGACTCTCGGGGGTGACGTCGGAGCGTCTGAGGGCAGCTTCGAGCTCCCCCTGAAAATGGCTCGAGGAGAGGGAGCTCCCACCGGCAAGATCACCGGAGCTCGAGTATCCTCCGTAGAGGGGGCGAGCCTGGGTCCCGGGGACCGAATAGTCGGCGTTGGTACTCTGGGTTAGGTCGAGAAACTGAGTAATGTCACTCCTCCGGCTTGACCGTCATTTTGCGCTGGATAGTCGCAACACGATCTGCCGGCATTCTGGCAAGCCAGACGGATACCAGAGAAACCTCTCCGGCCTCCTGGGCCAACTCTTCGGTCACCCTTAGGGTGTCGATGAGGAGCTGATCCTCGTAGCCTACGAGTATGTCCACCGCGCTGTTCGGGGGCATACTTGTTAGATCTCGCGCGTTTTGTTCCAGCACTGCTCTTCTATTCTCGTACTGTTCGACGCGCTGGTTGAAGGAAACTTCTCGTTCGACGATTTCCGCCTCTCGGTCCCGGAGTTCTTGCTCCAAAACCTCTAATTCAGCCTCTCTGGAGGCTAATTCTTCCGCCCGTTGGGTAAGCTCTTCCTCTCGGAGAGCGAGAGCGTCTTCAGTCTTTTGCTCCCGGGCGGTGTCGAGGAGGGCCGGATCCGTCGGATCTGCCTCCCCGCCGTCCGAGAGCCCCACTGCCGAGGCGGCGGGCCGCACCAGAGAGACGGCATCCACGAGGCCAAGGTAATCGAACCAAAGGAGACCCCCGCCGAGGAGCGCTAGGAGCAGGAGCCCGAAGAGAAATATCCGCGGAAAGGCGCGAACGCGCCCCATTCTAACCATCTTGTTCCTCCTCGTGACGCTGCATGAACGCTCGAACGCCGCCTATCTCGTTCAGCTCTCGATCTGCGTTCCGGGCCTCGTGGCGGTAGTGTTCCTGGGCCCGTCGCTCCCGAAGATTGTCGATAACCTTTCGCTCTTTGAGAGCTTGGGTGTACTCCTTGAGCGCCTCGTTTCGCGAAGCCTCGAGGTCGACCTTTCGCTCTTCCAGCTCTTCGAGAGTGTTCTCGAGGAGTTGAAGGTACGCCCCTTGAGAGAGTCGGCCGGACAAATCCACGCCTCGCGCCGCCTGAACCGTGGATTCCCGTTCTTGTCGGAGGGTCCGCATCTGGGTCAGTAGCTGCTCATAGGCGGCGGTGGCTCTCCCGAGAACCAGCTCTCGCTCGCGCTCATGATACTGCCGCACCTTCAAAAGGCCGTCGAGGGCAAAAGAAAACCTACGCATTCCCCGACTCCTCGAAGAGGCTGCTCACCGAGGCCGTTGCGTCTTCGACACCCAGACCGGCGAGCACATCCGGCTCCGGTGCCGAGGTCTCGTCGACCTCTCCGGCGACACGCTTCAAGAGCTCCGCCGTCTCATCGAGGGTGCTCTTCTCTTCGATCCCCTGTTGGAGAAAGCGATTGATCATCGGCATACGCTCGACCGCTTCGTCGAGCTCGGCGTCGCTACCCCGGACGTAGGCGCCGACGTTGATGAGGTCTTCGCTCTCGGTGTACCGGGCAAGGAGGCGGCGGACCTTCCGGCCGGCACCTTTGACCTCTTCCCGGGCGATCCGTTCGCTGAGCCGGGAAACCGAGCCGATAACGTCGATTGCCGGATAGTGGTTACGCTGGGCGAGTCGCCGGCTTAAGACCAGGTGGCCGTCGAGAATTCCCCGGACGGCGTCGGAGATAGGCTCATCGAGATCGTCCCCTTCGACCAGAATGGAGAAGAACCCGGTAATCGTGCCCTTGTCGGAAGTACCGCAGCGCTCGAGAAGCCGAGGAAGGGTAGAAAAGACCGACGGGGGAAACCCCCGGGTCGTCGGCGGCTCGCCTACAGCAAGACCGATTTCCCGTTGAGCCCGGGCGAAGCGAGTGACTGAATCGAAGAGAAGCATCACGTTCTTCCCCTGGTCACGAAAAAATTCGGCGATCGCCGTCGCGACGTAGGCGCCACGGAGCCGCGCCAAGGGGGGCGTATCCGAGGTCGAGACAACGAGTACGCTCCGGGCGAGCCCCTCGGGACCGAGGTCCTGTTTGATAAAGTCGTTTACCTCGCGTCCCCGCTCCCCGATAAGCGCAATGACGTTGACATCCGCTTCGGTGTTCCGGGCGATCATCCCAAGAAGGGTCGACTTACCGACGCCGCTGCCGGAAAAGATCCCGAGGCGCTGCCCCATTCCTGTGGGGACCAGGCCGTCGATCGCCCGGATACCGGTGATTACCTGCTCGGTGATGTAGCGCCGAGTGAGGACATTCGGCGTCGTATTGAATATTGGATAGAAGAGGGCGGAGCCGACGTCTCCCTTGTCGTCCATCGGAATACCCCGGGAATCGATGACCCTGCCGAGGAGCTTGTCCGAAACCGGCACCGAGAGCGTCTCTCCGGTACCTACGACCGGGGAGCCGACCTCGATGCCCTGGGTTTCGGTGTAGGGCATTAGGTAGCTTACGCCGCCTCGAAGCCCAACGACCTCGGCCCAGACCGACGACCCCCGGCGCGAACGGCGGCCGGGCAAGACGATTTTGCACTGTTCACCGAGAAAGGTCTGGGGACCCTCGGATTCGATTAAGAGGCCCTGCACCCGAGAGACCCGTCCGATTTGGGTAATCGTTTCGGTTCGATCGACTACAGCAGCGTATTTATCCAGTAGACTCATCCCGGGCTCCCTCCCGTGGCCCAGCACTCTATCTCCGGCTCACTCCTCTTGAGTCTTGGAGCGAATCGGAGAGAGCTGGAGGATTCGATCCTCTATCTCTCGAAGCTGGCTCGAAATACGGGCATCGATTTGCCCGAAGTCCGTTTCTATAATGGCGCCCCCGGGATCTACCGTGGAGTCCTCGGCAACCGTGACGTTCCCTACCCGCTCGATCATTCGAATAATCTCCTGGGTGTGGTCGCTGGTCATCTGAAGATCCTGCATATTCACCCGGATGGTCACGTCCGACTTGGACTTCAAGAGCCGGAGAGCCTGGACGACGTTGTTTATAACGACGTTCTTCTGGTTCTCGGATATGACCTTGACGACCTTCTTGGCGATTTGAAGGACCAACTCGACGATCTGCCCTTCCGCCTCTTCCATAATCGCGTGGCGTCGCTCGATCGATTTGTTGATGATTACGTGGAGGCGATCGATAAGCCGATCGACTTCTCCGCGCCCCGCCACAAACCCCTTCTCCTCGCCCTGCTCGAGCCCCTTTTCTCTGGCGTCCCGCTCAATAGCGTCGGCCCGGCTCTGGGCGTCGGATACAAGACGCTCCGCCTCGCCCTTGGCCTCCTCGAGGAGGCGCTGGGATTCTTCCTCGGCCTCCTGCTTGGTGGTCTGTGCCTCCTCGTTCTTGCTCCGGACCTCGTCGAAGGCCTTGGATTCGGCCTCCTTGACGATTTGTTCCGCTTCGTCTCGGGCGGACTGAATCATCTGTTCCCGTTCGGCGTCCCACCGTGCCTTGAACTCCTCCGCCTCCCGACGGATGTCCTCGACCGTAGGTCCGGCGTATTCCTCGGCTTCGGAAAACTCAGGCTCCGCTTGGGCTACTACAGGAGCCTCGGGACCGTGTACCGGTACCCGCTCGCCGGAGAGTTGCACCTCGTTGGAACGAAAGACGTTCTTTGCCACCTTGGCTCCTTGTTACACCACCAGCTCGTCTTCGCCGGCCCGGGCAACGACGATCTCGCCCTGCTCTTCCAGCTTTCTGATTATCGACACGATCTTCTGCTGCGATTCCTCGACGTCTTTCATCCGGATCGGCCCCATGTACTCCATATCTTCCTTGAGCAGGGTAGCCGCCCGCTTGGACATATTCCGGAAAATCTTGTCCTGTACTTCCGTGTCGACGCTCTTGAGGGCTTTTGCGAGTTCCGTCGTATCGACCTCCCGGAGCACTTTTTGGATGGCCCGGTCGTCGAGCATAACGATGTCTTCGAAGACGAACATTCGCTTCTTGATGTCCTCGGCGAGCTCCGGGTCTTCCTCTTCGAGGGACTCGATTATCGTCTTCTCCGTCGAGCGGTCGACCAGGTTCAAGATCTCGACGATGCTCTCGACCCCACCGGCGGCGGTGTAGTCCTCGCTCGAGATCGTGGACAGTTTCTTTTCCAGAACCCGTTCTACCTCTCGAAGCGTCTCCGGAGAGGTCCGGTCCATCGTCGCGATCCGCTTTGCGACGTCGGACTGCATCTCGTGGGGAAGGCTCGAGAGGATTATCGACGCCTTCTGCGGCTCCAGGTACGCCAGGATCAACGCGATAGTCTGGGGATGCTCCTGTTGGATAAAGTTCAACAGGTGTGTCGGGTCGGTTCGACGGATAAAGTCGAAGGGCCGCACCTGTAGGCTGGATGTCAGCCGGTTTATGATATCGACCGCCTTCTGGGACCCGAGGGACTTCTCGAGGAGTTCCCGGGCGTAGTCGATACCCCCGGTAGTAATGAAGTCCTGGGCCATCATCAGCTCCTGGAACTCCATCAGCACCTTGTCCCGTTCCTCCGAGTTGACGTTTTCCAACCGGGCGATCTCGAAGGTCAGCGCTTCTATCTCGTCCTCCCGGAGATGTTTAAAAATCTCCGAGGCGATATCCGAGCCCATGGTAACCAGAAAGATGGCCGCCTTCTGTCGCCCGGTCAGATCCTTGCGGTGACCGGAGCCTTTCTGTCGTGTCGTCGCGCCGGCGGCGGCTCCGCCGGCCGCTTGCGATGCCTTGGCCATAATTCTACTCCTCCATCAGCCAGGTACGAATAAGCTGGGCAACATCCTCCGGATGCTCCCGCGCCAGATTGATAGCATGCTCCTGCAGCTCCAATCGAGCCCGTTCCTCGACTGACATTTCTACGTCGGTTCCCTCTTCCTCGGCGCTCCGCAAGGCCGCTTCCCGCATCGCCTGATGCTGTCGAGCGAGCTCTTCTTCTCGCAGGCGTCGCCTCCGCTCTATCTCCCGGGAGATGAGGCGGAAGACGATAAAGATGACCAGGAGGCTCGCGAGTCCGATCAGACTGTAGAGCACGATCATCTGTATCTGTTTCCGCCGTCTAAAGGCGGCGTCTTCCTCTTCGTGGGCTCGGGTACGGTCGAACTGCAGGTGTTGGACGGTTACGGCGTCTCCGCGGTTCCGACTGAACCCGACGGCGTGACGCACCAAATCTCGGGCTTTTTCCAGCTCCTCCGGAGATACGGGGATGTACTCCCGGGCTATGCTTCCGTCGGGATTGAAAACCACCTCGCCCCTATCATTATATTGCCACCGCCAGACGCCGTCCAGGGCGACACTCGCGGAGACCCGGGTTATCTCCGGGCTCTTCTCTTCGATGATGTGCCGGGAGTTTACTTCGTTGTTCACCCGCTCTTCGTTGTTCGCGTAGCGACCTACGAGGCCTTCGAGATCCTGGTAGGCCGGCGGTGTCTGTCCCTCCTGCCCCGGGGGCCCCTCCGGGTTGAATCCGGTGCCTTCGTAGTTTTCGCTGATCATCTCTATCGACCGGGGAATCGAGAGGACGAACTGTCTCTCGTCGAATGGTGTCCGGGGGTCGTCCTCGACGGTGACGATGGGAAAGTGCTCCTGGGTTTCCTCGGTCCGCTTCCCCATGTCGATGGCGACGTCGATGTTCACTATCTCCACGCGGTCCTCGCCGTAGATCTGGGCTAGAGCACTCCGGATAGCGTCCATGTACTGGACTTCGACGTCCCGCTGCAACTCGAGCTCCCGGCGGGTCAGGGTAAGGCGGTCAAAGTCTTGCATTCCCTCGAAATCGTTCAAGACGATGCCCCGGGGATCGGTAATCGTTATGTTTTCCGCGGTAAGCCCTTCGACTGCAAACTGGATGAGCTTCTGAATACCTTCGATCTTCTGCCGGCTTTCCCGGATATCCGACCCCGGCTTCGGCATAATAATGACCGACGCCGTAACCGGGTTCTGGTCCTCGGCGAAAAGCCGATCCTGCGGTATAACCAGATTCACGCTCGCCGAGTCGATGTCGTCGAGGGCGACGATGTGCTGCTCGAGTTGTCGCGTTATCGAACGCTGCAGATTGACGTTCCTTTCGAAGTCCGTCTGGGTCCACCTCTCCATGTCGAAGAGCTCCCAGGGGTCGGTCTCCGCCGGAATCAGGTCTTCCCGGGTCAGAAGGGCCCGCATCCGCCGGGCGGTCCGGTCGGAATCGACCATGATCCGCATGTCGCTCGTTACCGTGTAGTCGACGTTCTCCTGGTCCAGCCGGGTTGCAATCCGGTCCATGACCTCCTCGTCGGTTACCGACCGGGTCAACAGGGGAACCATGGTTGGCGCGGAGCTTATCGAGATGAGCGCGAAAACTCCGACGAAGGCGCCGAGAATTACCGCGATAAAGATGATTTTTTGCAAAGGTTTCCATCGAGACCAGATGTCCCGGAGTTGCTGGAGAACCTTTTTAAGCCATTCGTTCATGTCCCCTCCCAGTGGCGACTATAACGCCTGAGTAGCTACCTCACATTCGTTATGTCTCTATAGGCCTGTATGACTCTATCGACTACGTTTCTCGTTAAGCTCAGGGTCAGATTGGCTTTCGCCGCGGCGATGGTTACGTCGTGGGGGTCAACCGCATCCGGTTCCACCACGGCCCGAACCGCCAGGTCCGCGTGAGCCTGCTGAGCGTTGTTCACCTCGTTCAAGGAGCCCATCAAGAGCTCCTGAAATCCCCCCATATCCTGCTGCGGGGCGACGTCGTTCTTTCCCGGCAAGTGGCTCGGGTGGGTCCGCTGCAGGTTAAAGAGGTCACCGGCTACTTCGTTCGGTCCGTAGAGCGTCATCTACCAATCTCCAGTGCCCGAAGAAACATAGTCCGGGCGTTGTTTACTACCGCGACGTTGGCTTCGTAGGAACGCGTCGCCGAGATAAGGTCCACCATCTCGTTTACCGGGTTGACGTTGGGATACTCGACGTAGCCCTCCCGGGGGCCGCTCTTTATGGCGTCGGGATGCGTGGGGTCGTAGACAAGACGCAGCTCGGCGTCCATGTCTTTCTCGACCCCAACCACTCGGACACCTTCTCCAACTCCGTTGTCCAACCGGTCCGGGACAAAGGGACCCTTAAAATAGGGTTGCTCAACCCGGGGCCGAACAATCACCCGACTCCGGCGAAAGGGCCCGCCTTCCGGTGTGCGTGTCGTACTTGCGTTGGCGATGTTGTCGGCGATAACGTCTTGCCGAAGACGCTGAGCCGTAAGACCGCTCGCCGCTGTGTTGATGCTCGAAAAAAGCCCCATATCTACCTCAGTACCGTATTGAGTTGTGTGAACTGCGCCGAGACCGCGTTGGTCATAAGGGTGTAGAGAAGCTGGTTGTTCAGCAGGTCCATCGATTCGACCTCGATATCGACGTTGTTGCCGTTGTTCTTCGCCGTGGTCAGGTGGTCGAGGAACCGGGTCGGCCGAACGCTCCGATAGTCGGTGGGCCGATGGAAGGGAATGTGGCGATCATCGGTCAACGCCGCGGGAAACGATTCCCGGCGCTCCGAGGCGAGGGCGTCGCCGAGCATCGTCTCAAAGTTGACCACGGTCCGCTTGAAGTTCGGAGTGTCGGAGTTCGCGATATTGTTGCCGATGACATTCTGCCGAAGCAGACTGACATCCATGCTTCGGTGGAGAACGTCGAGAGTTCGTCCGAAAGATCCTTCTAAAAACACCTTAGCCGCGCCTCCTTACAGAGCAAAGCTTCCTACCTAGATTGTCGGCAGCAAAAAATCCTTTTAAAGAGGCAGAGGAGAATCGAATCATAGGATGTACCTGCTCAAATCTTGATCCTCCACCACGTTCTGGAGGCGCTCCTCGACGTAGGCCGGCGTGATCGAAATGGTCTGCCCCTGAATGTCCGGAGCGTTAAAGGAGACATCCTCCAGGAGCAGCTCCATGATCGTATGAAGGCGTCGGGCTCCTATGTTTTCCGTCCGGGAGTTTACCTCGGCGGCTATCTGGGAAAGACGACGGATGGCCTCTTCGGTAAAGTCGAGGGTCACCCCCTCTGTTTTCAGGAGCTCGGTGTATTGCTTTATCAGCGCGTTCTGAGGCTGGGTCAGAATCTGATAGAAGTCCTCGGCGCCGAGGTCTTCGAGCTCGACCCGAAGGGGAAAACGGCCCTGGAGCTCCGGGATAAGATCGCTCGGCTTCGCTGTGTGGAAAGCTCCGGCGGCGATAAAAAGAACGTGCGAGGTGTCGATGAGGCCGTGTTTCGTGTTGACGGTGCTCCCCTCGACGATCGGCAGAATGTCCCGCTGGACCCCCTCCCGACTTACATCTACCCCGCTACGGCTCTCCTTCGCCGCTATCTTGTCGATCTCGTCGATAAAAATGATGCCCATCTGCTCCGCCCGCTCCTTGGCGAGCTCCGAGAGCTGGTCCGCGTCGACCAGCTTATCCATCTCCTGTTGCATAATGATGTCTCGTGCCTGCCGGACGGTCGTCTGCTTCTTCTTCTTTCGGCCGCCGAAGATGTTCCCGAGGTTACCGAGGTTCAGGTCCATCTCCTCAAAGCTGCTCCCGGAGAAGACCTCGATTGCGGGCATCGAGCTCTTAGTCACGCTGACCTCGACTTCCTTGTCCTCGAGCTTGCCGTCCCGAAGCATCTTTCGAAACTTTTCCCGTGTCGCGGTCGAGGTCCCGGCGCCGGCGCCGGCGCCGGCGCCTGGAGCACTCGGGGCACCCGGAGCCACAAAACCGGGAATAACCGTACCCTCGCTATCCTTCGCGGCAACATCGGTGCCCTTCTCCCCCTGCGGCTTGTTGATACCCGGAAGCAAGAGGTTGAGCAGCTGCTCCTCTGTGCGGCGTGCTGCCTCGTCCTTGACTTCTTCCTGGAGCTCCGCCTTGACCGTGGTTACGGAAACCGAAACCAGATCTCGCACCATCGATTCCACGTCTCGACCGACGTAACCGACCTCGGTGTACTTGGTGGCCTCCACCTTGACGAAGGGGGCCCCGGTCAACTTGGAGATGCGCCGGGCGATTTCCGTCTTTCCGACGCCGGTGGGTCCAATCATGATGATGTTCTTCGGCGCGACTTCGTCCTTGAGGTCCTCCGGGAGACGCTTTCTCCGAAGCCTGTTCCGCAAGGCGATGGCGACCGCCTTCTTGGCCTTGTTCTGACCGATGATGAACTTGTCGAGTTCCTTGACGATTTCTCTGGGCGTTAGCTCTTCTAGGTTTCGTTTCATGAGAGAGACTCCACGATTATTTCGCTGTTGGTGTATACGCAGATGGAAGCGGCGATCTCGAGCGCCTTTTTCGCGGTGTCTTCCGCCGACAACTCGGAGGAATCGAGGTAGGCCAGAGCCGCGGCGTAGGCGTAGGATCCTCCGGAACCGATTCCGATGGCCCCTTCGTCCGGCTCGACGACGTCCCCGGTACCGGAAATCAAGAGCGTCCGGCTCAGGTCGGCGACAAGGAGGAGCGCCTCCAGGCGGCGGAGCATCCTGTCGGTACGCCACTCTTTGGCCAACTCGACGGCGGCCCGGGTGATGTCTCCGGTATACTCCTTGAGCTTCGCTTCGAATCGCTCGAAAAGGGTAAACGCATCGGCGGTAGCGCCGGCGAACCCGAGGAGTACCGAATCGTTAAAAACCTTTCGAACCTTCCGGGCCTTAGCTTTCATAACCGTATCCCCGAGGGTTACCTGGCCGTCTCCGGCCATGGCCACCTGATTGCCGCGGCGTACCGCGAGCACCGTTGTTCCGTAGGTTACTCCGTCTTTATGTTTCATGATGCCTCGTCTCCTTTGGGCTCTCCGGCGCGCCGCGCATGAGGATGGGCCGCGGCGTAGATTTCCTTGAGCTGCCCAAGACGAAGATGGGTGTAAACCTGCGTCGTCGACAAGCTCGAGTGTCCGAGGAGCGCTTGGACCACTCGGATGTCCGCCCCGTGGTCCAAGAGGTGCGTCGCAAAGGAGTGCCGGAAGGTGTGGGGAGAGACGTGTTTCGCCAGTCCGCGCTCCCGGACACGTTTTTCGATAATCAAGGCAATTCCCCGTTGGGTCAGGGGACCCCCTCGTTGGTTGAGAAGGAGTCGCTTCGTTCCGCTTCCCTGGCGCTTCTGTAACTCTTCCCGGGGCGGGAGGTAGTCGGCGAGGCTCTCTTGGGCACGTTTTCCGAGGAAGACGACCCGATCCTTGTTCCCTTTCCCGTGGACCAGAATCGATCGAGTGTCTCTCGAGAGGTCTTTGAGGGTGATACCTGCAGCCTCGCTGACCCGGCATCCCGTCGAATAAAGGAGCTCGAGGATGAGTCTGTCCCGCAGGTCTCGGAACGTCGTACCCGGCACATCGAGAAGCTTCGTCATTTCCTCCTGAAAGAGAAAACGGGGAAGCGTCTTCGGCGCTCGGAGCGTCCGGATTGCCTCCGCCGGGGAGTAATCGAGCTCTTTGTTGCTCTGGAGGTGCCGGAAAAAGCCCTTGATGGCGGAAAGGGCGCGATTTACCGAGGTCTCCGCTGCTCCGCTCCGGTGAAGGTGCGCTATGTAGCTTCGCATCTGGCTCGTGTCAATTTCGATCTCCCGGCCCTCCGAGTCGTCCGGGTCGGCCTCCTGCTCGGCGAGCCAATCGAGAAACCCGAACAGGTCGTTGCCGTACGCTTTGACCGTAGCTCCCGAAAGGTTTCGGATTTCCCTTAAATAGGAGAGGTATTCAACGACACGTTCCTTGAGCACGTTCGGCACTGCTACCATTGAGCCTCCTCCTCTCCGAGGGAGAGCTGCCTCGCCATCCTGTCCGCCAGGGGGTTGCCCAGTCTCCGTCTCGCCGGTCGAACGGGGGGCGCCTCCTTCGAGCGGACGCGTATTCCCAGGGCGCGGGCGACGTCGGAGTAGCAGGAAACCACCGGGGCGCCGCTCTCCACAAGCCGATCACCTCCGGCGCTTCGAGCGTCGGCAGATGGCCCGCGCCCTCGATCACGCGCAGCT
>CAZLDK010000041.1:0-16829 GCA_964558285.1 uncultured Spirochaetaceae bacterium | reverse complement strand
CGGATTCCCATAGAGCTACCGCTCTTGGTGGGGCCGACTAGGGCGCGGGTTTGTGGAGCACCTCTCCGGCGTGGTCCACGAAGAGAATCCCCTCGTCCTCCCGGTTCCGGTAGGAGTCGACGTCCACGGACTCCGGGTCGAGGTAGCTCAAGTTCATCACCTCGGTCTGCTCCTTGGGAATGCTACTCGCGAGAACCACGTCTATCCGAGGCTTCTCGACGCCGTCCTCCATAGCCCCGGTTCCCCGGACGTGGCAGCTGTGGGCCAGGACTCCCCGGGGGACATCCGAGAATTCGTCCATATGCTCCAAGAGGTAGTCTCGGGTGTGGTAGCCAACCCGCTCGAGGTAGGCGCCCCAGGTAGAGGAGAACTCCTTGATGTGGGGGGCGTAGATGATGAGCCTACCGCCGTCCTCTACGACCTCGTTCAACTTGTACATCACCTTACCGCCGACCCACATCTCGTCGTACATCTCCGGAGCGACCCCGAACACCGTGTTGTACCTCCGAGACGTGTAGCGAATATGGACCTTCGCCGACAGGTCGGCGGCGTCGCTCCAGGCCTCCGTTACGCCGCCGGCGAAGAGCCCGGCGAGCTCCCTCGCGGATTTGACCACCATCGCGTAGGTGTGGGTCGGAATGGTTATCATCTTGGCCGCGGCTTCCACCAGGGCCCGGGTCGGGGTGTCCTTTATACCGATGACCTTCGGCGTGGTGATGACACCGCTGAGCCAGTGAAAGAACTGTAGGAACTCTCCTCCGGATATCCCGGGAAAGAAGTACTTGTTCCCCCCGGAGAATCCGACGACCTCGTGGGGAAAGACAGGCCCAAGGATGATGATGGCGTCGTAATCGTAGATGGCCTTGTTGATGTCGACCACGACCGATTCGCGAAAGAGGCCGTCGGTGGTCTCGGCTATCTCGTCCTCGGTAAAGGTCCCGAGCTCGACAAAGGTGTCCGGCCTATTCCATTCGTGGTTGAGAAACTGCGATTTAGCGAAGAGAGCCTTCCGATCGGCGGGGGTTACGCCGTAGAGCTTCATGATCTGCTCCTGGCTCATCGGGTGGTGGGACCCAAGGGCGACCATGTAGTCGAGTTGAGCCGCTTCCGGCGCAATAACCTCTTGGACGGCAAAGACCATCATCGGGAGAGGGCAGGTTCGGGTAGCGTCCGGGGTAAGGACCAAGACACGCTTGCCCTTGTAGAGCTCCGCCGGAGTACCCTCGGAGATAATCCGAAGGACGTCGTCCTTTGTCAGAACTGCATCTGGTGACCCCATTCCGTGTACCATCGTCTACTCCTTGGAAACCGTGGCCCTCGTCGAGCCGGTGGTGAACCCGCCGTCGATCACCAGGTTGTGGCCGTTTACGTAGCCCGACTCTTTCGCTGCGAGAAAGACCACCGCGCTGTCGAGATCAGACGGCTCTCCCGGGCGGCTCGCCGGAATCCGGTCGGTGATATAGGCCAGCCACCTCTCGTTGCTGTAGAGAGCCTCCGTCTGTTGCGTTCGAAACCAGCCGGGGGAGAGGCAGTTGACCGTTACTCCCTTTCCACCCCACTCGTCGGCGAGTCCCATCGTCATCTGTCGTACGCCGCCCCTGCTCGCCGAGTAGGGCACGATGCCTCCGAAGGCGAAAACCGTCGTCGCCGAACCGATGTTGATAATCCGCCCGTAGCCCCGGGGGATCATCCGTTTGGCAACCTCCGTCGCGACGAAGAACTCTCCCTTGAGGTTCGTATCGACGACGGCGTCCCAGTCTTCCCAGGTAACATCCACCGAGGCTTTCCGGATATTGCCTCCGGCGTTATTCACAAGGATGTCGATCTTGCCATAGTGAGCTTCCGCAGCGGCAACCATCGCCTTGATGCTCGCTTCGCTGCGGACGTCCAACTCCAAGGGAAGCGCCTTCCGGCCGATCGCCTCGATACCCCGGACCGTCTCGTCGAGACTCGCCACGGTTCGGCTGGTCACGACCAGGTCGGCCCCTGCACGGGCGAGAGCCAGGGCGAAGTACTGCCCCAAACCCCGGCTTGAGCCGGTGACGATAGCTACCTGTCCCGTCAAATCAAACACAGAATTCTCTCTCCGCTACTTACCGGGCCGGGTCGAGGACGACCTTTAAGAGTCCCTTCTCCGCATTGTAGAGACGCTCGAACCAATCGACCCCTTCTGAGAGGGGGGCGACAGCCGAAACAAAACTCTCGGTGTTAATTGCTCCCTGTCGCAGGAGCTCGAGGCAGGCCGGGTACTCGCCGCTCGAGGCGTTGGAGCCTTGGAGGCGGATCTGCCGGGAAACGATCACCTGAAGGGGAACCTCGATCTTTGGGGAGAGGTTTCCGATTAGCGTCATAGTGCCGCCCCGCCGAATCGCAGATATGGCGCTGTTGATCGAAGGGGTATTGCCCACCGCGTCTAGTGCAGCTGCGACCCCGTGGCTGTCCCGCCGGCGAATCGCCTCTTCGACGTTTTCTTTCGAGGCGTCGATGGTGATGTCGGCTCCAAACTCCTTCGCCTTTTCCAGCTTAAATGCATCGATATCCGAGGCATAGATGCGCCCACAGCCTCGGGCCCGTAGAACCGCGATCGTCAAGAGACCAATCATCCCGGCGCCGACGACCAGGGCGCTGTCGCCGACGGCAAGGGGAGTAATCTCGACGCCGTGTACCGCAATCGAAAGGGGCTCGGTCAGAGCGGCGTCGACGAAAGAAAGCTCCTCCGGAAGCGAGTAGCAGACCCGCGACGGAACGACGACGTACTCCGCGAAGGCCCCGTTCTGTCGGTATTCGTCGCAGGAAACACCGAGAACCCGGCGGTTCTCGCAGAAGTTTATCTGTCCCCGGCGGCAGTAGTAGCAGTACCCGCAGGAGAGGGTTGAATCGAAGGTCACCCGGTCTCCGACCGCAAAACCTTCCGCCCCGGGGCCCAGCTCTTCGACGATTCCGGAGGCCTCGTGCCCCATCACGACCGGGGGTATCCTCCGACCCGTCGACCCGTCGTAACCGTGGACATCGCTCCCGCAGATCCCGCAGGCTTTCACCTGTAACAACAGCTCACCTACTCCCGGTGCGGGCTTCGGAGTATCCTTGTATACCAGCTTTTTGTATGCTTCGAGCTCTAGAGCCTTCATGCCTGTCCCTTTTTTTTGCCTTTTGTTGGCCTTTTGACGGAGATGGTTGGCCCCCCGAGTATAGACCCCGCCTCGAGGGCTGTCAATTTTGGGGAATACCGCGAATTTTTCGGTCCGTCAGAGCGAGAGTTTCTTTAGCTTTGGCGCGATAACCACCCGGCAATAGCCGGCAAAGGGGTGGCTATTGAAGTAGTTCTGATGGTAGCTCTCTGCCGGGTAGAAGCGGTCCAAGGGCGCGATTTCGGTAACGATTGGTGCGGAGAACTCCTTTCCGGCGTCGGCCATCGATTCTTCGGCGGCCCGCCGCTGCTGCTCCGTAGAGTAGTAGATCGCCGAGCGGTACTGGGTACCGACGTCGTGGCCCTGACGGTCCACGGTCGTCGGATCATGGGCCTTCCAGAAGAGAGCGATGACCTCTTTGAGGCTGATCTTTTCGGGATTGAAAGTCACCAGAACGACCTCCGCATGCCCCGTGCGTCCGGTACACACGTCTTCGTAGGTGGGGTTGTCAACCTCCCCTCCGGCGTATCCAGAGACTACCGACTCAATACCGTCTATTCGTTGGTACACCGCTTCGAGGCACCAGAAGCAGCCGCCACCGAGAACGATTTGATTATCCTGTAGATGTTCCACGACTTAAAGGTAACTAATTGGCTCATTATCGTGTATTCGGATAAAGCAGCCGCCGGGCGAGGATGGTTCGCACCACGGCCGTCAAAAGGGTGAGGGAAGCCATTATCAAAAAAAGCTCGACGAGGAGCCCGGGAAACAGAAGAAAGAGCGTGTAGAAGACGACCGTCTCGCTTCCCTCCACCAGGCCCGGAGGCATGACCACGCTGGTTGAGTGAATCCCCGCAGCCAACCGTTTCTCCAGGAGGGCCGACAGGTACATCCAGGAACCAACGTTTATGTAGAAGGCGCCCATAAGAACCGCTACCGCCGCAATCGCATTCGGGCTGCCGTCGCCAAAAGCCAGAGCGAGGGGAATCGCGGTATAGACAACGATGTCGAGAACGATATCGAGGTAGCCGCCGTAGTCACTCTGGCTGTCGGTCTCCCGAGCGATGGCGCCGTCGAGACCATCGAGAACCCGTCCCAGAAGCCAGAGCCCGACGGACCAGGGAATGCCTCCGAGGTACGCGAAGAGTGCGGCTGCGGCACCGGCGCAGAAGGCCAGCCAGGTAACCGCGAAGGCACTGACATGACGTGCGGTTCGCGAAACGACGGGAGCGAGAACTCGATCTTTGATTGGTCGGAGTAAGCCGTCGAGCACAAGCCTACCCTATGGCCTGGCCAACCACCGCGTCAACTACGACGTATCAACAACCATGTTGATTGAAGCGCGGGAAAACCGGCGGGTCGGTTTCGGAAGCTACCCAACCATCGCCCACGGAACAGTGCGTCGCCTCCCGTTGAGGGCCGCACTTGACACCCCAGCTCTGCGGCAATAGTTTGGGCTATTACGAGGAGAAAGACCCCATGAAACAACTACTTATTGTCGGCATCATCGGAATGGTGCTTTTCGCGACCCCGCTTTTCGCCGGGGGAAACAGGGAAAAAGAGGCGGATGCGTCGGATCAAGCGACGGAAACCACAGGCCAAGGGTCTGGTGGAGCTCAGGATTCCACCGAGGCAGTGGCCGAGGTAAACGGAGAGGCGGTTCTTCGTAGCGACTTCGAAGCATCCTTCGACCGCTCCCGAAGACAGATGGCCCAACAAAATCCCACGCCTTCGGAAGCGCAGCTGAACGAACTCCGCGCCCAGGTGCTTAACAATCTCATAGACCGCGAGGTGCTCTTCCAGGAGAGTGTCACCGAGGGGTTTGGTATCAGCGAGGAGCGAATAGGGCTGGAGATCGAGGGCATTCGGGGACAGTTTGCCACTCAGGAGGAGTATCAGCAGGCCTTGGATAACCTCGGAGTCACGGAAGCGGAATTGGAGCTGGATATAGCAAAGAGCTTGGCGATCCAGGGGCTTTTGGAAGAGCAGGTCCTTGAGTCCCTCGAAGTCTCTGAAGAAGAAGCGCGCAGCTTCTACCAGGAGAACGCGGATGTGTTTACCCAGCCGGACCAGGTCCGGGCGCGTCATATTCTGATCTCTACTCAGGGTCTCGAAAGTCAGGACGCCGTCGCGGAGGCGCGTTCCCGGGCGGAGGATCTTCTTGAAGAGCTCGAGCAGGGCGCGGACTTCGCGGCTCTCGCCGAGGAGCATTCAGAGGGGCCAAGCGCGCCCCGGGGCGGTGATTTAGGTCTCTTCGGGAGGGGGCAGATGGTCGCGCCCTTCGAGGAAGCGGCCTTTTCCCTCGACGAAGGGGAGGTTTCCGAGATCGTAGAGACTCAATTCGGCTTCCACATCATCCAGGTAACCGAGAAAGTCGCCGGTGGACCGGTGCCCTTCGAGGACGTTCGAGGAGACATTGACCAGTACCTTCTACAACAGAAGCAGGGTGAAGCGGTTCAGGATTACGTCGACGCCCTTCGAGAAGAGGCGGAAATTGTCCGTCACGTCGAGTTCGGTTAGACGAAACGCCGCGCTCTTACTCCTACTTTCCGCCGCTCTGATGCCGCTCTCGGCACAGAGCGGTGGCCCTACCCTTCTGCCAAATAGCCGATTGCCGGCGGTGTACGTCGATTTCGGGTTCTTCTATTTTTTTCCTCTCGGGCGGTTTTCTGACGTTGCACCACCGGCACCGGGGCCGACGGTGGAGGTTCGCCTTCCCCTGAGAAGCTATCCTCGATTCGAGGGCGGAGTGCTCCTCGGCTACCTCCCGGTCGAAGGCCGGGAACCGGAAATCGACGGCGGTAGTTTGACGCCAATACTCGGTATCCTCCGGTTCAGCCTCATAGAAGATGCCTGGTTCCGTCTCCGGGCTGTTGGTGGTCTCGGAGCAACTCATACGAGCCTGGACTATGCCAGGGGTGGCTTCGGCGCCCCGGAGCCGGAGGTCGACGTCGCCGAAGGCTCGGCGACTCACCCCACCTCGTTGGTTGGCGTCGAGTATCAAGTTACTCTCGGCAGGCTATTCTCCCTTTCCGCCGGATGGGGATTCCTCATGGTATTCGAATCGGTCGCTCCCCTCGGCTCGCTCTACGCGCCGCTAACCCTAGGAATCGGCCTCTAGGGCAAAGACCACCGTCACACGAACAGAAGACGCCACAGCTGTTCCATTCGTCCTCGCGGGCCGAAAGGAGGCGGTGGCCGCAGCCTTCAGAGCCGCCGAATCCAGGTCGGGAACGCCACTCGATTCCAGTACCGACACCGCCTGAACCGTTCCCAATGCGTCGACGGCCAATCGGAGGCGGACGAAACCCTCTTGCCGCCGTCTTCGGGCACCGGGAGGATAGTCCGGGGAAATCTCTTCCGCCGGCGCGGCGGGCTCAAAAGTTCGAGGCGGCGACCCTGCCGGGGGAACCGGCCTGCCGGCATCGGCACTATCGACGGTCGGTGCGGAGGCGGATACCGCTGGGGTGCGGCTGCCCGCGACGCTGGTGGCATTCTCGATGACGGAGGGCCCTGCCCCGGGATTCGGGTCGGACCCCTCACCGACAGCCTGAGTGTCGGGTCCCGCGGCGCCCGGAAGCTCGGTAAGCTCGGGAAGGATCCGCACCTCGAGAGCTTCCGGCGCTCCTGCCGGAACCGCCGTCGGCTGGGACGGAATGGCTACGAACAGGACGATGGCGTGAAAGACCAAGCTCACTCCGATACCGAAGGCAAGGTGCTTCAGTAGGAGCCCCCAAGAGACACCCGGAGTCGCCGGCCGGCGGTGGGATAGACTCCCGTCGGGAAGGCCACCGACGGGTCTCGGTCGTCTAGGAGGTTTTCCCCGGATAACCCGAGAGACCAGTCGACGGTAGGTCCGGATAAGGTAAATGCCGCAGCGAGGGAAAGGAGGTCCCGGCGATACTCCGGCGCACCGTCGTTCGTCGCCGAATCATAGTAGCGCCCGAAATAGTGGTACCGAGCCGTCACGTCGAGCCAATCTGTGGGGCCCCAGACGACCGATGCGTCTCCGGAGTGTCGTGGTAGCTGTGCCAGAATCTTGCCCTCGTTGTCCCCCGACGCGTATCGGGGATCGACGAAGCTGTACCCTCCGAAAAGGTCGACCCGGTCGCCAAGTCGAAGAAGCAGATCGGTTTCCACGCCGAGGCGTCGGGTGGAGTCGATGTTCTCGTTCTGCCCGAAGGGCGGCACAACGGCGGTCGGGTCGAAGACAAAAGAGATCTCGTCCCAGAGGAAGGTGCCGAAGACACCGGCACGAAGGGAGAACACCTCGGATGGCTCGACTCGAATGCCGATGTCGCCCGCGACACCCCGCTCGGGGGCAAGATCGGTATTGAAACCGGTCCCGAAGCCTTGGTAAAGCGCTACTTCGTCGATCTTCGGAAGGCGGTACACCGCAGCTACCCGGGCACTACTTCGAAAACGGCGGGTGTCGTAGTGGACGGCAATATCGCCACCGGTTCCCTGCAACCACGCCGTCTCCTCGAGAGCACCCTCGCCACGCAGGACGGCAAGGTCGTAACGCGCGCCGGTCTCGATCGCCCAGCCGCCGGAGAGGGGAAGGCGGCCCCCGCCGAAGACACCGACGGCAGGCCTTGAAAACGTCTGATCGGTAACCTGAGTCGACTCCGCTGTGGAAAGGAGGCGAACGAACTCTCCGGAGATGCCGCCGTACACCTCGAGATCCCGGAACCCCGGCACCACGGCGTGTCCTGACGGCGCGAGCCGGGCGGTTGTGGTCTCCGAGCGGGTGATCGTGCTAATGCTGACAAACTCTCCCCTGTCGGAGCGGTACTCGACGTACAGCGGCAGGCTAACCTCGGCCTCGGAAAGAAGCCACGAAAAGTCGCCGGAACCGTAGAATCGTATCGTTTCGCCCCGGTCCTCCGGGGTTCCCGCGGCGTCCGGATCCTCGGAAAGAAGATCCGGAGAGATCGCTCCAGGCAAGCCGTAGCTCAGCTGCGAATAGCCCAGGGACGCTCGCAACTCCCGGGGGCTCCCCCGGGAAGGGGTAACCCAAGGCCGATAGACCGACGCCAGAGTGCTGCCACCGGAGCTGTCGCTGTTGTCTCGTTGCCCCTCGCTTTGAAACAGCTCTCCGGAAGCGGACACCAGGGCCGTTCCCGTATCAACCGTTGCGCCGGCTTCGACGTCCCGGTAGCCGAAACTCCCGATCCCGCCCCGGAGGTACCCACCTTCGGCTACAGGGGTCGTTTCCACGAGGAGGACTCCGGTAATCGCGCCGCTGCCGTACTTCGCGGCCTGGGGCCCTCGTAGGAGTCGAACCGACTCAACCGCTCCGACGGGCACTCCACCCCAGGGTAGCCGGCCGAGATCCGGGGGGTTCACCCGGTGGCCGTCCACAACCACGGGAAGATGCGAACCGCCGTACCCACGGTAGCGAACCGCCGATTGCCTCGGTTCTTCAGAGAAAGAGCCAAAGGAAAGGCCCGGGAGCCCCGAGAGTAGATCGGGAAGGCTCCGCTCCGGGAGAACAGACTTGTCGACCGGGAGCTCGGTTTCTAGGGGCCCGAGTGCCGGCAGCGGCGTCGCGGTGACGGTGATGCGCAGCTCGGGTTCGGCTGCCTCGTCTTGGGCTTCGACACCGGCGACGAGACCAAGCGCAAGAGAGACCCAGAGCAAGAGAGTTACGCCGGTAGACAAGGGACGAGCTTTCAGAACATCCCCTGCTCAATGTCGTTTCGCCAGACCTCGTATTCGAGGTCGTAGTCACCCCAGGAATGCTCGGCGGAGAGCTCGATTCGAACCTTTCCGACGTTTTCCTCGAGCTCGAAGTCTCGATCCGGCGTTGCTCGCTCGGAAAACCGGTACTCCTCTCCGTCGTAGCGCACGACGAGGTCGACCGAGAGGCCTTCGTCGTCGGGAGTGGCGACAAGTCGATAGTCGATAGGTATTCGGCGGCCCTCTCTATCCACGAAACTGACGTCTTCGGTAACCCGGAACGGTGCCCGGGAAGACGCCGGAATATCCTCCGACTTTCGGAGGAGTTGCATGGCGTCGTAGATAATTTGGTTAAAGTGCCGGGTCTCGTCCCGAATTACCGTTCGCCGTCCCGGGTCAACCACGACCTCCGCCTCCCACCGGAGAAACTCGAACTCCGGAAACTTGACGACCCCGAAAGTCCGGCCAAGGTCAGTCTTGATGGTATAGCGCCCCGGAGGAAGGTCTTCGATCATGAAGGGTTCCCGGACGTTCCCGGTGGTGTAGCCGACGAAGTCTCCGTTCAGAAAAATCTCAGCGTCGATAAGGTGGGAATGAAGGGCGATGGCGCCGGGAGTCTCGTCCCGGAGCGAGAGGATGGAGCGGTCCTGATCTGGAACGACGAGGGAGACCCGACGGCCGGTAATGCTCTGAACGAGCTTCTCCGAGAGAACGTGGATAGTGTTCTCTTGTCTTCCCCTCTCGGAGAATGTCCGTGATTCGGCGGTAACCACGTCGATCAGATCGACGGATATCAGCACCTCGTCTCCAAGAAAGACGTACCCGGCGTTCAACAGATAGTCGGCCCCAAGAACCTCGCCGACGATCCGCACATCGTCTTGCCGTTCGGTAATGCCGCCGAGGCGCAGCTCCTGCTCCTCGAGAACGCGCTCGAGATTCCCCCGATCGACGAGGGAGATGTCCCGTTGCTGCGAAAGATCGTAGAGAAGGATGCCCTGGATAATCCCGCTCAGATAGTCGTAGGCCGGTTCCTGAGCCAAGTTGTTTACCGACAACAGGGCCACGGTATTCTGTGCAACCGCTTGACCCGGGGCCGAGAGAACGAAGAAAAGAAGCAGAAGCGCCAGGCTGGGACGCTTCTCACCGGCTCCGATTGTTTTCATCATCACTTCCTTCCATAGCTCGGACATGATCTTCTCAGATTGGTCTGCCGCCGTCAAATGGTGTACCTTCTGGGGTACCAAGCACATGTCACTATACCGCGTACATTTTAAATGGAAAGAGAAGGACCTCCTCCTCCGGGCAAAAAGCCTCGATCTGACTCACCCCTATTTCGTGTCGATCAAGGGTCTCGTATTTCCCGAAGGGGACGGCCTTATCATCGATCCAACTGCCGACGAGGTCCGGCGCGTCTTTGGAAAGGCGGATCACCTGATGATCCCCTTCCAAACCGTGGCCCTGATCGAAGAGTACAGCGACGAGCAGGCCGAAGCACCGAGGGGGAAGGTCCGGTCCTTTACCCTTGTGGAGAAGCAAGAGGAAACGGAGCTAGACCCCGAAGAGCAGGATGGCGGCGGTGAGGAATAGGGGAATCGTCACCACCGAGGCGAGGTAGGTCGTCAAGATGGCGCCTCCGGCGTAGTGGACCTGCTTCTCGGTTCCGAACGCCTTGGCGATAAGCAGCACGTTTGTCGCCGGCGGAACGGCGGCCTCAATTATCAACGTAATTCGCAAGCCCCACTGGAACTCCCGGCCGATTCCCTCGGGAATAAGCCACGCGAGGAAAAGCACGAGAGCCGGGTAGACAACCATCCGTAGGACAACGAGACGCCCGAACTCCGGTTTGTACGCCAAGTCCTCCTGGGGCACCGTCGCCAGGATTCCACCGAGGACGATTAGGATTATGTCCATGCTCGTCCGGCCTATTTCTCCGATTACGTCCATCGTCGGATCCGGGACGGAGTGATGCCACCCCAGGAGCACCGCGACGACTCCGAGCAGCATCGCGACCAGAGGCGGGGTAATCTTGAGGCGGATAGTCTCTCTCCCGCTGATGAGGCTTACCAGGTATGACCAGAGCATGAGGGCGAAGGCGAAGAAGTAGAAAAAGAGAAAGACGTTGATCTCGTCCGGGGCGAGGACCGCGAGTATCGGGAAGGGAATAAAGACGGCGTTGTGGACGCCGAAAAGCGCTACCACTTCCCGGGGGTTTTCGGTCGGCAAAAGGCGTGTTCGGTAGACAATCCAGGCCCCTATGAGCGACTGGATGGCGACGGCGCCCCAACAGGCGAAGAAAAAAACCAGAGTCCATTCCCAACCGAACTGCAGGGCCTCTTCCCACCCGGTTGCAAGACGGTGGATAAGGTAGACCGGCAAGAGCACGTTCACCAAGATCCAGAGCAGTGGGTTCAGGACCCGCTCCCGCATAAACCGAATCCGGAATAGCAGGTAGCCGAGAACCGTCAGCCCGAAAAGCTTTCCGACAACACCGGCGATGGTCAGTGCCATCGAGGACTCCTATTCACGGACTCGGTGGGCCCCGGCGTACGCGATAGGACGCGGTGAGAGGACCTGTCCGATAAGCGTTATTCCCGAAAGGTGCGCCAAACGGTACGCCGGGGTCGTGGGGATACCCCGGGTGGCAAAAACCGGCGTCTTGACGTTGACCGCTTTCTGCACCATCTCCTGAGCGGCTCGGCCGCTCGAGAGAAGGCAGACCTTTCCGAGGAGCGGCTCTCCGGCGACCAGCCGGGCCGCCGCGCCGATGGCCTTGTCCAGGGCACAGTGACGGCTCACGTCCTCTCGGAGGATGACCTGCCCGTCGGGCAGGAGTGCGCCGGCGCTATGAACTCCCCCGGTCGCGAGGCGAAGGGGGCCCTCCTCCATTACCTGCCTGGCCGCGTCCCGAAGGGACCCGAGGGTAACCTGAAACCCGCTCCCGGCGTCGGTCCGGGCCGGCGGCTCGGCAGCGGCGGTGGCATCGGTGTTCGGCGCCGGTTCCGCGCCCGCCGGCGCCGACGATCCGGCGGTCACCCGTATCACCCAGATCCCCTCGTCTTGATCCTCCCCCGGCATCTCGACCTCTATCGACTCGGTGTCCTCCGGCACGGCAATCCGCCGGGTGCTCAACAGATAACCGAGGGCGAGGTCTTTGAGATCGGTGGGGCTGCACCACAACGAGACAAGCTCTTCGTCGTTCAAGAGCAGACGACAAGCCGCCTCGTCGGCGACCGGCCCGGGAGGAAGGGGGATAGATGCCATACCATCCCTTACCAGCTATAGGGGACAGGGTCAATCTGTATGACGTGTCAACAAGCCTGTTGATTTTTCGCTCCAACTCCTTTTCGGGTCTACGGTCTCTTCCAAAAACCGAAAAATCTCGGCCAAATCGCCCCTAAATACCTCTCCTGAATGACTCTATTCGGATTACCATCAACAGGCTTGTTGATACGTCAGACGGCTCGAGGGTCCGAAAAATGAAATCGATAAAATAATATTGACATCGCCCTGTGGTAGAGGTAACCTGATATGTATACTTAGGAGGAACTATCATGCGAATACTCTATGGAACAACACTCTTTCTGTTGGCCCTCGTTCTCGCCGGCTGTGGGAGTGACGAGAGCTCCTTCCCAAAGGAAGGGGCCAATACCGTGGTCGTCGAGACGGACTACGATGAACACGGCTGGAAAGGAAAGCTGGCCGTTACCTTCGACGGAAACGTCATCTCCGACGTCGAGTACGACGAGTTCAACAGACAGGGTAAGGCGAAGAGCCAGGACCAGGATTACGAAGACCGAATGGTTCCAATATCGGGCATCTCCCCCGCCGAAGCCTTCGACGAGCTCGAAGCGTCTCTCGAGGAAGCCCAGGACCCGGATTCCATGGACGCGGTAACCGGAGCGACCCACTCTTCCGAGTGGTTTATGGAGCTTGCCGAACGGGCGATAGCAGAACGCTAACAGGCCGACGGAGCGCGACGCAGCCGCGAAAGAAAAAAGCCGCCGGCATTCACCGGCGGCTTTTTTTGTTGGATGCGATGATGGGCGGGTACACCGCCGACGGTTAGTCCCGCCGGGGGTCAATCGCGGTGTGTGGGACGGATGGTCAATTCGCTGGTCGCCACCAAATCTTGGCCGGTAACCGTGTAGGTCGCGCCGTCCCGGCTTTCGACACGAACGTCGAAGACATCGGTGTTGTAATACTTGTAGTCCCGAATTTGGAGCGTGTAGGTCTCTCCGGGCCGGATTACCCATTCTGAAATGGGTAACTCTTCCCACTCCCCGCCGTAGTCGGGGCGAATGTGGATCTTCTCGATGATCTCTCCGGTTTGATTGGTTACCTCAATCTCCAAGAGATAGACTAGATCTGCTACGGCTGCGCCGGCACAGAGTGCCAGGATAATCGTCAGAATGACGGCCTTTTTCATTGCTTCCTCCGCTTAGGTATGTGTGATGGGGTCAGGGTCGAAGAGCGGATGCTCCGAGGACAGGGTGTGTCCCTGGCACCGGGCGGTACGCTTGCACCGCTCGCAGCCGACCCGACTCTTGATCTGCCGGTAGACGGTTCCGTCGGTTACGCTCCCAAGGATCTGCAGACCCTCTTCCGGACCCGATACTTCGAGAAGCATACCGTCTCCGAGGACGTAGTACGCTCCACCTATCTTTTCGACTCGGTATCCGCCTCGGCATTCCAAGGCGGTACCGTCGGAAAACTCAACCATGGTTCTTCTCTCCCTCGCTTCTAGAAGAAGCGTTCCGGGTCCTCGACTTCCTGCAACTGGGCCATCGCCTTGGCCTGGTCGGGATGCATGAACTCCCGAGACGCCAGGTACTGAGCCCCGTTCGTCGTCTCGAAGAGCTCGATGTCGGAGTACTCCTCGTCAGCCTTCAGGCTTGCAAGGAGCGTTACCAGCTGTTCTTTCTCGATGCTGTACGGCGTGTTGTAGAACTGCCGGGCGGGTGTCGGCCGAGGATAGATCCTCGAATCATCCCGGACCTGTTCGACCAGCATCTCAAGAAGGTTATTCTCCTCCAAACGGACCTTCAGCTTTGCGAACGCGGGACTGATGTATGTGTCGCTGAAGTAATAGCTATCCTTTGTCCCTTGAACAGACCGGATATCCTCTTGACCCTCTGCGGCCTCGAGGAATCCGTCCAGCTGATCCTCCGATATCGAAAGCGGAGACTGACGAATCTCGCTTCGAGAAGCTAGGCGATGCTCCTGGGAGCACCGCCTTACGTAGTCCGCAATCTCGGAAGCCGAATCCCTCTCGGGTACCGCCGGCGGGGACGGTGCGCCGCCGGTCGAATCCTCGGCGGAAACGGCTTTGTTTCGTCTTCGCAGCATGCCGATTGCTATGCCTAGACCGGAAGCAGGTTCAGAGAGGCCAGCTCTTCGGCGACATCGGTCATACCGAGGCGCTCGAGGGTTGCCCGGGTCGGGGCTCCCGTTTCGCTGTCCCAGCCCATCTCCTCGTAGAGCATCGTCTTGGCAAGCTCCATATCCTCTCGGTCCATCTTGATGGTCCCCGGCGTAAAGGGCTCCTTCTCCGGGTCTTTTTCGAAGACCCAGTCGACGATTCCGTCGTGCTGATTTCTCATATCGACGGTGCCCATCTGCTTTACCGTAAGCGCCCGGTGGAGGGTAAAGACCCTCTCGGCGTCGAGGTCGAGCTCCTCTTCCGACTTCTCGATACCCGTCGCCAGGCTATAGAAGACCGACTCGAGGGCGGTATTGCCCCGGTAGTTTCGCTCCTTCAAAGGACTTGCGGCCATCGGCCAGATCCAGTTACACAGCGAGAGCGAGTCGTGGAGCACGTTCCGAACTATGGACCACTTGGCGAAGACCGCCTTGTGGCGATTCATCGGGGTATAGTTCTGCGGCTCGTCGACCGCCGAGGGGTCTCCCCAGAGCTCGCCGGCTATTTCCTTCGTCAGGCTGACGGGGAGTCCGCTGAAGAGGAAGTTCTGATGGGTGTGGCTCTGGGCGTCGCGGTTGAACATACAGGAGATGAGGGCGCCGACCTGTCCGTTCGACTCGTTGGAGTGATGGACGGGGAATCCCAAGGGCGACCAGAGCTTTACCTTCGCGCTGTTCCAGTAGTCGTCACCGAAGTTCCACCGCTCCGCGAGCCAGTAGGCGCCGTCGGCGAAGTGGCTTATCTCACCCTTCTTATACGCCAGGCGATCGAAGAAATCGATCATCCACCGGGGGTCGCCGGCTTCGAGGAGATCCCAGGGAATCTCATTGTATTCCGCGGCAGGGAGAACCCGCTGAAGAATACCGTTGTCGTAGGCGTAGGCAAGGTCCCGCCCCATCTGGCCGTAGTTGAACCAGAGACCCAGGTCGTCGGCGATCTGAGAACCGAGGGTTCGAGCAATAAAGGGTCCTTCCCGTTCCACTCCGGTGTCGAAGTAGCCTTTGATCATGACGCCGCCGGGGGAGAAGTACCCCATGCAGGTGTTGGAGACGTTGGGGCTGTAGCCGTACTCTTCGAGTTGCGGCACCCGCAGATTACTATGGCAACGAATGGGGCATGCCGAGCATCCGCCCATCTTTACGGTGTATTCCTCGGCTACGGGGCCGTGGTCCTTCACGCCCTTCTGCGTCCGGTAGCCGATACGGTTAACGTCTCCGGCCTCGCAGTTCTCGGTTTCCACCGGAGGATCCGCGGCGCCCCAGTAGAGGCCGTCCCGGGCGGTCCACCGACTCGCCGGGTCGTGATACTCGGCCCAGGGTTGGGGGGTCGAGGGAACAACGTGCTGGTTGTTCGCACCGATAACCTGCATCATCTCCCGGTCCGCCCGGAGCCATTCGGATCGTTCGCCCTTGATGTGGACGGCGCCGTCACCGATAACACCGATCGCCTTCAGGTTTTTGGAACCAAAGATACCGCCGTGGCCACCGGCCGAGTGGCTCGAACCGGTTCGGATAACCGACAGGTTTACCTGGTTCTCTCCGGCGGGGCCGATGGCTGCGACCTGAGCGGTCTTGCCCATGATGGCCGTAATCGTCGCCATGGTATCGAAAATACCCTTGCCCCAGAGCCGCCTGCCATCTTCGAGGGTGGCCTTGTCGTTCTCGATCCGGAGCCACACAGGGCGAGATGCACGGCCCTGAACGATAATGGCGTCCCAGCCGGCATACTTTAGCTCGGTGGAGAAGTAGCCTCCCATGTGGCTGTCGGCGACAGCCCAATAGGGGTTCGAGGGCAACAGACTAGTGATATTGGTCCGGCCGCTCGAAGGCGCGCCGGTCCCGGCCAAGGGGCCGGTTGCCACGATAATGCGGTTTTCGGGTTCGAAGGGATTGGTTCCCGCAGGAACCTCGTTCCACATTACTCGATATCCGATACCCATTCCCCCGAGGTAGGGGAGGTAGGGCTCGATGCTTTCTTCGGTTATCTGTTCGTTCGAAAGGTTGACCCGGAGAATCTTTCCGGTGTAACCGCCGTAATCAGCCATACTTTACTCCTTAGACTCTCTGTGTTTGGACGGCAGCGCCTTCGCCGCGCTCGCGGAAGACGCGGATTGCCTCTTCCCAGGTGACAAACTTCAGTGCGGAGTTGGGACACCCGGCTACGCAGGCGGGACTTCCCCAACAAAGGGTGCACTTCTTCGATTTGCCGGTTTCCGTGTCTTGGACGATCATGCCGAAGGGGCAGGCGCTTACGCAGGCTCCGCAGGCAATACAGGTCTCTTCGTCGACGATCCGGGCACCGGTACGCTCGTCTTCGCTAATTGCGCCGACCGGACAGACGTTGCCGCAATACGGATCCTTGCACTGCTTGCAGGTGTCTCCGATGATCTCAAAATTGCCCATCTGCCCTCTATCGTAGAAATAGTTACTCGATGGGCCGCTGGGACCGTAGTTGAGGTTGCGGTCGATCTTTATACGAGAGATATAGGCGTGGGCTTTACCGTCGTTGGTAATCGTGCAGTTGGATTCGCACCGCCGACAGCCGGTACAGAGGTTCGGGTAGTGGATTATCGCTCCGGAAGCGGTTTCCCATACGCGCAC
>CAZLDK010000040.1:496-16998 GCA_964558285.1 uncultured Spirochaetaceae bacterium | reverse complement strand
GCGACTTCACCGAACGCCGCCGCTCGGCACGCCTCCGCCCTCGCCCCAGTTTTCCCCCGTCGATGCCGAGCATCACATTCTCAGTGGCGCTGTACCATGGGAACAGGGCATCTCGCTGCTGAACCAGCCCGATGCGTCCCCGACTTACGAGCTTCGGGGAGTCAGCTCCCCCGAGCGATTCGACATACGATAGAGGAATCAAACCGGCGATGATGTGTAATAGGGTGGTCTTTCCACAGCCCGAGGGGCCAATTATCGAAAGGCTCCGCCCTTCGTCGAGCTCAATACTGATATTGCGCAGGCCGGCAACGTGAGCGCTCCCGGTAGCGGAGGGATAAGAGAACGACAGATTGCGTATGCTTACCATCGCAGATCAAACACTCCGCGCCCCGGCGGAGGGGCTATCGCACACGTTCGGTCGGGAGAAAGTCCGGGGCCACCAGGTCCTCGGGGGTCACGTGTAGCTTGTAGCCGACCATGCTCTCAGTCCAATCGATGATTATCTGAAGGTAGTCGTCGCCGGGAAGCCGGGCCTCGTGATACTCCGGCAAATCGATCAAGTCTCGTGTGTCCGGATTGATATTGGGAACACTTGCCATGACGGTATCCAACGCGAGCTCAGGGTCAGCCCGGAGATCTGCCGCCGCTTTGCTGTACGCGTGGTGGAATCCACGCAGCGCGTCACCCTTTTCTCGGCGGGCAGCGCCGGTGAACACCATCACACCCGGGGTGAACCCACCCACCGGTTCGTAGATGATCTCCTCCATACCTTGCATTTCCCCAACCGACGAAATCGGTTCCGGAAAAAACCCCATGTCGAGCTGACCCGATATTAGCGCTTCGAGTCGAGCAGGAATAGAGTTGATATAGATCTTGTTCAGCTCGTATTCTTCCGACATCCAGCTATCCACCAAAAAATTCGATACCGAAACCTCCATCAGGCCTATGGTCACTTCTTCCCGTTCAGCCGCGCCTGGTTGAGCCAAGATGGGGAACATGCCGTCGGTGAGGGTGGTGGCTTTAATATCGAATCCGCCGGCCACGTTTACCGCAACCGCTATCAGGTCGGTCATTGCCCCGTCGATCCGGCCGGTTTGCAGTGCGGACTGACGATCCTGCGCGTTGGTGAACATCTGCAGACGCACGTCGATTCCCTCGTCTTCAAAGTACCCGGCGTCGCGAGCGGCGAAGATCGGGGCAGTATCCACCGCGGGCATGAGCCCGACGTGTAGTACGGTCGCTTCGGCGCCGGGAGGGTCTTCGGGTGCGGATCGCTCTGTTCCGCCGGATGCGTAGAGGTTGAAGGTCCCGGAGATCAGAACCAGGACGAGCATTAACGAACTGTTGCGTCTCATATATAACTATCTCTGTATGTTTCTTGATTCTGGTACTGCTTATATCACACCGGTTTCGTCCGCGGCAAGAGAGACACAACCGGTACGCCCCGATCGACTCGAACAAGGCAAGACTCATGAGCATGGTTAAGTTCGACGTTTCCTTGAACACAGTCTGGTTCACCCAATACCTGAAAGCACTACGTCTGCTTTCCCTGACCCTAGCCCTCGGTGCCACTACCAGCGGCATTCTCGCCGCTCGCCTGGCGGGATACATCGCTTTGTCCGGGCCCGATACTGCGCGACAGATCCGACTGATAGTCCTGGTGACCGTCGCCGGATTAGCGGTGCAAACCGGCGCGAACCTCATCAACGACTATTTCGAAGGCTCGTTCAAATACCGACAGCCGGGACGACCGGTCCGGCGCCGTGGCATGACCGAGGCCGCTGCTCTGAGGGATCAGGAACTCAGACGCTACCGCTTCTTAGGAAGGGAACGCACCGCCTTCGATATAACCATATTTGCCGGCGGGATTGGACTCATGGGGCTCGCGTCAGTGATCGGATTGTACCTTGTGTGGATCAGCCGCTGGGGGATGCTAGTCATCGGCCTGGTCGGCGTGATAGGTTCCTATGCCTACACCGGCGAGCCTTTCGTATACAAGCGACGCGGCATGGGCGCCTTGATGAGCTGGGTGCTTATGGGGCCGCTTATGAATCTTGGAGCGTGGTATCCCTTCGGAGGCGGCTGGAGCTGGTATCCCGTGCTGATAGGCTTGCCCCTTTCGTTTCTGGTGCCCGCCTTAATGCTGAGCAATGAGATGCGGGATTTTCACCGGGACCGACGCGTGGTGGCCGGCACTCTTAGTACTCGCATCGGTCCGGCCCTCACCCGCCGGCTGTACACTTCCTTACTTGCCGCGAGTTTTCTTTCGGCAATCGGGCTGGTGCTCGGTCGAGTTCTCCCACCGAATTATCTTGCGGTCCTGTTGCTACTTCCGCTGGCCCTCCGGGCCCGCAGCTCGGTGCAATCGCATGCCCCGGCAGGAATCCCCTGGACCAACGCGCTCCATTTGGCGTTCTTTGCGATCTCTACGCTGGTCTTACTCTATGCACCTGTCAGCTGACGACCCTGCACGTCTTCGTCCAACCAACCGGCCACCACTTCACAGATTCGGTCGTATGCGCCCCGCCGGGCCTGCTAACCCCGGGTATCGGGCGCATCCCGGGAGAACGTAAAGATGGTGAGCTCGGGATGGCACCGAAGCGAAGGCTTCGGCGGGTTTGTCGTTGCCGGCCATGTGGGCGCCGATTCCAACGACGTAGAGTCCGTCGAGCTCCACCGCCTGGTTGATTAGCACCGTCACCCCAAAAGGGCGACGAGCGTGGGGGAGGCCCACCGGTTCCCGTGGTCGCTAATTTGATGGTCTGTGATGTCTCTTCGCATTGTTCCTTAGCCTGCTGGGTCACTGCTTCTTATGTCGTACGACCGCCTTGCCGGTATTGACGAGAAAGAAGCCCACCTCGGCGGCTTGGACAACCTTAAAGAGAGGGCTTGTGAGCATCAGAAAGGATGCACGTTGTAAGTCGGCTTTGGCGACCAATAGGCATTTTCGCTCTTCGATGTCGCGCAACTCTTTTCTCTTGCTCATTTCTTGTAGATGTCCTTGTCGAACGTTGCGAGCGTTGCCTCGAAGGGTGTGTGCCGCCGAGAGAGCCCCCGAGCGACAACCAGTAACACCACCGCCGCGAGGATAAACAGCGCGACGATTATAGAAGCAACGAGAACCCGATCTGCAGTCGGCACCAGAAATATAGTCAAGATGCCGAGCCCGATAAGACCTGTAACGCCAACCACTGATCCAACTACGGCGAACACGATCTGCCGCTTGAATCGAACCTTCTCCTCTTGCAACTCTAAGGAGAACAACTCGAGCCGGTTCTTTAGTATCTGCAGGAAGAGTTTTGGTGCTCGTTCAATCATGATTTACCTTGTCTGCCGAAGCAGCCTCATTTGCGACCAACAATGAATCCCAAAAGGACTCCAACTCCGAAACTGATACCGACGGTTGCGTAGGGATTGGCCCGTACGCGTTCGTCTAGCTCGTGGAGTTGTTCCTCTACCTTGTCTCCGGCGGCAGACATACCCGACTCAACCTGGTCCTGCACCGTCTTCAGGCTTGCCTCTACCCGGGCTCGCGCGTTCTTGGCCTCTTTATCCGCGACATCCGCAGTCGAGCCCAGCAACTCTTTGGTGTCCTCCACCAGTTGCCTCAGGTCCTCTTGCAAGCGCTTCTTGCTCTTTTGTACATCACTCATTTCTTCCTCCTATGCGGTCGTGCCGCGTTTGGTTTTTCTTTTTGCCGTTTGGTGGGCCCCACGAGGGCGCCACTCCGTTCCAAGACTCAGTTCGAGCGACCCTTCTTGGCGCCGACGAACAAGAGCGCGCCACCGACTCCTAGGGCTCCGATTCCCGCCCACAGCGGTACGTTGACCGTGTTCTTCTCCGCCACCGCCAGTTCGAGCGGGCCGATGTTGGTCCGGTGGGTGCGGCTGGTGTAGGTGAAACCGCCGTATATCAGGCCGAGGACTCCGGCGACAATTTCACCTTCTACAACCAGAACAGTACCTGGGCACCGAGCAGCCCGGAGCTGGTCTTGATGTCGATACCGTGGTCAAGGTTCAGCGACATGATGTACGACATACCAACCGAGACCGGTCCGAGCCGCACGTCCGCGCCGGTTCTGGCGTTGAGGCCGGCCTGCGTCGCGGGGCTGCCGTCGAAGTTCTTGGTAAAATTGGGGCCGGCGCCCGCCGACAAGGTGAGTATCGCTACGTCGAGCGCTACACCGGCGTCCAGGAAGAGATCAAGACTGTTGATGTCTCCCGCCGAGTAGAGTCCCAGTGCTTGCGCCTGAAACCAACCTATCCGATACCGTGCATCTCCCCCGAAGCTGAATTGATTGACGTTCGCTTCGTCTTCGTCGATCGATTGTCCCAGCAACCCCGGAGACTTGAAAAACGCCGCCGGTCCAACGGCAAACTGTGCAAACGCAAACGTCGGTACAATCATCAGAACAGCTAGAATCAATAAGACTCTCTTCACTATATTACTCCTCGATTCACGATGAATCCATAAACCAAGGGTACGGATACTCGTATTCCATCGACTGTTCGGTAGCGTACGTATCGAGAGGGTATTTTCGGATACCTCGCTTGGTGATCCTCATGCGGCCTGGGTCGCGGTTACCTGAGTTGCACGAGCACGCGGTGTTTTGCCGCGCCCCCCTCGAGGGGTATCGCAAGAGTGGGAAGTCTCCGGCCGTCCAGCTCGATCCACGCCACACCCGACTCTGCACCCTTAGGGTTGACCACGGCGATTTCGTAGAGAGCCTGTCCGTGGCGATATCGCATCTCGAAACCGTCCCACCAGGAGGGTATGACCGGCCGGAGCCGCATCTGATCGCCGCGGACCTCGAGTCCGAGCACCTCCTCGACCCAGGCGCGGTACATCCATGCCGCCGACCCGGTATACCACGACCACCCGCCGCGGCCGACCTGCCCCGGGAGCAGATAGACGTCGGCGGCTACCACGTAGGGCTCGAGGCGGTACCGCTGCACGGCGTCGGGTTCCCGGGCGTGCTCGATCGGGTTGAGCATCCGCAGCATCCCGGCGGCGCGGTCGCCGTCACCTCCGCGCGCCATTGCCATCGCGAACCAGAGAGCCGCGTGGGTGTACTGCCCGCCGTTCTCTCGCACGCCGGGCGGATACCCCCTTATGTAGCCCGGCGACGGGTCGATTGTGTTAAACGGTGGCTCGAAGAGGAGAACCAGTGCGTCCTCCTCGAGCACGAGATGCCGCCACGCCGATTCGAGCGCCCGGTGCGTGCGCTCCTCGTCGCCTGCGCCGCTAAGGCGGGCCCAGGACTGTGGCAACGAGTCGATGGTTCCTTCGCGGCTAGCAGAGGAGCCAAGGGGCGTCCCGTCGTCGAAGAAGGCCCGTAGGTACCAGTCGCCGTCCCAGGCGGCGCTCTCGATACGGGCGGCGAGGGTACGTCTCTCCTGCGCAAACTCCCGGCCGAGCGCCTCGCGGCCGTACACCTCGGCCAGCTCCTCCATCCCGCGAAGCACACCGACGAGGAACCAGCCGAGCCATACGCTTTCGCCGGTTCCCCCGGCTCCCACAAGGTTCATCCCGTCGTTCCAGTCGCCGGTTCCCATCAGAGGAAGCCCCTGGGGCCCGGCGGTAAGTCCGCGATCAACGGCGCGGCGGCAGTGCTCGAAGAGCGTCGCGCTCTCGCGTGAGGTATCCGGTGTGGAGAAGATCTCGTGTTGCCCATCCTGCAGCAGAGGAGCGATAAGGAACGGTACACCCTCGTCTAGGATCTCCCGGTCGCCTGTAACCCGGACGTAGTGGGCGACGACGTACGGGAGCCAGAGCAGGTCGTCTGAAATACGGGAGCGGATCCCGGCGCCGCTCGGGGGGTGCCACCAGTGCTGGACGTCACCTTCGACGAACTGACGACTCGCGGCGATGAGAATCTGCTCCCTCGCCATCTTCGGACGGCCGTAGACCAGGCCCATCGCGTCCTGCAACTGGTCGCGATACCCAAACGCCCCCCCTGACTGGTACGTTGCCGAGCGGCCCCACATGCGGCAGCTTACGCTCTGGTAGAGCAACCAGCGGTTCACCAAGAAGTTGACCGCCGTCTCCGGCGTTCGGATTTCGATGGTTCCCAGTAACTCGTCCCACCACGCCTTCGTCCGGTCGAGGGCTCCGTCGAAGGAACCGGGACGGCGGAACGCCCCGACGAGCCGGCGCGCGTCTTCGGTCGAATCGGCCTGGCCGAGCATGCAGACGACCTCGACCGTCGCTCCGGGTTCCAACTCGAGCACGGTTTGCAGCGCCGAGCACGGGTCGAGCCCGGCCCCGACCCGCGAAGAGAGCTCGGATCGTTCCATCGCGGCCGGCTGGGCAAGGGAACGGTTTCGTCCGACGAACAGCCTCCGGTCCCCTCCGTAGGAGGTAGCGTTCGGGCTAAGCGCCGTGAAGGCGACGCGATCGCCGTAGTCGGGGTGGTAGCGGTTCCGGGCTAGTAGCGCGTCGACTTCCCGGTCCCATGAGGTCGAGACGTGCATCTGCGTCGACTCACGATTCTCGCCGAGGGTCCATTCGACGTAGTACGTAACCGAGATTGTTCTCCTCCTCGGCGTGTCGTTCCTGAGCCGGAGGCGTTGCAACTTTATCGGGTCTCCGCCCGTGTTGTCCGTCGGCACCAGGACCGTCAGCTCCTGATCGATCCCGTGGCTGTTGTGCTCGAACACCGAGTAGCCCGCACCGTGCCGTGCCCGGTACGCGGAGTCCTCGCGTTTCGGTGACGCAGTGGGGGTCCAGTAGGCTCCGCTGTCCTCGTCTCGAATGTAGAGAGCCTCGCTCGCCGGGTCGATAACCGGGTCGTTCGACCATTGGGTGAGCCGGTTGCGTTGGCTGTTGCCGTACCACGTGAAGCCCGCCCCCGTCTCGCTCACGAGCGTCCCGAAACTCGGGTTCGCGATCACGTTGACCCAGGGCGCGGGTGTGTTGGTGCCGGCGTCGATGTAGATTGCGTACTCGCGTCCGCCGTCGGTAAAGCCGCCGATACCGTTGAAGTAGTGCAGCTCCATGAACGGAAGAGCGGTCGAGCTGTCGGGCTCCGTGCGCTTCTTTGCCACCAGAGGGGACGGCTCGGGAACCTCCGCCGCGAGGCCCATCTGCTGCGGTAGGGCTCCCCGGGCAGCAACGAGGACAACCCGGGAGCTTGCCATCAGCAGTGCCACGTCGTCCGCCGGAATCTGATCCGCGCTCAACACGAATGCTCCGCTCGGGTGGGCTCGTACCAGCTCATCCAGCCGTGATCGCAGAACGAGCTCGTAGCCGCTCGCCTCCTCGTTGAGAACCACTAGATCAACCGCGAAGCCGTGGAGTTTCCAGTACGAGTGCGCCCGAAGCATCTGCTTGATCAACCCAAGGTCTCTCGCCTCGGCGATCGTAACGAGGAGGATCGGGAGATCGCCCGAAATTCCGTACCGCCACAGACCGGACTGACCCTTCCGATTCTCGAGGATCCGCTCGGCCGGCGGGCGCAGTCGCGGGCTCGGATAAAGCAGGTAGCTCGCAACCTGCTGGAACCGACGCGCCTCGTCCGGCTGGATGCGAAGCGCTCGCAGCTCGATCTGGGCCGACGCCCAGGCGTAGTCCATCGCCCGATCGACGGCGCGTGGGTCGTCGTACTTCGACATCAAGCCCAGGACCGCATCCCGGGACGCGCTCGCCGCGAAGATCAGTGAGATCTGCCTTCGTTCTCCCCGTTCGAGCGTCACACTCGTGCGAATACTCAGTATGGGGTCGAGTACGTACCCCTGCCCCCCCGCAGGCTCTCCGAGGGCGCCTGCAGGGTCCTCGAGGGTCCGACCTCGTCCTACGAAGCGGCTGCGGTCGGTCTCAAAGCGCATCTCGCCCTCTTCACCTCCCGCTTCTCCGTCGCTCGTGAGCCGATGCGCGACGTAGACCGGCTCCTCGTCGGCGCGCCGGGATCGACGGAAGGCGATGAGGGCCTTGTGCATAGGCACCGCTTCGGTTTGGATGAACAGTTTGTTGAACGCCGGATGCTGGAGATCACTCCGATGCGGCGCGAGGGAAAGCTCGATGTAACTCGTCAGCTCGAGTCGCCGAGGTCGAGAGGATCGGTTGACCAGGGTGATTCGTCTGACCTCTAGGTCGTCCTCATTCGAGACGACGACGTCGGTTTTTAGCTCGATCCCGTCGTCGAGGCGGCGGATTACCGCACGGTCGGAGGCGAATTCGGCGTCGTACTCGTCGGCCTTGCCTCCGGTGGGATGATACGTGTTCGCCCAAAGACGCTCGTTGTCAGGCTCGTAGACGTAGCAAAGGACTCCGCCGGAGTCGTGGGTGGGATCAGACCGCCACCTCGTGAGCTCCAGGTCGCCCCACTGGCTATACCCGCCACCCGAGTTCGTAACCATGAGCGAGTAGCGCCCATTGCCCAGAAGCTGGGTCTTCGGCGTCGCGGTGTTTGGGGAGTCGAAACTGCTCACCGACGGTGCTATTTCTCCGGCCTGATCGGCGGCCGGTAGATACCCCCGGGTGGCGAGGTAGCGAGAGGATATGGCAGGGATGCTCTCGTGAAGCAAAGGCTCGAAGGCGCGTACGCGGGCATCGCTATGGAAGCTCTCCCGTGCTGCGTCTTCATGGAGGTAGTTGTGCAACGATAGAAACCCCATGCCCGCGTGATGGGACATGTAGGTCCGCACGAGCACCCCGCGGGTGCCGTCGCGGTCTACCTGCCGGGTAAAGTCGATGGCGTCGTAGAACCCGTATTTCTCGAGAAGGCCCATCGACTCGAGTCGCCGGAGGTTCCGCACCGCCTTCTTCGGGGCGATGTGGAGGGCGAGCATAGTCGCGTACGGAGCGACGACGAGCTCCTCTTCGAGGCCGCGCTTTAGTCCCAGTCGGGGGACGCCGAACGCCTTGTACTGGTAGGTTCGGTTGCCGTCAAGGTCCGAGTATGCAGACTCCGAGATTCCCCAGGGCACCCGGCGTTTTCGACCGTAGCCGATCTGCACCTTCACCGCGTCTGCGGCGGCCTTGTCGAGGAGCGACTTTTCGTAGTTGCGCATTAGGAGCTGGGGCATGAGGTACTCGAACATCGTCCCGGTCCAACTTAAGAGGACATGCCGTCGTCGGATCGCCGTGTAGGGTCGCCCCATCGTGAGCCAATGCTCCATCGGAATATCACCGCGTGCGATCGCGACAAAGCTGCCGAGTCGCGCCTCGCTCGCGAGTAAGTCGTAATACGCGTTCTCCCGTCGTTGCTCGGCCACGTTGAAGCCGATGGTAAAGAGCTTACGTCGCGGGTCGTACAGGAACCGCATGTTGATCGATTCGGAGAGCTCTCGGATCGCCTGGATGAGGGCCTCGGCCACCGAAAGCTGCTCGCCGGCGAGCCATTGTGCCTCCCCGAAGGCCGCGGCGACCCTGTCGATCCACTCGGAGACGGGGCCCGAGGCCACCTCCGGCAGCTCTCGTGCCTCCAACAACAAACGGATGCACGGAACGTCGCCGGAGGCGAGGTTACGAATTGACGGTGCTGTCTCCGGACCGGCGTGAACCACCCGCGCCGCGTCGTCCCCGAGGGCGCCGATCTCGTGTTCCGGTATTTCGCCCAGGAGCTCGGTCCACCGCAGGTAGCGGTCGCAGACACCGGTCCAAGCAGCCACCTGTTCGCGAAGTTGGCGGGCCCAGTAGGCCGCCTCTTGGCTCGTCCGGTCTTCGGACTCGACCAGCGCGTCGGCGGTCGGTCCTATCCGGCGAAGCAATTCGAGTGTGTCGCCGATTTCGTCCGCCGGGGCCCGGCGCGCCCGGGCGACCTCGTCGGTGAGGTCGTCGAGGCGGTCTTGGCGGACGCCCTCCCGGCTTCCGAGGGTTCCTCGGAGTAGTTCCGCCGTGTCGCACAATCCCTCAACGGCACTGCGGTCGATCACCGGCTCGTTAAGCATCTCTTCAAGCCCGTGTCCCAGCGACCAGAGCGCCCCGACGAGGTTACCGCTGTCGACCGTCGACACGAAGCGCGGCTCGAGGGGCTGCAGATTCCCTATGTCGTACCAGTTTAGGAGGTGGCCCTCGAAGCGCTCGAGACGTTCGATCGTACGCATCGACTTGGCCAGGACATCGATCGCCTGGTCTGTTGTCACGTAGCCGAACCTCCGGGCGGCCGGAACGCTCAGCATCCAGAGCCCGATATTGGTCGGGCTGGTACGCATCGCGAGTTGATCCTGGTGCGACACCTGGTAGTTATCCGGCGGCAACCACGATGTGTCTTCGTTGACAAACTCCGACCAGTATCGCCAGGTCCGCCGGGCGATTCCCCGCAGATAGTGCTGGTCGGCAACCGAAACCTGGGGTCTGCGTCCCTTGCCGCTTCGACGGGGACTCAAAAGCCACACGGTCACCGGCGACAAGGCCCAGAGCACGAGCCACGGAGCGGAGCCGGCGAAGCGGTCCGGCGACCGGACGACTATTGCCCCTGCCGCCGCCAGGCTGAGAAGCCCGATTACCGTCGTAGACAAGATTAGGCGCGACCGGGGCGTGCGCGGCCGAAGCCACCCGGATCGTCGGGCCGACCACTCGAGCAGGTTCCGGCGAGACACGAATCGACGGTACCAGACCCGGATGACCGCGTCGCCGGCAAGCAGACTCTGGTACGGAATAAGCGACGCCTCAACAAGCGACCGCAACAGGTCGTGACCGACCCTGGACAACGAAAGCGACTTCAACCCGTGGCGTGTCGTTGCCATCGTAAACGTCGGCCCAATGGTACCGAAGAGCAGCTGTGCCGCAACGACGAGGGTTGCGATGACGAGCGCCGGCGGACCGGCGAACCAGGCAAGCACGAGCAGACTCAGGTTCGCTCCCGGCACAAGGCTGCGGCGCAGGTTATCCAGAATCTTCCACCGGCTAAAGATCGAGAGCGGATTCCTTACGAGGCCTTCGCCGGCGTGAACCACGAACGGCATCGTCCAGCCGGCGATCTGCCAGTCGCCCCTGATCCAGCGGTGCTGTCGCGCCGCGAAGGTCGGGTACTCCTGGGGAAACTCGTCGAGCAACTCGATGTCGCTTGCGAGGGCAACCCGAACGTGAGCGCCTTCTATCAGGTCGTGGCTCAGCACGGTCTCGTCGGGAAACCGTCCGGAGAGCACCCGGCTGAACGCACGCACGTCGTAGATGCCCTTGCCGTGGTACGATCCTTCACCGGTCAGATCGTGATGCGCGTCGGAGACGGCGCGGGTGTAGGGGTCCACTCCCACCGGGTAGGAGAAGAGGCGGCTAAAGCGGGATCCACTCGAGCTCGGCAGCGAGGGACTGACCCGCGGCTGTACGATCCCGTAAGACCCGGCGGCGATCCGTCCCTCGGCGTCGAACCGCGGTTGGTTTAAGGGGTGAGCCAAGGTCTCGATCATCCGTCGGGCGGTTCCGCAGGGAAGCTGCGTATCGCTGTCGAGCGTGATGACGAATCGGACGCCTTGCACCCACTCCGTTTCGCCAACTCGGACGAGCCGATCGGCGTGGTCGGCACGCGTTCCATCGATCAGCCGGTTGAGCTCTTCGAGCTTTCCGCGCTTGCGTTCCCAGCCAATGTACTTCCGCTCCGACTCGGACCAGACGCGCTTGCGGTGAAAGAGCAGAAAACGCTTCCCACCGTAGCGTTCGTTCAGAGCGTCGAGAGCGGCGGTCGCCGCGTTCAGCAGTGACACGTCGTCGCTGGTTTGGGAGTCATCGGCGTCGGTGTAGTCGGAGAACAGACTGAAGAGCAGATTCTCTTCCCGGTTGGCCAGATACCGCACCTCGAGTCTGCTCACCTGATCTACGATCGTCGGTACGTCGGTAAGCATCATCGGTACCACCACGAGAGTCCGAAACTCCTCCGGAATCCCGTCCCCTTCGAAATCCATCTTCGCAAGCGCCCGCGGGGGGAAGGCCCGCATCACGACGTAGTTCACGATCTCGACCGCAAGCTGACTGACCGGTATTACCGCGATTAGCGCGAAGAGGACCCGAATCGGGAGCGCGAGGTTGAAGAGTCCGAGCTGGTCGACCATACCGATGAGGAGAACCGACACGAACCCCAGCCCCGAGAGGTAGACAACAGCGTGGTGCCGGGAGAACCAGTTGCGAATGCGCTCCGCCGGCGCCTCGGTTACACCGACGTAACGGTTGAACTCACCGACGTATGCTCCCACCAAGTAGCTTCCGACGTGCGTTCGGTCCTGTCCGTCGGTCGCCTTCCCGGCCGTTGTACCGGAAGCGCCGGCCGCAAGTTCGACAACACGGAGGGCGATCGACTCCTCGGTGCGGCCGGACCGTCGTGCAATCTTCTCGATCTTGCGCCGGTAGCGGTCCCGGGTCGCAGAGTCCATTCTCGGGTAGACTCCCGCAGGGTCACGCCGGAGCACCGCTTCGAGGGGGCTGATCTCTTCAAATACCTCGCGCCAGTCCAACTGTACGAGCTCGCGAATGCTGGTGAAGGCGTTCGCCACCGCGATCTGCTCCTTCGTCTGGCGATCCTGTTCCCGGGTGGCGAGCTGATCGAGCGGCTCCCGCCATATCTGCTCGAGCCAGCCGTGGACAAGCTTCGCCGGCCCCTCTTCGCCGTAGAGATGGTCGAGAAGTTGAAAGCCGAAGTACGGGCTCGGGTCTTTCTGGTACGCAGTCAGCTCGGTCATCATCGGGAAGAGCCGGAGCGGATCGCGGCGGCCGGCGGTGATAAGCCGGTTCGCCCAGAAGTCGGCCATTTCGCGGTCCCGGAGCTCGGTCAATCCACGTCCGGCAAGCGCAAGTACGCTTTCGACGAGGGCAATCCGCAGCATCTGAGGGATTACCCAGAGCTCGGCGGTGGTTAGCGTCTGGACGGACTGGTAGGCGTTGACGAACTCTACGATCGTCTCTTTGTCTAGGCGCCAACCGGTATCGATGACGAGTTGTCTTGCCAGTCCGTAGGCCCGGGGTAGTCCGCGGTGTGGCCCGTTTTCCAGAACCGGCAATTCCCGATAGAAAGGGCGCGGCAGGTTTTGATGCACGTCGAGAACGGTGCTCTCGAGCAAGTACTGGTTGTCGAGGATCCACTCGACGATGGGCGTCATCCGCCGGCCGAGGGTTTCCGCCTCCGAGAGGGCCATGAGTACCGGTTCGACCCGATTCCGGGAGCGCTTCAGACGGTCGAGCAGCGCGGCGTTCCGCTTCGATCTCTTTCCGGCGCGGTCGGCCGCCGCGAGCTCTTTCGCTCGTTCCCGGATCTGAGCTTGCGGTTTCGGCGCTTCCACCACGCCACGGTCGTCCATCAGACCGGTCTCTTCGGGGTTGAGGAAGAAGACCACCGGTGGGGTTTCGCAACACTCCCGGAGCATCGTTACCGGCCGACGCAGCGACGCGATCGGAGCCTGAAGCACGATGACCGACTCTTCGTTCGAGAGCCACCGTGAGTGGTCGGCCGGCATGCCGCGGGTAGGACCGCGGCGGAACACCGGGGTACGGGTCTCGATTCGTCCGGCCGAGTTCTTGTGGACGAGTGCCAACCGTCGGAACCCGGCGCGCCTGAGCTTCCGATACGCCGCGACGGCATCCTCCCGCGTCACGAAGAATGCGGAGAGAATGGCCGCGCGCTCGCGTGTTCTTTTTATGGTCGTTTGGGTTGCGTTGCTATTATCGCCCACTACGTCCTAAGATACGTGACCGGCGGGCGGGGCATCTGTGCGGTAGCAAACAGTAGGGGCGCATCGGGACCTGTCGTCCAGGGTCACGAATTTGCCGCAACCGATAAGATGTCGCTATGTTTACGCTGCGGGCCGTCCAAGGAGCGTTGATATCGCAAAGGCACCGAGAACCAAGAGCGTTCACCCTCCGACCAAGGTGATTACCGGAATCGAGGGATTCGATTCTCTGAGCCACGGTGGACTGCCGCGCAACCGCACGACCCTCCTCTTCGGTGGCCCGGGCGCCGGGAAGACCGTTTTCGCCCTCCAGTGCCTCGTAAACGCAGCACGCCATCACCACGCATCGGGCATCTTCGTCGCCTTCGAGGAAAAGTCGGATCAGATTATCGCCAATAGCGCCGGTTTCGACTGGGGTCTCGATACCCTCTCCGAGAAGCAGATATTCTTCTTCGACGCCCGGCTGTCGCCGGTGGTAGTCAAAGCGGGGGACTTTGATCTAGCCGGGATGCTGGCGATGCTTGCGGCCAAGAAAGAGGAAATCGGCGCACAGTGGATCGTGTTTGACGGCCTCGACGTGCTGTTGACCCGGCTCCAGAATCCAGCGGCGGAAGTGGACGAGATATACCGCATCCGCGACTGGCTCTCAGATAGCGGATTGACGGCCATCGTTACCGCCAAGACCGAGGACCGTCCTCACGAGCCGGTGCAGTACGGCTTTATGCAGTTTATGGCCGACTGCGTGGTACGGCTCGGTCGACGCCAGGAAGATCGTGTAACCTCACAACTCATCCAGATGATGAAGTACCGCGGTTCCGGGTTCGCGGCGGCCGAGTTCCCGGTGACCTTCGGACCATCGGGCATCGAAGTAGCCGCCGCCGAATCGCAGGAAGCTCCTACCCGCGCTTCTACCCAACGAATCAGCCTGGGCTTCAGCGATCTCGACTCCCTGCTTGGCGGCGGCGTGTATCGGGGCAGCAGCACGCTGATCTCCGGTCTCCCGGGCACCGCCAAGACCACCCTCGCGGGCAAGTTCCTGGAGGCGGCCTGCGCCCGCGGCGAGCGCGCGCTCTTCGTGAGCTACGACGAAGGGGCGGGACAGATCGTGCGCAACCTGGCTTCCGTGGGCATCGAGCTCAAAAAACACGTCGACTCCGGACTGCTGCTGATGTTCTCCGCCCGGACGGAAGCCACTAGCCCCGAAGAGCTCTTTTCCAGGCTCAAATCGCTGATCGGCGACCACCAACCACGGTGCGTTGTGATCGACCCGCTATCGGCGATCGCCCGGGCGGGGAGCCCCATGACCGCGCGTTCGGTAGCGAGCCGATTCGTCCACGTGGTCAAAGACGCCGGGATCACACTACTTGTGACCGCGCTGAGCGAGGCTGATAATCCGGTAACGGAATCTACCAACCTGCAGATTTCGACGATCGCGGATACCTGGATTCATCTCTCCTACCTCGTCTCCCGGGGTGAGCGCAACCGAGCCCTCACTATCGTCAAATCGCGCGGCACGGCCCACTCGAACCAGGTGCGGGAGCTCGTCCTGAGCAATACCGGCCCGTCGCTCACCGATGTCTACGCCGTAGGCGGCGAAGTATTGATGGGCACCCGGCGTTGGGAGAAGGAAGCCGATGTGGCCGACTCCAGATCGCGGCGGCTTGTCGAGTTCGAGCAGAAGGAACGGGCGCTGGACTACGCCGTAGCGCTAACCGAGGCCGAGATCAAAGTGCTGCAGCTCGATCTGGAGCGACAACGAGCGGAGTTGAAGGCCTCATTAAGTGAAGAGTCTACACACGAGATATCCTCTCTATCGCGGGAGGACGGGTTGCGAACCAAACGAGAGAGTCCGGCAAACAGACCGTCGAAAGAGGCCGGGAGAAAAAAGCCAAGGTGAGCGCTCAAAGTGGCAAACCCGGAAAACCAACCGATGAATCCACGATGGTTGTCGTTCTGCGCCTCTATGTCGCGGGCAACGCTCCCAATTCGGCGCAGGCCGTCTCCAATCTCGAAACAATCTGCCGGGAGTACCTCAACGGGACCCACGACCTGGAGATCATTGACGTTCTCGAACACCCGGAGCGCGCCATGGCCGCGGGTATCCTTGTTACACCGACGCTCTCCAAGCTCTATCCCCTGCCGACGGCTCAGGTCGTCGGCAACCTCAGCGACAAACCCAGGGTACTCCTGGCCATCGGAATAGGAAGCCAGAAAACATGAGACAGAGTTCCTCTTCGCGGAGACCGAAAGACGAGCAGCTCAGTAGTGTACTGCTGAGGATGGTCGAGGGCGGTCCGGAACGGCAGGCTATCGAAGCGGGTGAGATAGACGCGGTCATCGACTACTCCGACAGCAAGGTCATCCTCTTTCCGGCGGCGCGGGAGCCGCTGCGACCGACGGCGGCAGGCAAGGCAACCTGCGAGCCGGTTGCGAACACTCTTCTCGCCGCGTTGAATGAGGGGGAGTATCGGCGGTTGGCGCCTTTCCTCGAGCCCGTCACCCTATCGTCGGGCACGGTGCTGCAGGAGCCGGGAGAGCCGATCAGGTTCGTCTACTTCCCTGTCGATTGCCTCGTCAGTCTGCTGGCAACGCCGAAGGTACGCCGAACGGTGGAGGTCGGGCTCGTTGGATTTGACGGTATGGTCGGGACTTCTCTCGCCCTGGGAGTAAACGTTTCGTCCCTTCGCGCCCGAGTTCAGATAAGCGGACTCGCTTTTCGCCTGCCGAAGGCGCACTTCACCAGCGCCCTCCGGGATAGCCAAACACTACGACATGAGCTCAACCTGTACGTCTACGCCGAGTTGACCGCGGCGAGGCAGGCTACCGTGTGCAGCACGTTTCACCTGATCGAGGAGCGCCTGGCTTCCCGACTGCTTATGGCCAGCGCCCGTGTACGGTCGGACC
>CAZLDK010000040.1:0-486 GCA_964558285.1 uncultured Spirochaetaceae bacterium | reverse complement strand
TGTTACGCAAGAGTCGCTGGCCGGCGTTCTCGGGGTCCGCCGGGAGTCGATCACCCAGGCAGCGAGCGGCCTCCAGAAGCGACGTTTGATACGCTACCACCGGGGGAATCTCAGGATACTAGATCGACGGGGCCTGGAAGCCGCCTCGTGTAATTGTTACGGTGTTCTCGACAGTTTGAACCGCCATATTTGAGCCTTACTCCTGCGTGCCCCGGTCGGTGATCCGCTCTACCTCCTTCCGGAGCCGCTCGATCTCCCTCCTGAGCTCTTCCAGCGAGTCGACCCCGGCGATCGCCGATTCCTTGCTGCCCGCCTCCCGATCGATCAGAAAGGAAGCGATAAAGGCGGTGAGGTAACCGAACACGCCGGCGGCTCCCACGAGGGTGACGATAAGGGTCAGGAGCAAGACATACCAGGCACCCCGTCGCCGCTGCGAAAAACCCTAAGGGCCGGAAGAACCAGAGAGAGTGCGGTAAGGACGTTGTG
>CAZLDK010000039.1:0-17017 GCA_964558285.1 uncultured Spirochaetaceae bacterium | reverse complement strand
GGAGAACGGCTTTCTACCGTCTACATCGGCGGTGGGTCACCTACCTATCTCGGATCGGAACGGCTCCGGCGGCTTCTCGACGGCCTCTCCCTGCGGTTGTCGACGTCGCCGTCGGTCGAGTGGACCGTCGAGTGTCATCCTGCGGAGCTTACCCCGGAGACGGTCTCCGTCCTCGAGGAGTCCAAGGCGAATCGTCTGAGCATCGGAGTTCAATCCTTCGACGCGCAAACCCTCGAGCTTATCGGCCGGCGAGGCGCCGCGGCTTCGGACCCGGAACAGCTTGCCGCAGTCTTGGCGGGGTGGTCCGGTGAGCTTTCGGTGGACTTTATCGGCGAGCGCCCGGGGCAGAGTGGCGCTGGGCTTCGTCGCGACTTGGAGACCGGGATCGGCCTCGGAGTCCGGCACGTCAGCGTCTATCCTCTCTCCTGGCCCGAGGCCGGTTCGGACCCCCGGGAGCGCCTCGGCTATCCCGACTTCGACGCCTGGGCAGTGGCCGAAGAGGTTCTCGGCGATGCCGGTTTTGCCCGGTACGAAGTGTCGAACTTCGCTCTGCCGGGGTACGAATGCCGTCACTCCCTATCGTATTGGCGGATGGCTCCCCACCTCGGCATCGGTCCCGGCGCCGTCGGGACCCTCCCGCTGCCGGCGGAGTACCGGAGCTCCGACGCCTGGACCGTGCGGACCACCGGCCTCCAGCCCGTCGCCGCCTTTGTGGCGGCCACCGAGCGGCCGGCCGTAGAGAGGGAGATCCAGACGAAGAGCGAAGCCCTCTTCGAAACGCTGATGATGGGGCTCCGGCTCTCCGAAGGGGTTTCTCTGGTGGCCATCGGCCGGGAGTTCGGTCGTGGAGCCGAGGGCTCCGTCCTATCCGCGTTTCGACCGTACCGCGAGGATGGACTCGTCGAGGTGATCCATGGGACCACCGGGGGCGATCGGCGATTGCGCTGCCGCCCGGAGGGGCGGGCACGGCTCGACGGAATCCTCCGGGAGGTAATGGGTACAATGGAGTAAAAAGAGTTATCGGGTTTCGTAGTTGACATACGGAACCGGGGTTGATAGCTTCCTGTTAACAATGTCAGGACACAGCAAATGGGCGACGATTCGCCACAAGAAAGGCGCCCAGGACGCCAAACGGGGAAAGCTTTTCACGAAGCTGATCAAAGAAATTACCGTATCCGCGCGGCTCGGTGGCGGCGATGTCGAGGCAAACCCTCGTCTAAGGACCGCCGTCCTCAAGGCAAAAACCGCCAATATGCCGAAGGACAACGTGGAGCGGGCCATTAAGAAGGGAACCGGCGACCTCGATGGCTCGGATTACGTGGAAATTGTCTACGAGGGGTACGGTCCCAGCGGTGTCGCGGTCATGGTCGAATGCCTAACGGACAACAAGAACCGTACCGCCGCCGACGTACGGAGCATATTCGGCAAGGGCGGCGGTAACCTGGGTGAAAACGGCTGCGTTTCCTATCTCTTTCAACGAAAGGGCGTCATAGCCTATTCCGAAGAAGACTATTCCGAGGACGACGTTCTCGAGGCGGCCCTCGAAGCCGGCGCCGAAGACGTGTCTTCCGATGGAAGCACCATCGAAGTCGCGACGAGCCCGGAAGAGTTCGAGACCGTTCTCGAAGCGCTTCAGAAGGCGGGTTTCGAAGAGTCGGTGGCTTCGGTGACGATGGTGCCCGAGGCGACGGTGGCCCTCGACGTCGAAGGAACGCAAAAGGCCATGCGGCTCATCGAGAACCTCGACGACCACGACGACGTGCAAGAGGTCTACACCAATCTTGATATTCCCGACGACTACGAGGGGTAATGCGGAGGATTCTGGGGATTGACCCCGGCCTGGCGTCGACCGGCTTCGGCGTTATAGAGACGACCGATAACGGGTATCGCCACCTGCACCACGGTGTGATTACAACCGGAGCGTCGGACCCGACAGGCGACCGTCTCGCCAAAATCTATCGCGAAATCGAAGAAGTGATTCGTCGGTTCTCCCCCGGAGAAGCGGCGGTTGAGTCGCTCTTCTTTGCAAAAAACGCAACCAGCGCCATCCCCGTCGCGCAGGCCCGGGGGGTCGTTCTCCTCGCCCTCTCTCACGTCGGGGTGACCGGGGTGGAGTATGCGCCCCAGGCCATAAAGCGGGCCCTCGTTGGTGAGGGACGAGCGGAAAAACAGCAAGTGCAAGAGTTGGTCCGTGTCGTTCTCGGCTTGTCCGAGATCCCGTCTCCCGATCACGCCGCAGATGCCCTGGCGGTGGCCGTCTGTCACGTGCATCATAGCTCCATGAAGCTGAGTGCATTGTGAGGGGTAGATGATTTCGAGCATTACCGGGGTAGTTACCCACGTCGGGGACGGAGTCGTCCGGTTGCAGTGTGGCGCCTTCGAAATCGAAGCCGAGGTTAGCGACCCGACCGCCGGCGCCCTTTCGATCGGCGCCGAGGCCGTTCGGGTTTTGACGATTCTGCACCACCGAGAGGACTCGATGCGACTCTACGGCTTCCTGACCGAAGAAGAACGGGAGCTATTCGTCGCCCTTCAATCGGTCAGCGGTATTGGTCCGAAGCAGGCGTTGCGAATTCTCTCCGGAGAGCGTCCGTCGGTACTCTGGGACATGATAAAGGCCGGCAACGTCGCGGCCCTCGCCGGCATCAAGGGGGTTGGTCCCAAGACGGCCCAGCGTCTCATCCTGGCCCTCGAAGGACGGATTCCGGAACGGGACGCCGAGGTTTCCTCACCCCAGAACGATATCGTTCGAGCCCTCATAGAGATGGGCTTCGACCGGAGGGATTCACAGGAGACGGTTCTCCGCCTTTCACGGGACTGTAAGGACGAGGCCGAGCTCCTTCGGCGCTGTATTATCGAGTTAACATGAGCGCAGATATTCTTGACGGGTCGAAACACGAAGACGACGCTCCGGAAATCACTCTCCGCCCACGGAGTCTCTCCGAGTTCCAGGGGCAGGAGGCGGTCAAGGACAACCTGCGCATCTTTATCCAGGCTGCCCGGGAACGGCGGGACACCCTGGACCACGTTTTTCTCAGCGGGCCCCCGGGAGTCGGTAAGACCACCCTGGCGGGGATAATGGCGCAGGAGCTCGGTGCCGAGTTCAAGGTTACCGGAGCCCCGGCGTTGGAAAAGCCGAAGGATCTCGCCGGAATTCTCACTTCCTTGAGCGAGGGGGCGGTTTTCTTTATCGACGAAATACACCGGCTCCGGGCACCCATCGAAGAGATGCTCTACATAGCGATGGAAGACTTCGAGTTGGACTGGATTATCGGTCAAGGGCCGGCGGCCCGGGCTATCCGGGTACCCTTGCCCCGATTTACCCTGGTTGGCGCGACGACGAAACCCGGGTCGGTTTCCGCCCCGTTGATGAGCCGCTTCGGCATTTCCTTGAGAATCGGCTTCTATGCCGGCGGGGAGCTGGAGTCTATCGTCAAACGGTCCGCGGCAATCCTCGAGATCGTCGCAAAGAGCGAGGCGATCGGCCTTCTCGCCGAATGCTCCCGGGGCACCCCGCGAGTAGCCAACAGGCTTCTCCGGCGGGCCCGGGACTTCGCCCAGGTAATCGGCGACGGGAACGTCACCCCGGAAATCGTTCGGGAGGCCCTCGAGCGCCTCGGGATAGACCGCCTCGGGCTCGGGGAGCAGGACCGGCGCATTCTGGCGACGATTATCGACCACTACGGCGGGGGACCCGTCGGCGCGGAGACGCTCGCCATCTCGATTGGAGAGGGGATCGACAGCCTCGAGGACTACTACGAGCCCTATCTGATCCAACGTGGGCTCATCAAGAGAACACCCCGGGGTAGAGTTGTCACAGAGCAGGCGTACCGTCACCTCGGGCGTGCCTTTTTGAAGCGAGAGGACCATGGAGACCAAGGACTTCTTCTTTGAGGTTCCGCCGGAACAGATAGCCCAGGAGCCTCCGCCGCGACGAGAAGACGCTCGGCTGATGGTCCTGGATCGGAAAACCGGCGAAAGCATCGAGAGCCGAGTAGAGGAGCTTCCGAGCCTTCTGGACCCCGGGACTCTGGTGGTAACCAACAATACCTCGGTGGAGAAGAAACGCCTCGAAGGCCGGAGGGCCGGTGGCGGTTCGGTTGAGCTACTCCTAATTCGGCGGCTTCCTTCCGGAGAATGGGAAGCCCTCGTCGGCGGCGCCGGTCGCTTCCGCCCCGGCGTGGAGATCAGCCTTCCCGAGGGCAGGACGGCGACCCTCCTCGGTTCCGAGGGGCGCCATTGGCGCATTGCCCTCGAGCCGGCAATCAGCCCCGACTACCTCGCCCGGAATGGATCGGTGCCCCTCCCTCCGTACATCCGTAGAAAACCGACGGCGCTCGACGAATCGCGGTATCAGACGGTCTATGCCGAGAAGCCGGGTTCCGCGGCGGCCCCGACGGCGGGGCTGCATTTCAGCCCGGGGCTTCTCGATCGGATCCGCAAAGCCGATTGCGAGGTGGTGTCGGTCACCCTACACGTCGGTATCGACACCTTTGCACCCATCCGCGCCGAACGGGTGGAGGAGCACAGGATGCACGGGGAGCGCTACGAGATATCGGAGGAAACAGCCGCAGCCGTAAATCGGGCAAAAAGCGAAGGACGACCCGTACTAGCGGTAGGTACCACCACGGTCCGGACCCTCGAGGCCGCGAGCCAGGCAGCCGCCCCGACCAGGGGTAGACCGGGTGCCCCGAAGCGGATTCTTCCGGGGAGTGCCACGACCGACCTCTACATCTTTCCGGGGTTCGACTTCGAGATAGTCGACTCGATGTTTACCAATTTTCACACCCCGGGCTCGAGTCTTGTGGTGATGGTCTCGGCCTTCGCGGGTGTGGAGGCGATCCGGGAGAGCTACCGCAAGGCGATCGAAAGCGGCTTTCGCTTCTTCTCCTACGGAGACGCAATGCTCATTCGCTAGCGAGTGTCAGTAGGTCAACTCGTTCATCCGAAGAAAGCCGCTCCTGACTTCTTCGAGCCGGTCGAGGTGCCGGTTTATGATAGCCTCGTAGTCGAGGTCCCCTTTCTCTATGCGGTGGTGCTCGTCGTGCCAGTGCTGGATTTCCTCGAGGTATACCCCGGGGACTTGCGAGGCGATCGTGGACCAGAGTTTTGCCTCGTTCCAATAGGGAATGGCCCTATTCAGAAGCTCCTCGGCAATCTGGAGGCTCTCCAGGTTCTGGCGCTGGAAGGGATAGTTGTAGAAATAGGCGTCGTGTTTGAAATACTTGCTTGCCCACCGGAGATAGAGCTCCGTCAATTTGAGATTGACATGCATCGTAAACAGATAGCGGTACCGTTCCCACTCCCGGGGAGTTTCGATAACCGCCAGGGCGTTCAGAGGGTTGGCGAAGTCGGCCCGAAGGGCCTGCTGGAGCCAGAAAACGTTTTCGGTAATACGCTCGGGGTACTGATAGAACTGAATGTGGTAGAGACGGTAGTACTGCTCCTTGTAGGTAACCCGGTACGCCGATAATGAAGAGGGAAAGGAGACAACCAGAAGGAGTAGTACGACGAGAAACCGCCTCACACTGTGAATATCGGCAGGTTATTCAGCTCATTCCAGATCGTGTCGGCGGTTTCTTGAAGGTCCTTGTTGCCGTCTACTCGGATAATGCGGGTGCCGTCGGCCTCGGCGTATTCGAAGGCACGCTGATAGTTTTTGTAGATGCTCCGTTGGAGCTCCATGGCGTCGAAGAGCTCTTCTCCCCCTCGTTGGGATCGGCGTCCGGCGGCTACTTCCGGAGAGGTGTCCAAGAAAATCACCGTTCCGGGGCGGGGAAACCGCTCGTTGAGGGTCAGAACGAGGTCGAAGGGGCAGGCAAGGGTCTGATACGCGAGGGAGGAGTAGGTGTACCGGTCCGAGAGGACCCAGGCGGCGTCATGGGAAGCGAGGATACCGGTTTCCGGATCGACGACGTGTTGCTGCCGGTCGGCGGCGTAGAGATAGGCCAAGGCGACGGGGGAGAGGGTTACCTCTCTCCGGAGAGCCCGACGGATCAGGACCCCGATCGGACTATCCGTCGGCTCGCTTCCGTCGACTACGGAGAGCCCATGCTCTCGCATCCGTTGTGCCAGAATGGCCGTTTGAGTGGTGGTTCCCGCTCCGTCGAGTCCCTCGAAGACGATAAATCGAGGCAAGAGCTCTCGTGGTTCGAACGTGTGCGTCATAGTGGGGGCGTAGTATACTCTCTAGTGTCGGAGATGTCAGGAGAATGGCGGTAAAGGGCTCACCGGGAGTCTTACAGATAGTACTCTTCTCTCTTCTCCTGGTCCTCACCGCTGTGGGGTTGGCACCGCTCCAAAGCTCGGTCCGGAGCCGGTTCGAGGAACTGCGGATAGGGGTAGTCGAAGGTATCGAAGGTCTCCTGAATCGGCCGATAGCCTACTCGGGCATCTCTCCCTCGGTTTTTCGGTCGATTGAAGTAGAAAACTTCGCGGTCTTCGTCGACGAGACCCGTCGAGAGACAATCGCCGAGGTCGGCAGCCTGCGAATCTACTTCTCACTCTGGGACCTTCTTACCGGCGCAGGCGCCGACGCCGTCCGGGAAGTCGCCGTGACAAACGCCCGGATACATCTCGACGAAGCAGATTTTCGGGAGGGCGGAGTTTTCGGAGGCGAAGGCTCCGGGGCGCACTCCGCCGCCGTGGCTCCGGAGTTTCCCCGGGACCTGGTTCTCTCGGCTACGAACGTGGAACTGGTAGTTGCTTCCACGCCCGAGGCCGTGACGTTCCGCCGATTAGTCACACGGATCGACTTCCAAAGATCCGGTGTCGACTTCGACTTGCGAACCAGAGCAGGGTATCGGTTGCCCCTTACCGGAGAGCTTGTGGCGGCAGACGTCGTTCTCCGAGGACGGGTCGAGGAGGGGCTGGAACGAGGAGCGGGTTTCATCGAGTTTCCGTTCCTCTCCTACGGCGATTGGGAGCTGCGCAATCAGGCCTTCTCTTTACGGTTTGGAAACCAGAACGTTGCCATACGGAAGGTGCGAAACCGAGATCCCCTCGAGATTTCGGTGGATCTAGACCTCCAGCGTCGCATTGCAACGGGCAGGGTTCTTGCCGAAGAGTTTGTGCCCTCATCGGTGGTCTCGGGACCGGTACCCGAAGGCGTGCTCCCCCCCCTGCTGTCTGCCTCCATCGACGCCGACGCCGACATCGAGTATTCCTTCGATACGAACGACCTAGGGATGGTCGGGGAGAGCCGGCTCCTCTTCCCGGAGAACGAGTCGAATCTCAGACTTGTCGAAGCGGAAGTCGACGGGAGCCTTGATTCCTTCGACGGCCGGTTTCTACTCCGCGATTTCGGCGGGGGCCGGGTTTCGGGAACCGCCGAGAGGAGCGCAGCCACCCAGCCGATTTCTGCGGTGCTCGACTTCCGAGACTTCGACGTGTGGGACGCCCCGGTTATCTCGGGGAAGGTCACTTTTCGGGGAGGCGAGCAAGCCGCAGGGCTGTTCTCAGACGAGTTGTCCGTCGGAGGCGGTGTGCTTTACGGGACGTCTGTCGAGGCGCTTCGGGGTTCGGGTACGATCACTGCTCGTGGGCTTACGCACTTCAACCCGGAGGAGACGCAAGCGTTGGAAGTCTCCGGGAGCCTGGCTCTCGGAGAGGTAGAGCGCGTTGCCATCGATGCCTCTCTCCGTAGGGTACCGGTGGCCGGTGTTCTTCGGTTGGCCGATTCTCCCGGCGCGGTCTCTTCCGGCCGCGACGGTCTTGAGTCCCTGGTAGTTGATTCGGTATTCGCGCTTACCGTCGCCGAAGGGGAGCTGAAGATGGACGCTCCCTTCGTGTCTGTCTACGACGCGACCGCCCCGGAGGAGACCTTTCTCTATTTTAGTTTGGTGCAGGGAGATGAGGGGCTCTCCGCCGAACGAATCTCGGCTTCTATTGCCGGAATAGACATAGGTGGGCGAATCGTCATGGGAGACCACCGCGCCGGGGTCACCCCCGTGTCTCTCCTTCTTACCCAGAACGGAACACGCTATTCGGCTTCCGCCGAGTACCGTGACGGAGGATACCTTACCCTCCTGGGGGACCACCAAAGCCGCTTGACCGTCAGCCCTCGACAGGCGGGTGGCTTCTTGGTGTCCGCCTCGATTAGCGACGCACCGGCGAGGCCCCTTGGCGACCGGGCACGACTAACCGCGGAGATAGACGGCTTTTTTGCTTCTGTTGAGTCCTGGGCCGCCCGCCTCGAGCAGCTGGACGTCGTGAACGTGTCGAGCCCGACGGGGGCCCTGACGCTTCGGACCCGGGGAGCCTTTGGTCCCTCCGGCGGAGAACTGGCGCCCCTGATCATCGACGACGGTGTCGACACACTTTCCGGCTCCGTCGGGGTCAGCGTAGCCGAGGAGGGTCTTGGGGCCGTAGTAAACGGAACCTTAACCAGCAGTGACGGCGAGGAATCGGTGCGTCTTAGCGGCAGCTTCGACGCATCCGCAGTCGCCATGAATCTTCGGGGGGACGGTATCGGGCTCCGTCGCCTCGGAATCTCCGGTCTCCGGGGACAGGCGAGCTTCGCCGCGGAGGCGGCGGGCCCACCGGGGGACCTCTCACTCCGGGGTACCGTGAGTATCCCCGACGGGCGCCTCGCCGGTGAGGCCTTTACCGGTTCCGGCCGATTCGCGGTGTCCGACGACAGCTTGAGAATCCAGGGGGTCCAGGTCCGAAGAGGCGAGACCCGCCTGGAAGTAACCAGTGCGGTCGTCGAGCTTGCAGAGGGAACGATCGCTCTGGCGGCCCGGCTGACCCGGGGACTTGGCCCCGCCGAGCAAGTCACGGGTCTCGATCTTCGGTACCAGCGGCGTGTCGACGAGCGATTCTCCGCCATCCGGCAGGTGGTTCAGGACCCATTCTCCGCCGACATTCGTTTGTCTGGAATAGCAGTGGTCGGAGTCCCGGAAGAGGAGTGGCGCTTTTCTCTTCGACGAACGACATCCGGTGTCACCTTACGCGGTGCTCCGGGTAACGCAGTCCGGGCCCAGATAAGCAACGCCGGTGAGTTTCGATTGGTTCTGACCGACCCGCTTCCCCTTCGTTTTCAGGCCGCCGGATTTCTCGGGGAAGGTAATATCGAAGCAACCATCACCCGGATCGCCGCCGAGCTTCCCTTTACCGAGACCGCTCCCGAGGTCCCCGGGGAGATTCGACCCGGAGGAAGATTCGTTCCCCGCCGGGGCGAGGTCGAAGGCAGCCTCCGGGTCGTCGGACCGTTAAACGACCCGGACCTTTTCGGAACGGTGTCGGTAGAAGGTATCGAGGCCGACGTTCCCTACGTTGAGGGCGTGGTGAGCGCCCCAAGAGCCTTTGTCCTCTTTCAAGAGAAGATGATACAGGTCGACCGGTTCGTGGCGGCGAGAGGGGACGCTACGGCAACCGTGGCGGCAACCTTACTGCTTTCACGCTGGGGCCTCGACCAGTTCGAGGTTCTCATTAGCACCGTCGGTGATGAAGGGATGCCGATAACCCAAAACTTCGGCCCCGTCGCGGTCGACGGAACCGGCCTCGGGAGCTTTCGCATTTTTGGAACCCCGGCGACTACCGACCTTTCGGGGGAGGTTATCGCCGAGGAAACGACGATAACGTTGATAACCGAAGACGTGGAGGAACGGGAGCCGAGAAAGATAACGACCGTTGACCTTACACTGGTTGCCGGTCGGAGAACCGAGTTCCTCTGGCCCTCCCGGGAGGTTCCGATCCTTCGGGCCTTCGCTCGAGCCGGGGACGAGGTTCGCCTTGTTTCGGCGTCCGACGACCAAAGTTTTGGCCTCGACGGAGCCGTATCGATTCGGGGGGGAGAGATCTTCTACGTAAACCGAAATTTCTACGTGCGCCAAGGGCGGATTGTTTTCGACGAAGACGAGGCGGGTTTCGATCCGGTTCTTTCCGCCCGCGCGGAGTTACGGGAGGTCGGTCCCCAGGGGCCCGTTCGGATCTTCCTTATCGCCGAGGCGAACCCTCTGAGCCAGTTTGCGCCACGGTTGGAGTCGACTCCGCCGCTGACCAACGACGAAATCGTCGCCCTCCTCGGAGGGGCTATCCTCGAGGAGGGGTCGACGGATGTAGCGAATCTCGGATCCGCTGTCGCGGTGACAAGCGAGGTTGTTACCCAATTTGGAATAATGAGCCAGCTCGAACGCCAGGTTCGGGAGGCACTGAACGTCGACCTCTTTTCGGTTCGAACGCAGGTGTTCCAGAATATTGTTATCGGATCCCTCGATCAGTCGGAGGTCCCTCTTGACACCACCGCACCTTCTCTTGGAACATACCTCGACAATACGACGGTCTTTTTGGGGAAGTATCTGGGTTCTGACCTCTTCTTGGAGCTCCTTATCGAGCTTCGAGCCCGTGACCCCCTAGACCAGAACGTAATTGCCATCGGCGGGGTGGAGGTCGATCCGGAGATTGGACTCGAGTTCGATACACCGTTCTTCTTGCTCCAGTGGAGCTTCTTTCCCCGCACCCCGGAGTCGCTGTTTGTTGCAGACAATACTTTTGAGTTCTCGTGGCAGTTTTCCTATTAACGGGAGACGGTTCGCTGGTTTCGTAATGATCCTCTTTTTTCTGCTTCCCGGGGCTCTCTGGGCCCAAGAAGACGAACAGTGGTATCAGGACAAGCCGATCGAAGCTATTACCTTCGAAGGTCTCGATGCCATTGCCGAGAGTGAGCTTCGGGGCGTAACGGACCCCTACGTCGGCCGAGAGTTCACCGACCAGCTCTTTCTCGAGCTACAGCGGCGGCTTTACGCCCTCGACTACTTCCAGACCATCGTTCCCTCGGCCGAACGGGCGGACCCCGCCGGGTCGGCGGTTATCATAAACTTCGATGTCACCGAGCGCCCCTTGGTTGCGGAAATAACCTTTCGAGGGAACCGCAACGTTCGGAGAATCCAGCTTCTGAACACGATCGTCTTGAGCGAAGGGGACATCATCACCCAGGCGAAGATTCGCCTCGACGAGCAGGCTATCCTCGACTTTTACCGGGAGCAAGGTTACCCCGACGCCCAGGTCACCGCCGAAAGAACCCCGGTGGAGGACGCCAACGAGGAGATTATCGCGTTCGATATCGAAGAGGGGAACCGGGTGACCGTCCGGGAAATCCTTTTTTCGGGAAACGACTTCGCCGCGGAAAGTACCCTCCGGGGCGTTATGGAGACCAAGGCCCAATCGATCTTTAATCGAGGTAACTTTAACGAGGCAACTCTCGAGGAGGATCGTCGAGCGATAGAGCGGTGGTACCGGGCTCGCGGTTTCGTCGATGCCGAGGTCCTCGATATCGCCCGAGAGTTCGAGCGCGACGAAGAGGCGGAGCGCACCTACATCGCATTGACCGTCTTCGTCCAAGAGGGAGAGCAGTACACCTTCGGGGGAATGACCTTTTCGGGGAACACCATCTACACCGACGAAGAGCTCGCCGAACGGGTTCGCCTCCGAGAAGGGGAGATCCTCGATTTTAATCAACTCGAGGCCGACTACCAGGCGGTCGCCGACGCGTACTACGAGGACGGGTACATCTATAACACCATTACTCGTTCCGAGACCCGAAACGAGGTAGACAACGTCATCTCCTTCGAGGTCGACATCGTCGAACGGAATAGGGCTCACATCGAGAACATCATCATTCGAGGGAACGAAAAGACGGAGGACTACGTCCTCTACCGAGAGATACCCCTCGAGGTTGGGGATGTCTTTAGCGCCTCCCGGATCCGGGAGGGGATTCAGAACCTCGCCAACCTGCAGTACTTCAGCTCGATAACTCCGGAAACGCCCCAGGGTAGCGTAGAAGGTCTCATGGACCTCATTGTCAACGTCGAGGAAGGAAACACCGCAGACATTCGGTTTGGCGTCGCCTTCGGGGGAAACGCCGATTTTCCGATCTCCGCCCAGGTCGCCTGGCAGGATCGAAACTTCCTCGGGCGAGGTCAGACGATCGGCGTCGACACCCAGTTCTCGCCGATTAGCCAGCGGCTCTCGGTTAACTTTCTCGAGCGGTGGCTCTTCGGCCGCCGCTGGTCCGGTGGAGCTAACCTGACCGTCGACCGGAGCCGAGTCCGGGGCATCAGGCAGGATATCCTCGCTCCGATGTTCGGCCCCGACGACGAAGACGCCGTCCCGGACCCCTACGAGGGCTACTACGTCTTTACCCGGGACACGACCTACGACGGCGATACGTACCAGGCCGGCGACCCCTTCCCGGGGGTCCCCAGTTCCGGTGACATCTCCGAGTACGACCTCGAGACCGACTACGAGTACGCCGGGGGCGAGCTCGCTACTATTCCCGAAGAGTACTTGATGGAGTACATCCAGTGGCGGATCTCCTTAAGCTTTAACACCGGGTACCGATTCCGGACACCGGTCGGCCGCCTTACATTGAACACCTCACCCCGGACCCGGATGGAATACATCACCTACGACCGGGATACCTATCGCCCCTACGACGACGGGATCCGGTCTAACTGGAACAGCTGGGAGTTCGTCAACCAGTGGTCCTTCTCGGCGGGCCTAGACACCCGGGACATTATCGTAAGCCCGTCGATGGGGTACTATCTTTACCAGGGTGTTACCTTTACCGGTGGTTTTCTCTTCGGAGACCGGCACTACATCCGGACCGATACTCGGGGAGAGCAGTACTTTACCCTCTGGGACTTCCGGGCGATTGGGAATTGGAACTGGAAGATGGTTCTCGGGCTTCAGTCGACGCTGTCGCTCATCTACCCGACCTTCTGGGTCCCCAGCGAGTACCGGGACGACCAACAACCGGTGGCGAATACCACGGACCTGCTCTTTATCGACGGCATGATGATCGCTCGAGGATGGGCCCGGCAGACCGACGGAGAGGCGCTCTGGTACAACTGGCTCGAGTTCCGCATGCCCCTAGCTGAGCAGATTATCTGGTTAGACCATTTCTGGGACGCGGCGGCCCTCTACAACGACCGAACGGATATCGGCGAGCTGGGCATCGAAAACATGCTCTTCAGTGTCGGCTTCGGTTTTCGGTTTTCGATACCCCAGTTTCCGATTCGTCTCTATGTGGCTCGCAGATTTCAAATCATCGACGGGGGCTGGCAGTGGCAGACCGGCCCGCTGTTTAACCGAAACGACGAGGAGGGCAAAGGATGGGAGTTCGTCTTTTCCATCGGAACCGGTTTCTTCTAAGGCGGCTGGTTCTTCTCACCTGCTTATTTCTGGTGGCCGGCCTTGCCGTTGCAGAGCAGCTGACGACGGTTGCAATAATCGATATCGGACGTGTCTACAACACGTTCTACCGAGACTCCCGGGCGGTCCGGGAGCTCGAGAGCCTGCAATTGCAGTATCAGCGGGAAATAAACAGGCACGTCCAGGAGCTTGAGACACTTCGAGAACAACGTCTCCGAGCTGCGGACCGCGAAGACGACCGCCGGGTCATGGAGCTCGACGAGCAGATTCTCCAGAAGACACGGTTTGTCGAAGATCTTACGCGGCGGCGGCGCCAACAGCTCGAGCTTCGGCAGGAACAGCTGCTTTCCGACGATTTCTTGCTCCAGCTTCAGGAGGCTATCCAGTTCGTCGCCGAAAGTGAGGGCTATACGGTTGTCCTTTCGAGTGAACACGACGGCATCCAGTGGTGGTCCCCTGCGGTCGACATAACCGAACCGGTCGTCGAGAGGTTGCGCGAACTCGAGTCTTAGGAGGCGGCGGTTGGCAACGTCGACGCCTTTGATGGAGCAGTACTCCCGGATAAAGGGGCAGTACCCCGACGCCATTCTCTTCTTTCGGCTTGGCGACTTCTACGAGATGTTTCGTAAAGATGCCGAAGACGCCGCGCCAATCCTTGGAATCACCCTGACTCAGAGGCAAGGCATCCCGATGTGCGGTGTACCCCACCACGCCGCCTCTACCTACGTCCGACGTCTCCTGGACGCCGGACGTAAAGTCGCCATCTGCGAGCAGCTCAAGCTCCCGGAGGGGGGACGCGGTATAGCGGAGCGGGGCGTGGTAGAGGTGGTCACCCCGGGGACCGCGATGGAGGAGGAGTTTCTCTCCGACGGGGAGCACAACTACCTGATGGCGCTCTACTGCCGTTCGGAGATCTGTTACTCCGCCTTTCTCGAGGTATCCACCGGAGAGATATTCTTTCGTCGTTTCGACCTGAGCCGTGCCGTCGAGGAGGTGCGGCGGGATGTTGCTACCTTTTCTCCTCGAGAGCTTCTGGTACAAGAATCGCTTCTCGGAGATGGGCCGAAGGAGCTCCGCTTCGTCATAAAGGAGCTTCCGCTTCTGACCAATCGCTTCCCTGACTGGAGCTTCGACCTCCGGGAGGGCCTCTCGGGGCTTAAGAGAGCCCTCGGCGTTGCCACACTCCGGGGCTTCGGGGTGGAGAACGATGACCCGGAGGTCGCCGCCTGCGGTGTGCTTTTGAAGTACGCCGAGGAGTCCGTTGGCCGCCCTCTTACGCATCTGAGAAGTTTGGTTCGTCTCGAGGAGCTCGCGGTTGTCGGAATCGACGAGGCGACACAGCGCAACTTGGAGCTGGTCAGAAGCGGCGTCGACGGTTCCTCGCGGTACACCCTTCTCTCGGTCTTGGATTACACCCGCACGGTGATCGGACATCGTCTTCTAAAGCGATGGATTCTGTCACCCTTGCAGGACACCGACGGGATCCGGCAACGGCAGGATAAGGTCGAGTTTCTCTACCGAAACCAGCTTCTGCTCTCCGAGGTACGCCGCACTCTTTCGGGGTTTTTGGATCTCGAGCGTCTCGCCTCCCGGGTTTCTCTAGGGCGGGCTCACGGCAAGGACATCGCCGCGATCCGGGAGTCTCTTCGGCGTTTCCTCGCGCTTTGCGACCTTTTCGCCGGGAGCGACGGGCTACCGATAGCCGTGCCGCCGGAGGATCAGGTGGCCCTAGGAGGGCTCTTGGCTTACCTCGACGCTGCGGTAGTAGAGACTCCGGCGACGTCCAAGAGCGAGGGAAACCTTATCCGGGAGGGTTTCGACGAACAACTCGACGAGCTTCGGGATTTGAACGCCAACCGTCAAGAGCTCCTCGACGAATACGGTCGTGACGAGCAGGAGCGCAGTGGTATTGCCTCTCTGCGTATTCGGTCGAATCGTGTTCTGGGGCTTTTCTTTGAGGTTACCAGAAAACAGAGCGCCTTGGTTCCCGACTACTTCGTTCCGCGTCAGACCCTTTCCAACGTCGTCCGCTACACGACCGTTCACCTCGGGGAGCTGGAATCGAAGATCAACGAGGCCCAGGAAGAGGCCCTCGAGCTCGAGGGCCGGCTCTTCGACAGGGTGCTCGCAGAGATTGATTCCAAGGTCGCTCTCTTGCAGCGTTGTGCCGTCGTCGCGGCGGAAATCGACGCCTTCCAGTCCCTCTCCTGGGCGGCTACTCGAAACGGATACAGCCGCCCGACCGTCGACTCGACTCGGAGGGTCGACATTCACGAAGGGAGACACCCAGTAGTAGAGGCGCACATCGAAGCCGGAACCTTCGTTCCCAACACTGTTTCGTTGACTCCGGAGATACCCTGCATGCTGGTCACGGGACCAAATATGGCGGGTAAGTCGACAGTTCTCAGGCAGACGGCGTTGATAACGGTGATGGCGCAGATGGGCTCTTTTGTGCCCGCCGCGGAGTGTCGTATCGGCGCCGTAGACCGCGTCTTCTGCAGGGTCGGTGCATCGGACAATCTCGCCCGGGGGGAGTCGACCTTCTTGGTAGAGATGACGGAAACGGCCAATATCCTCCGGAACGCTTCGGCTCGCACCTTGGTTATCATGGACGAGGTGGGCCGTGGGACGACGACGGCAGACGGCCGGGCCCTTGCCCAAGCGGTCCTCGAATACCTCCTCGCTCAGCTTCGCTGTCGAACGCTGTTTGCGACGCATTTTCACGAGCTCACCTTGATCGAGAATCCCCATCTCCGAAACGTCTCGCTCAAAGCGATCGAGGAGGGGGGGAGCCTGGTGTTTCCTCGCAACCTGACCGACGGACCCGCCGGGACTTCTTACGGGGTTCACGTCGCCGCTATGGCGGGGCTTCCGGGGCCGGTCGTAGACCGGGCCCGGCGTATCCTCGAGGAGTCCAAGGACGCCGCTACCCCGGAGCCCCGGGGGGCAATCGATGGAGCCGAGGCGGCCGACCGAGGGGGGCCGGGAGAGGGGCTTTTCTCCGAAGGTGAGATGGTAATCGGAGAGCTCGGGAGCCTCCGACTGGAGGAGATAACGCCCCTCGAGGCGCTCAATACCCTCGCTCGGTGGAAAAGTCGGTTGAACGGCGGTCGCGGAGCGTCTTAGACCGGAGGCCGGAATCTCAGAAGAGGACCATAGTGGCGGCGCTCCAGGCCAGGGCACCCATTACCGCGCTTCCGACGAGACCCGGACCAATCATCTTCCAGAACACGATTTGGCCGACACTCTGGAGAAACCAGGTAAACAGGTAGATGATGGTAAGGGGCGCCACCGGGAGGTCGGTCGGCCTCAGGAGCAGAGTCACCAGAGCGGCGGTGGCGAACCAGCCGGCGAAATTGACCCAGGGGATGCCGAAGTAGCCCCCCGGGTCCTTCCACCTCCAGTAGTTCCACCGTGTCATCTGCGGGTCCAGAAAGAGGTCCCAGGCCATAAATGCTGCGCCGGCGAGGAGCGCCTGAACCCAGATCGAGGCCTCCGGCGCAAGGGCGGCGGCGATGCCCCAGGACGGCGGGATCATCATGAGCCACGCCAAGGGTATGACCAACGGAACGTGGAGTATCTGCGGTTTAAGCACCTCGGTATACGAGTAGCTACCGAAGGGAATGCCGGTCCTAGAACCAATTACCTCAACCACGAGGCCGTAGACCGGAATCGCGAAAAGAATGAAGGGGTTAAACCCATGAGGCGTGCGAAGCAAGAGCAAGAGGCTTACCGTCGCGGCCTGGGCGACAACACCGAGGGAGATCCCTAGCCGTATACCCCGATTGCCGAAGGTCCAACCGAGAATCGGAACAGTGATCATTATGAGGGCCCAGACAGCGAGGGCGACGGCTACCGGAAG